>CAZBJQ010000097.1:0-10599 GCA_964492235.1 uncultured Anaerolineaceae bacterium | reverse complement strand
TCGTAGACAGCCAGGCCGGCGTAGATCTGGCCGCCGGGGGAGTTGATGTACATGTGGATCTGCCGCTCCGGGTCTTCGTTGTCGAGGTAGAGCAGCTGGGCCACCATCAGGTTCGCCACCTGATCGTTGATCGGCGTGCCAAGGAAGATGATGCGCTCCTTGAGCAGCAGCGAATAGATGTCGTAGGCCCTTTCGCCTCGGCCCGTGCTCTCGATCACCATCGGGATCAGGGCCATGGGATCAGCAATTGTCATGTGGTTTGCTCCTTGCGCTCCTGGCTGAGGTCGGTCTGCCCGCCGGCGGACTCGTCGGGCACGATGGATTCCCCTTTGGCGTAGGACACCAATCGATCGACCCCCTTGTCATAAAGCAGGTCGGTGGCGATCCGCTGGTGACCGGCTGGCGTCTCGAACGCCTGCCGTAGGTTGCCGGAGGGATCCTCGATGCTGGACACGAAGTCCTCGATGTGTTTGTGGATCTCCTCGTCGCTGACGGCGAGGCCTTCCTGGCGAATCACCCTGCCGATGACCAGCGCCCGGCGCACGCGGCGGGCGGCGTCGGGGGCGATCTCCGCCCTCAGCTCGTCGACGGTCTTGCGCTCGATTCGCAGGTAGTCGTCCAGACTGAGGTTTTGGCTGCGCAGCCGGCGCTCGAGATCACGCAGCATGCTGTCTTCCTCTTCGCGCAGGAGGACCGGCGGGAACTTGACGGTCGCCGCCTCAACCACCTGCTCGACGACGCGCTGCGCATACTCCCTCTCCGTCGCCTGCTTGGCCTGCGCCTGCAGCGACTGCCGAGCCTTGACCCGAAGGTCGAGTAGGTCGCTGAACTCCCCCAGGCTGCGGGCGAAGTCGTCCGTCCACTCTGGGAGAGTGCGCGACCTGACCTGCAGGCAGCGGACGTCGAACTCCGCCTCCCGGCCGCGCAAGCTTTCGTTGGGGTAGTCCTGCGGAAAGGCGTGCAGCAGATTGCGCTGTTCATCCGCCGAGATCGCTTCAAGCAGCGGCGCCACGCCTTTGAATGGCCAGTCGGTCTCATCGGCCAGCAGCAGTGGGACCTCCTGTTCATCCAACAGCGTCGATAGCGTTTCGCCCTCGCCAGGACGGAGCGAGGCGCGTACCTTGAGATCGACGACGTCGCCCATCTGTGCCGGGCGGCTGACCGGCTCGATCAGCGCCTGACGCTGGCGAAGCTCTTCGAGGAAGGCGTCCAATGACTCGTCCGACACCGATTCCGGCTCGAAGGTCAACCTGAGGCTCCGGTAGTCCCCGATCTCGACCTCGGGATCGAGGGGGACGACATACCGCAGCACCAGGGGTTCCCGGCTGACCAGTTCCTCGAGCGAGCCCGGGGCATAGGGTTCGATCTGGGATTCCCTCAAGGCTTCGCGATACACATCCTGGCCGAGTTGGTCGAGCGCCTCATCAAAGACGGCTTCTTCGCCAACTTTGCGCACCACCATTTCGTAGGGTGCCTTCCCCGGGCGGAAGCCCGGGATACGCGTGCGGTCGCTGAGTCGGCGCGCCGCCACGCGCATCGCCGACTGCAGCCGATCGCCCGGCACCTCTACGGTCAGCTGCACCTGGCAGTCCTCCAGGCCTTGCTTCTCGATGTTCAAAGACACGCCTTTCTCGTGAGCACCGCCGTCTCAGGCTCGTGGTGCGGCGACGCCGTGGATTGCCACCCTGGACCAAAGGCCGCGCACCAGGTGGGGAAGGAGGGACTTGAACCCTCACGCCTCGCGGCACGTGATTCTAAGTCACGCCTGTCTGCCAGTTCCAGCACTTCCCCTCGGGGGATTATATCCAGCGGCCAAGGGAGTGTAAAGGAGGCCTCCCGGCGCGAGCGCGTTTTTCAGGCCAGCGGGGCTCTAACCGGCTGGTGTACCCTGCTTGCTGACCGTCCGGATCGATGCCAGGTGGCGCCCGGCCGGGCCGTGGCTTCTACGTGGCCCCTGGCGATCAGTCTGGCAGACCGGGGACCGTCTGCAGAAGCTGCTGCAGGTGGAGCAGGTCGTGCTCGGCAACGATCGCCAACAACTCGCGCAGTCTCGTCGGTCCCAGAACGGCATGCCACGCCTTCCGCTCCCACAGGACAGAGTCCAGCGACGGCAGGCGAGAGAGCAGCTCCTTTCTGGCCGAGGTGAATTCCTGCAATGCGTTCGGGCCGGACTGCCGGCGGTAGCCGCGCGGGACGGCCCATTGGTCCGAGTCCGGTGCCACGAGGAAGGGTTCGTCTTGTGCAATCATCGTCTGAAGGCGAGGCAGGTTGATCTCACGCTCGACATCCCGCAGGTGGCAGAGGATTTCTGTTGCGCACCAGGCATCGGGAGACGGGGAGGCGGTCCAGCTGTCACTCGCCAAGTCGGCCAGCAAGTGTCGGAAGGCCGCCAGGTAACCGCGCAGTCTGGCCGCGACCGCCTCGGCGGTGTCGACCGCTGCCGGCGCCCCCGCTTCCAATGAGGCAATCCAGTCGGGGACGCCCTCGAGCCGACCGGTGCCTTGGCCCGAGCCAGCAGATGTAACAAGGTAGGTCGGCATGCCGAGGAGTCTCGCCGGCGCGATATCCTCCTGCGGGTCATTGCCGACCATCGCCGCCTCCTGCGGCGCCACGCCGATCCTCCCGGTCATTTCGGCCAGATAGGCCGGGTCCGGTTTGGCGAAGTGGAATCGCTCGAAGCTGGCGATGGCCGCGTAGGGGATCATGCCCGATGGGACTCCCGCCCACCGCAGGCGTGCCAGGACCGCCAGGCGGGGCATCATAGGGTTGGTCGCAATGGCCACCGCCCGGCCGCTGGCGGCGACGGCATGCACGACTGCGCCCGCCTGGCTGCAAGGCGAGGTAAGCGCGCGCAGCTCCTCAAACCGACCCCGATAGAACGCCTCGAAATGCGGCGCCAGCGACTGCTCATCGGCTCCCAGCGCAGGATAGAACACTTCGCCGAATACCTGTTGAAGCGTTTTCTCGGGGTCGTGGTTGTCGAGCATCGCCTTCGTTCCGCGCAGGAGCTCGGCAACCGTACGCTCGGGTGGCAGGTGGTCGGCCAGGGCGGTGGAGATCAGTTGCAGGTAGGCCGGCAGGAACCGCCCCATGTTGTTTGAGAGAAGCGTGTCGTCGAGGTCGAACAGGACAGCCCGGATCACGCCATCAGGCCTGGGGAGGGAAGGTGGGGGGGACATGGCACTGGCCGCAACCGACCTCCGGCTCGGTCACCGGGCCGCCCGATTGGGTGCAGCTAGCCCGTATCTCGACCCGCCTCCCCATCCCGAGCAGCCCTTTCTGGGCGCGGGCCTCCAAGACGAGATTCGGGCAGCCGTTGGACCTCAGGATGCGAGGAATGCTGCACTTGACGCACAGATCCGGCGACCAGGTCCCGCCGTTCGGGTTGCGATCGATCAGGCGGCATTCCTGGCGGTTTTGGCCGCGGTGGAAATCGGCGTAGTAGAACGGGCACTCCGTCCCGGCTGGTGTGCGCAAGAGACCGCCCTGGGTGCGTCAGACTCGGGTGAGATACTGCCCGGTCCGGGTATCCACGCGGATGGTGGATCCGGATTCGACGAACAGCGGCACCTGAACCTTCAGCCCGGTCTCGGTCACGACGCTCTTGGTGGCGCCCGTGGCGGTGTCGCCCTTGACTGCGAACTCAGCCTCCACCACCTTCAGGTCGACCGCGGTCGGGAGCTCGACATCGAGGGGCTCCGTGCCGTAGAACGTGAGCTTGACCTCAAGGCCTTCCTTCAGATACTCGACCGCATCGGCGAGAACGGAACGGTTGAGCACGGGCTGTTCATAGGTCTCGGTATCCATGAAATGGAACAGATCGCCGTCGCCGTACAGGTACTGCACCATATGATAGTCGAGCCGGACATCCTGGACGCGGTCGCCCGAGGAAAACGTTCGCTCGATGACCGCGCCGCTCCGCAAGTCGCGGAGCTTGGTGCGGATGGTCGCGTTGCCCCGACCTGGCTTGTGGTGCGAGTATTCCAGGACTTTGTACAAGTTACGGTCGAACTCAAAGGTCACGCCCTTGCGCAGGTCATTGACGTCGATCACAACGGCTTTCTCCCGGTAGTGGACATCGAATCGATTATATCTTCCCCGGCTTCGAGGGGTCAATTGCCTGTCCGGGTTCAGGACGGATGAGACACGCTGCAATCGCCACCTGCCATCCCGGCAGGACATGTGGCGGGAGGCGATCTCGCCTATGGGTAACAGGACAGACTTCCTTCCGGCCTCACCCCCAGGCCCCGGCTGCATTGCGGTCGTCCTCACGCAGGGGGGAGCCCTTCCAAGGTGCTGCGCGACCCCCTCCGCTTCCCTCCGCTTCCCTCCGCTTCGCTACGGGATGCTTCGCGATCGCTACGGGATGCTACGCGATCGCTACGGGATGCTACGCGATCGCTACGGGATGCTGCGCGATCGCTAGGGGATGCTCACCCCGTTCGGGCCGCAAGCCCCGTCGGCCTTTCGGGGCGAAACGGCCTGCGGTGCGCGGCGCACCTGCCCTGGCGGGCGGTGCCAGGGGGTGCAGGTGTCGCCAGGGACGGGGGTGGGGGTTCGACGGATGGAAGCCGGGCTGCCCACACAAAGGCAAGTGCTGCTCTCTTGGTCTCATATCTACCTAAGCCTGTTCATTGCCCGGCGCCGGGGGAGGCTTCCGCCCGTCGAAGACGATGGGGTGGGGGTCTCGTCCTGGGAGCGGAGCCGGCGCAGGCATCGGGGCGCGGGTGAGAGCAGGGACCTCAGCTTCCAAGCCAGCGAGCTGCGGCGCGCGGCAGATCGGCCATCGGTCCCACCCGCTGCGTGCAGCGTGGTAGAGACCGCAAGAAGGCCTGGCCATACCGCTTGGAGAGGATGCGGCGATCGAGACAGACCACCACGCCGCGATCGGACCGAGAACGAATCAGTCGGCCGAACCCCTGGCGGAAGCGAAGGATCGCCTCCGGGACATGGTACTCGTCGAACGGGGAGTCGAAAGACTCGGCCCGGGCGGCGATGATCGGATCGGTCGGGACATCAAAGGGAAGACGGGCGATCGCCAGGACCGAGAGCGCCTGGCCAGGTACATCCACACCCTCCCAGAAGGAGCGCGTGCCGAGCAAGACAGCCTGCTCCGTGGTGCGGAACTGTTCAAGCAGGGCGTAACGGGATGCCCCTTCCGTCTGGTCGAATACCAGGATTCCGTCTCCGGCCAGAGGCGCCGTAATGGCGCCGGCCGTGCGCCTAAGCTGATCGTGGGATGTAAACAAGACCAGCATCCGGCCGCGCGAAGCACGGCCGAGGCCGATCAATCCCTGTTCGAGCACGCGTTGGTAGGACTGCCGGTCGGTTGGTTCGGGAATGTCATTGACAAGGTACAGGAGTGTTGAGTTCTCGTAGTCGAACGGCGAGTCGACGGCCAGCTCGTCCGCCTCGTCCGCTTTCAGCCGGCCTCTCAGATAGTCGAAGCTCCCGGCGGTCGTCAATGTGGCCGAGGTCATGACAACACACGACTTGGCATGCCACAGGTGACGCTGTACCAAGGGGCCGACCTCCAGCGGTGCGGCGTTGAGGGAGACCCGGCTTCCCGAGGGCTGGATCTCGATCCAGTAGATCGTCTGCGAATCCGGCTCGAATACAAAGCTGTCCAGACTGGCTAGAACAGAAGCCACAGTTCTCGATGAGGTCCGCAACGACACCACTAGATCCTCTTCCAGGTCGCTTTGCCCGGCCAGGTTGTCTTCAAGAACCTGGCTGAGGTCGGCGAGGTTCTGGGCGAGGCCCGTCAGGAAGCGGCGTAATTCCTCCCACACCCGCTCAACCTCGGACCACGTGGTCAGCGTTCGGGTGGAAGGAAGGATACGCTCCTGCTGTCCGAAGGGGCTGATCTCCTGACCCTCCCGCCGGTCGGCCATGAAGCTCGACGTCGCCGCGAACAGTCGGGTGACCAGATCTCGGGCGGCGGCCGCATCATCGCTGCAGGCGCGAATCGCGCTCTGAAACACGGTACCGGATGGGTCGCGGCCCAGACGCTTGAACTCGGTGCGGGCCATCGCCAGCAAGCCGGCGTGCGGGCCGCTGATCTCGGCCAGCGCCCGATTCAGTTCCGCCTCCGTGACCTGCAGGCTCATGCCTTTCGTGACGGCCGATTCCAGGTGGTGCGCCTCATCGACGATCAGGTACTCGTACTCCGGGATCACCCGGCTGCCGGTGGCGATGTCGGCCAGGAGCAGGGCATGGTTGACAATGACCAGGTGCGCCCGCTCCGACGTCCGTCGGGCATGGAAGTACGGGCAGATGCCGTCGGCGTAAGACTGGCAGGCTTCGGGGGTGCACTCATCGCTTTCTGCCGACAGCCGGCTCCAGGAAGCGGCCTCCGCCGGCCCGGACAGGCTGATCTCCGTCCGGTCGCCGCTGCCGCCTTCCGAAAGCCAGACCAACAGCTTGGCCAGCAGCCGCATCTCCTCCGGGGATCGAGGCCCGAGGTGGCGCGCCGCGTCCAAGCGCCGCGGGCACAGGTAATTGGCGCGTCCCTTGAGGACTGCAACCCGGTACTCCTGGCCCAACGCTTGACAAAGGTCGGGCACGTCCTTGTTCCGCAGCTGGTCTTGCAGGTTGATGGTGTTGGTGGAGACGACTACCCGCTGACCGTTGCGTGTCGCCCAATCGAGCGCCGGGATCAGGTAGGCCATTGACTTGCCGGTGCCGGTGCCGGCTTCGACCATCAGGTGCTTGCCGTCCGAGAGCGCCTGCGCCACCGCTCGGAGCATGCTTACCTGCTCTGTTCTGTGCTCGTACCCTTGAAACCGCTGTGCGAATGGCCCGCCGGGTTCCAGGGTAGAGGCCAGCTCCTCGATGTCGAGCGGCAGAGGAACATCCCGAGGATGGAGCACCGGACCGGGCTCCTCCCCGATTGGGCGCAGCAGTTGGCCCGGAGAGAGGGGCGAAGGTGCGGCCTTGGGGTGCCTTTCTGATAGTGCTTCTTCAAATAGCCATCCGCCGCCCCATTCGACATTCTCGCCGAGCAGGACGATCTCCTCCAGGACGGCTTGGGGAAGCTCACGCGCCTTGTCGACCAGCTTGAGGAACACCTGCCGGGTCGTCTGTGCGTCGGGAAGTGCCCGGTGGGAGGACGGGACAGGGACTCCCAGCTGCCGGGCAATCGCCGCCAGCCCGTACCGCCCGACGGTCGGAAGCATGACCGATGCCAGGTCGTAGGTGTCGATGGGCAGGGCATCCCCCAGCAATCCTCGCCGCTGAAGAAAGGACAGGTCGAAGGCAACGTTGTGCCCGATCACGGGCGCATCGCCGATGAGTTCTCCTAGCTCGTCGAGGACTGCGGTCAGCCTCGGTGCGTCGGCGACCATGTTGTCATCAATGCCGGTGAGCTGGGTGATGAAGGGAGGGATCGGACGCCCAGGGTTGACGAGCTTCGAGAAGGTCCTCTCCAGGCGCGCTCCACGGAAGCGCAGGGCGCCGATCTCGATGATGGCGTCCCGCGCCGGGTCCAATCCGGTGGTCTCTAGATCAAGTGCGACCAGAGTTCGCATTGCGGTGATGAGGAGTATAGCATCCGAGGCCTACCGTCATGCTATACTCGCCTCGAATCCACTTGCTCACTTTCTGGAGCACCTCATGTGTTCCGGGATGGACGGGAGTGGGCAACGAGACGCCAGGGACCAGCTAGGGGGTGGCCGGCCAGGGAGCCGTCTCCTGGGTCGCTGATCGGTGTTCATCGGCCCCGGAGTCAAGCTTCTGCCTGCCTTCTCCCGCCTCACAGACTCAGGTCGTCTGCAATCCGGGCTTTGAATGCGGCGGCACAAGCAGGAGCATTGGCGAGTTCGCTCTGGCCGTGGAGGCGATACCGCTTGGTCGGGTGACCTGGCTTGCCCCGCGGTGATGGCTTTGACCTGTTCCTGTCGGAGGCCACTTCAAAAAGATGGATCCACCGTTTGCGATCTCAAGCGCAGGGGGGTTCTCGGGCCCAGGGGTATACCCCGGCGCTTACCCTAGTCTCGGAGCACCCAACCGGGCCTATGAGGATGTCCGCAGCGAGGGGAATCCAGACCCTGCCAGGTCGGACTCAGCCGGGCAGGGCGTGAGCTCCTTGGGGGTGGCCCTGCTGGCTGGCCCTGAGCCCTGCCTCTGATGGCCACAATGCAATCTCCGGGATCATGGAAACGACTCGCCCACTGAGGGGTTTCCATCTATGGCGACAAAGCGAACCGCCGCGGCGCTCGGACAGGGCGCGATGAGCCAGGAACCTGAAGACCTGGACCTGATCCGACGGGCCGCCACGGATCCAGATGCATTCGGAGAACTGTATGCGCGGTACGTGCGCCGCATCTATAGCTACATCTACTACCGGACGGGGGACCATCACGAGGCCGAGGACCTGACGGAGCGTGTTTTCCAGCGAGCGATGCACCACATCGGCCGCTACCGGGATCAAGGCGTACCGTTCTCGGCTTGGCTGTACCGCATCGCCCACAATCTGGTCGCCAACTGGCATCGCGACCGCAGCCGGCGGCAGATCATCCCGCTGGATGAGCGAATAGTGGCTTCTGGGGCTTCGTCGCATCCCGAAGCGGTAACGATGGTGCGGGAGGAGCAGCGGCACTTGCTGGAGATCGTGCGCCTGCTACCGCCCGAGCGACAGGAGCTGTTGATCCTGAAGTTCGTGGACCAAATGTCGAATGCCGAGATCGGGCAGATCATGGGAAAGACAGAGGGAGCTATCAAGAGCCTGTACCACCGCACCCTCGGTGCTCTGCGCTTCTCGCTCACAGGGAGTGCGTTGAGCTGGACGGAGGAAGGGGCCTCCGACGGCACCGGAGACGACCGGGCAGGAGCTGGTCAGCGAGGGTGAGGATGGTGGTTGAAGGTCGGAATGGCTCGAGATGACTGACTTGGGAGGATCGTCTAGAGCGTTGACACAGCGGCAGGTGGAGAACCTGCTTCAGACGACTCTGGTGCCGGTTGAGCCCAATCCGCAGTTCCTGCAGCGCCTGCGCGCGACACTGGTCACATTCCGCCAGAACGGGCCCTCAGGGTGGGTGCTGGTGGCGGCCGCCGGGTCGATTCTGCTGCTGATCAGCGCCACCTTCGCCGTAAGC
Organism: uncultured Anaerolineaceae bacterium; assembly: GCA_964492235.1. Taxonomy (GTDB): domain Bacteria; phylum Chloroflexota; class Anaerolineae; order Anaerolineales; family E44-bin32; genus PFL42. Next base: position 1,504 of record CAZBJQ010000097.1, on the reverse strand, counting down.
TTGCGCCTGTTGCTGATCGCCGTGGGCCTGGTTAGTGTGGCGACGGCGAAGCGAGGCAGGCGAACCTAGTCTGTGTCACGGCCCGAGATCTGACTGGCTCTCATACCCGCATGGAGCAGGTCGATTGACGGGGTTATCCCGTCTCGTGTTCTCGGTGACCCAGAGGGGCGGGGCCCATGCGCACACGCTGGCTGCCGAACCTTCGGCAAGGGGAGCTAGAACCCCCAGGCTGCCCCGGCGCCGCCCTCCATCATGCTCGGGTCCCACATCTCCATGCCCATCTCCAGCACCACCTCCTGCCCGGAGGCTTCCTTCGCCTTGGCTCGCGTCATCTCCAGCATGGCGGGGCCGTAGGGGCAGAAGGGCGTGGTGAGAATCATGTGCATCTTGAGGGCATCGTCGCCGACCGTGAGCTCCCGGATGAGGCCGAGCTCGATGATGTTCAGGCCGATCTCGGGATCGATGACCTGGCGCAGAGCGTCGCGGAGGGTTGCCGCCAGTTCCGGATGCGTCGAGTCGGCCTCCCAGAGTACGCCGATTTCATTCTGATCCGTCATGCGCCGGAGCCTCCTTCTTGTCTGGTTCCTTGGTGACGGCGAAGGTGCAGTGGCTGTCGCCTCCCAGCAGACAGGCAACGCGTTCGACCGGCAGGTGGAGCGCGGTGGCAATGAAGGCCTGGTCCACATTGCAGACTTCCGGATGCCTGAGGCCGATCCGGTAGTACGGGCAACTCTGTTCGCGGATCAGGACCTTGTCATCGGCCTCCTCGAGGCTGGCGTCGAAGCCTTCCTCCGAGAGCAGGTCCACCAGGCGGGTAAGCCTTTCCTGCAACGGCAGACCTTGCAGGCGGACGGCGTAGTTGTCAGCCATGCTGGATGCAACACCGGCAAAGAGCAGTTGAACCTGGTCTCGTGGCAGGCTGACCTTCATCTCGTCCAGCAGCCGGTTGGTCAGCCGGTAGTAGCGGGCAGGCGAGAGCTCCATCCCGGCATCGGTCAGAAAGAACAGGTGGCGCGGCCGGCCCACGCCGTGTTTGACCTCTTCCACACCGACCAGCCCTTCGGCCTGGAGATTCGCCAGGTGGTGCCGAACCGACACCGGAGACACTTCCGCCGCTGAGGCCAGGTCGACGACCGCACACCGCCCCTGAGTTCGCAGCGTCCGCAGGATGACGTCTCGAGTAGGCGTTGCCATGGGCCGACTATACCACGCACCGGCCCAAACGTCCATAATTCTGATAATTATCTGTAATATTCACAGGGCGACGTCCTCCGGAGTGAATATTTCATATAAATCTCTGTAATATCTTGACGTACAGGCTGCTGCGTGCTAGAATTCGACCCAATCCAGGAGGAAAGATGACCAACGCGCTCGAGATCCATAATCTGCATGCCAGCGTCGAGGGCAAGGAGATTCTGACGGGTGTCACCTTAACCGTCCGCCCCGGCGAGATCCACGCCCTGATGGGACCCAACGGGACCGGCAAGTCGACTTTGGCCAACGT
>CAZBJQ010000096.1:0-10759 GCA_964492235.1 uncultured Anaerolineaceae bacterium | reverse complement strand
GTCCATCGAGATGCAATCCGCGACCGTCGGCTGGGCGCTCGGCGGATTGCCGGGCGAGGATGACCACGTGCTGCGCACCTCCGATGGCGGAGCGACCTGGTTCGACGTTTCGCCGCCCGAGCCCGAGGTGACAATGCCCTACGGACACCGAAAGGCGATCGGGGCGTTCACCGGGGTCGAGGAGGCCTGGGTCGCCTATGACCATGTCCATCCATCCTTGGGGTCTTATTCCGTTCTTGTCTGGCGGACCGAGGACCAAGGGCGGACCTGGAAGCCCAGCCAGCCGCTGGACCTCCAGGGCCTGGAGCCCGACTTCTCACCCAGGCTGATGGGGGCGGTCAGTGGCAGTTCTGGCTGGCTGTTGGTCGACGTCGGCGCCGGCATGTCCCACGAGTACGTGGTCCTATACACAACGGGCGATAGCGGCGAGACCTGGGAGCGTGTGCTCGATCCGTTTGGTGATGCACCAATCCAAGTCTGCTGGAAGACCGGCATCACCTTCGCCACTGCCCAGATAGGCTGGCTGACACGGGATTGCCGCGGTGTGGCCGATGGGGCGTTTGTTGATGTCACTCGGGATGGGGGCCGCACCTGGGAGTCGGTTGCACTGCTGCCTCCGGACGATCAACCCGATGCGTTCACCTACCCGAATGCCTGCAGCGCACATTCGCCTTACCTCTCCTCGCCGCTCTCCGGGCTGCTGGGGGTGAGCTGCCAGACCTACGACACCGGGGGCGCCACACCTGGACTGAGTCTGGTGTACAGGACACAGGATGGTGGGAAGTCATGGACATCCTCGACCTATCCAGGGGGGGACTTGGGCCTGGCCGATGGCCGGCTCACCTGGGCCTTCAACCGCCAGATTCACCGAACGCAGGACGATGGCGAATCGTGGTCACTCGTCAAGACGGTCAGCTGGGATGGAGCCTTCGACTTCGTCGATGCAGAGACCGGATGGGCCGTAGCCCGGGACGGGGAAGAGACAGCGCTCGTCCGTACCGAGGACGGTGGGTCGACCTGGCAGATCCTCCAGCCGCTCGTCGCTCCCTGACGGGCAGGGGGCATTTCTGCCCGGGCAGGGAGCCGCCTGACGGAACGCGGCCCGCGAGAGATTCGAGGCGCAGAAACTTCGCGATGCTTGCTGTGAGCGCGGTGTTGGGCGTGCAGGTCGGGTTTGGGGCCAGCGCCCTGACCTGCAGCGACACGACGGGGGCGTTGTGGCGGGTCCTGGCGTGTCACGACCCCAGCCCAGGCAATCTGCTCGGCGCAAACCAGGCCGAGCAATGGATCTCCCAGGCGCTGTCGTCTCGTCGTTCTGCAGACATGGGTGGCCCAACTGAATCTAACCCTGGTCTGAATGAGCAATGGATCGGAAGCCCGCAAGATCTTCCGGATTGGACCGGAGAGCCCTGAGTCCGGGGCGGGGGGAGGCCTACCCGCGGCTAGCCCTTACCCACTGCCGGCCTGAGCGTCTCGTCCCTCGGCTTCCCGGAGATCTGGCTGCAAGTTGCTAGCCGGCGGGTTCGGCCCCGACCACGACGCCGAAGGTGTTGACGGCTAGAACCCACTCGCTCCCAGGGGAGAACCGAAGGAACTCGGTGGCGTCGGCCGGAGAGAAGGTATAGGTCTCGTCGCCGGCGATCAGAGTGACCCCATAGTCCTCGTGCTGAGTGCCCAGGCGCTGATCCCCGCTCAGATTCGGGGAGGGCCATGCGGGCCGCAGGTCGGTGCCTGTCAGGACGGCCGTGTCGATCACAGCCCAGTCGAGCACGGTATAGTCGCAGTAGTCGTCGTAGACCTCGTACTCGCAATCCTGCACGACCTCGCCATACCCACTGCCTGTGTCAAGTGTGTACGGCGTCCCGCAGACCTCGACCGCGCCGGGCTGAGGCTCATCCACCGTCTCGCGAACCACTAGTCGGCAAGCGCCGACCTCGGCGTCGGAAGGGATCTGATCGGCCCAATCTTCTCGCTCGACCGGCGCCAGCCCCTCCACCTCGATGCTGCGCTCCCAGTTGACCGACTGGACTTGTGCCAGGCGGTCCTGCGTCCGCCGGGAGAAGAGCATGAAGACCAGTCCCGCCAGCAGGCAGAGGCCAAGAACGGCCCCTCCGGCGAGGACCAGTCCCCGTTTCATCGGGCGTGGCGGCGGCGATGCCGTAGCCGCGGCCTTGCCGGCGGCGCCGGGAAGCGGCGCGCTGCATTGTTGGCACTGTCTGGCACTTGCCGGGTTCAACGAGCCACAAGCCGGGCAGGTCACATCCGGCACGGGCGCCGAGCGATGCGCGCCGACGACACGCCCCTTGTCACGGGCACGGGCGCCGGCCAGATCCGCCCCACACGAACCGCAGAACTTGGCCGACGCCGGATTGCGTCCACTGCAGTAGCTGCAGTGCACATCCGGACCGGCCTTCGCCTGGGCGATCTTCCCGGCGTCGGTCAGCAGCTTTTCCTGCAGCGGTTGTTCGAAAACGACATCCTCCGGTTGCGGTCCCCCACATCCGTTGCAGAACTTGTTGGGGCCCGGGTTTCGGGTCTGGCAGCGCGGGCAACCCCACTCGAGCTCCACATACCCGACGGTCTTCTTCACCATGACATCCGCTCCCTGTGTGGATTCCGCAACAGCTGGGTAGTGCCTCGCCAGTCGGCAGCAGGGGATCGATCCCCTGGACCTGACGGTTGGAGTTCGAGTAAGGATAACGCACGCTAGAGAAATGAACGAATCCCGGCCAATCCCTTCTGGCATACAATCCAGCCAGGTAGGCGATGAACCAGGCGCACCTCCGATTCTATGCTGAGCTGAGTGACTTCCTTCCGCGATCACGCCAGCGCACGGATATCGTGCATCGCTTCACCGGTTCCCCGGGCATCAAGGATGTGATCGAGTCCCTCGGCGTGCCTCACACCGAGGTCGATTTGATACTGGTCAACGGGCAGAGCGTGTCGTTCGAGTACACGTTGTCGGACGGGGACCGGGTGAGTGTCTTCCCCATGTTCGAATCGCTGGACGTGAGTGGCGTGGTCCGGGTACGGCCTGAGCCGTTGCGCCAGACCCGCTTCGTCCTCGACGTCCATCTTGGACGACTGGCGAGGCTGCTGCGCCTGCTTGGCTTCGACTCGGACTACCGCAACGACCGGTCGGACGCCCAGCTGGCCGAGATCGCGCCCAGGGAGGGAAGGATCTTGCTCACGCGCGATCGGGGCCTGCTGATGCGCAAGGCGGTCACCCACGGTTACTGTGTGCGATCGTCGCGACCGCGCGATCAGGTCGTCGAAGTGCTGCGCCGGTTCGAGCTGGAATTGCTGATCCGGCCGCTTACGCGCTGCCTGGAGTGCAACGGACTGCTGGAGACAGTGGACGGGCGTCAGGTGGTGCACTCCCTACCGGACGACATCCGTGCCTCCCAGGAGCGCTTCGCACGCTGCGAAGGATGTAGCCGCGTGTACTGGCATGGGAGCCATGCGGACCGCCTGCTGACAGTCGTCGCCGAGATACAGTGCGAGCTGGCGGCAGGGCGAGGCGGGCCGCCGCAGACCAGGCGGCATGGCGAAAGCTTGACCGGGCACGAGTGATGCGGGGAACTTGGGGACGCACCATGGGGCTGCTGGCGGTTTCGGCAGCGACTCTGGTGTATGAGATCGCGCTGACCCGGCTGCTCAGCCTGCAGCAGTTCCACCACTTCGCCTTCCTGGTTGTCAGCCTGGCCGTGATGGCCTCGGCGGGCGGTGGCGTGTTGCTGGCGGTCATCCCTCGCCGAGCGCCGATGGCGGCGCTGGCCCTGGCCATGGCGGTCTCGCTCAGCCTTGGGCCACCCGTCTTCAACCTGTTCCTATTCGACTCATACGGCGTAGCCTGGGATCTCCGCCAGTGGTTGGTCCTGCTGGCTGATCTGGCGGCGGCCAGCGCGCCCTTCCTGTTCGGGGGATGGTTGGTCGCGGCCCTGCTTTCCGAGGCCGGGCACAGAGCCAACCTGACGTATGCCGTCAGCCTCGTCGGCGCCGCCGTCGGGTGCGCGCTTGGCCTGCTGGCACATTCCCACCTGGGCACGGTCGGGGCTTGGCAGATCGCCGTCGGGATGGCGGTGCTCGGCGCGGCATGCTTTGCGGCCGGGCGGTCGAGGCACGTGCTATTGGCCGCCTCGCTGGCTGTGTTCCTTCTGGTGCCGGTAGCAGGTAAGGCATTCCACATCCGGCTCTCGCCCTACAAGCCCATGGCAATCGCTCTTCTTCTGCCGGAGGCACGTCACACCTTGCAGCAATGGGGCGCAGGGAGCCAGGTCGACGTCATAGAGACCAGCAGCTTCCACAGCTTCCCTGGCCTGAGCCTGCAAGCCGGCCCGGATCTCCCGGAGCAAGCGGCGGTCTTCCTGGATGGGGACGGGCCGGTTCCACTTACATTGACCTGCCCGGAAACCGTTTCTGCCCAAAACCTTGCCGCGCATCTTCCCTCGAGTCTTGTGCATGACCTGCGCCCCGGCGGGCGGATCCTGATCCTGGACGCCGGTGGTGGCCTGGATGTGTTGGCCGCAGTCAGCCGAGGCGCAGCGGAAGTGCAGGCGACGGCGAGAAGCCCCGAGCTTCGCCCGATCCTGCTGGGTGACTACCGGGGGCCAACCTGCGGTCTGGCTGCAGCCGGCCGTGCGCAGTGGCTCTCGGAAGCGCCCAGGGCCGCACTGGCAAGTGTCCCGCCGGGATCGATGGATGTGGTTCTCTTCTCCCTGAGCGATCCCTATCGCCCGGTGGCCGCCGGCGCCTACAGCCTGCATGAAGACTATCTATGGACGGTGGAATCCGTGCGGTCGGCGCTGCGGGCGCTGAAACCGGGAGGCATCCTGGCGCTCACCCGCTGGCTGAGTACACCGCCGGCAGAAGAGGCAAGGGCGTTCTCTACACTGCTGGCCGCGCTAGGCGAGCCATCTCCGGCGGTCGATCAACTGATCGCCTACCGGGGACTGCGCACGGCAACCGTGCTCTACACACCCCGGGCATGGACGGCCACCGAACGCGCGAAGGCACGCGCGTTCCTCGATGAGAACGGGTTCGACCCGATCCTGTTCCCGGGCGCGAGCGAGGCGGAGTTCAACCAGTTCAACCAGCTGCCAGAGGATGTCTACCGAGGGTTGTTTGAGCAGCTGCTGCTCGATCGCAACGCCGCACTGAGTGCCTATCCCTATGACCTGCGAGCCGCAACCGACTCGCGGCCTTACTTCTTCCACTTCTTCCGCTGGCAGCAGCTCCCCGAGGTTCTGGCCCGCCTGGGCTCGACCTGGCAGCCCTTCGGCGGGAGCGGTTATCTGCTTGTGCTGGGAGTCCTGGCGTGCGTGAGCCTTCTGGCAGTCTTCCTGGTGGCCCTGCCTGCGGTGTCTGCACGCGCTCGTGAACACCGTCCATCCCGCAGGTCGATGGCCTACTTCGGGTTGATTGGCGCCGCCTTCATGCTGGTCGAGGTGCCGCTGATACAACGCATGACTCTTGTGCTTGTCCAGCCGGCGGTCGCCGTCGGCCTGGTCGTGTCAACGCTGCTGTTGGCCTCGGGCGTGGGAAGCCTTCTGGCGGGCCGCATTGCATTGAAGCGGTCCCTGGCCGTCTTGGCCGCCGGGCTGACCGTTCTCGCCATCGTCCTCGGACCTGCCCTGGGCCGGACGCTCCTCCTGCAATCTCCGCTGCGAGAGATGGTGTCGCTCCTGGTTCTGCTGCCCGCCGGGTTCCTGATGGGCATGCCGTTTGCAGGGGGCCTGATGCGCCTTTCGGCCGGAGGCGGCGGGCATGTCGCTTGGGCTTGGGCGATTAACGGCGCAGCATCGGGAGTAGCCGGCGTTCTCGCCGCCCTGGTCGGCCTGGAAGCCGGCACGACGGCGACGATATTGTTGGGGGCAGCCGCCTATGGTCTGTCCACCTACGTCGTCCCTGGGCAGGCGACCGTGAAGGGGTAGGCTAGTCCGACGGATCGCTCCGGACGAGCGGCACGAAGCGCACACCTCCGAGGCTGGTGGCGCGCACCTGCTCGGCATCGATCCGCTCGATTCGCCACAGCTCCTGGTATCCGCCGACGGGTCCAACCGGCACAATCATCACCCCTCCAATCGCCAACTGGTCCAACAACGGCGCAGGCACATGGTCGGGGGCGGCAGTCACCAGGATCGCCCCGAAGGGGGCTTCTTCCGGCCACCCGAGATACCCATCGCCGTGACGAGCGACAACAGCCGTGTATCCCAGTCGGGCGAGGCGTTCGCCGGCGGACTCGGCCAGGGTCTCGAGGATCTCAACGGTGTAGACCTCCGCGCCCAGCTCTGACAGCACAGCAGCTTGGTAGCCTGACCCAGTTCCGATCTCCAGCACCTTTTCGCCCGGCGCGATGCCGGCCTGGTCGGTCATCAGTGCGACGATGTATGGCTGAGAGATGGTCTGACCGAGCCCGATGGGAAGGGGGTGGTTCTCGTAAGCCTGATCCAGGTATTCCTCCGGAACAAACTCATGCCGCGGAACCGTACCCATGGCGCCGATCACCGCTTGGTCGGTGATCCCCCAGGCGACGATCCCCTCTTCCACCATTGCCTGCCGCGCCTCCAGATACGTGTCGGCCTCCCCAGTCGGCAAAGGCGCGACGGAACCCCTGCAGGCCGTCAGTGCCAGCACAAGTAGTGGAACACACGCAATCCCGAAAGTGAGACGGACCTGCCCTCGGAAGGGTTGGACTTGGTTCAACCCCATCCCTCCGCACACGTGGGTCACGGCGACGGCCCGTGACTCTGCCGCGGCATATCAAGTCCAGGATGAGAAGCGTCTTCGCCCGTCATCCCTGCCAGAAGTCTAGTGGCAAAGACGTGCGAGGTCCACATGGTATCCTACGGACCGTACAACTCCACCGGAGCGGCGGCGCGAGCTGGGCGTTGAGGCCAATGGGCCGCGGGGCATGGTGACGGGTGCCCAGCGCCTGTCCGCGCCAGCGGGGGAAGGACAATTGGTGCCCGGGACAGAGGTCAGGATTCGAGGCTTGGTCCAGGCCCAGCGGCTGCTTCATGAAAGGCTGCGGCAGGTGGCAGGCGCGAGGGCGGATACACTCCTCGACACCCTCCCGGCGGTGCATGCCGATATCCTCGAAATCCTGTCAGACATCGGGATTGGCTTGGAGCGGGCGGGGGCGGAACCAGGGATGTTGCCCGACCCGTCGCGCAGAGCCTATCAATGGCTGAGCTACCTAAGTGACCGGCCGGCGCTAGAAGAGCACCTGGTCACCCTGCAGCAGGCCATCCGAGTGGATCCCCGGCCGGAGATAGAGATCGCCCACATCCCTGGCCTTTACCGGGGCTACCGGCACGAAGAGGACATCCGATTGTCCTTCAGCGAGGGCTTCGTCGGCGCGCCGGAGCCGATTATTACCGGGCTGGTCAAGCTCTCACTGCCATACACTCGAAAGAAGCAGCACCGGGCGGCGGTTCATGACTACGCCGAGAGCGAGGGATTTCGTCAACGCCTTCGACGGCTTGAGACGGCGGGTGGGGCGGCGCCGCCGCGAATCAGCGGGGAAAACCACAACCTCGAGACGATCTTTCTCGCGGTCAATCGAGACTACTTTGGCAATCGCCTGGCGATGCCCAGGATCCGATGGAACAAAATCTCCACGCTGCGTGAGTATGGCCGCTATGAACCCACAACCGACTCGATCGTCCTCAGCCGCCGACTGGACGCACCGGATGTCCCGGAGCAGGTGGTTGCCTACGTCCTGTACCATGAACTGCTGCACTGGGTGATGGGCTCCAAGCGGGAGGGTGGGCGTCGCCGATACCATACGGCTGCCTTTCGCAGGGCGGAGGAGCGATTCCGTGGTCACGACCAGGCAGAGCGCTTCCTGGAGACACTATCTCGCCGGGGAAGGCAGTACAGTCTGACCTCACGATTCGACTAGCGGGCCAGCGCGTCCACGGCGGTGGGTCGGTTCAGGTGCAGGCTTGGGTTGGTTGGGCGTCTTGACCTTGGCCCGGCGACGACACCTTTGAGCATCTGCCCGCGCCCGGAGTGGTGGGGTCCTGTGATAGCATGAGTGCTGAGGGTGGGGGTACAGCCGGATGTGAAGGTCCCTGCCATGCCAGACAGGAGAGACGGGAGCGAAGTGTCATGTTGCCGGTGATTGGGTTGGTGGCTGTCACGATCTACATTGTGGTGTGGAGGTCGGGGTTGCTGGACGAACTGTCCCAGGCCTCCCGGTCCAGGCAGGAGCGCAAGAAGTCTCGTCGGCGCACCGTTGCGCCGAGCGATCCCCGGCGTCTGAACGTGTTTGAGGAGTTCATCGAGCGACTGTCGGACACCGAGGATCCGCAGGAGCCGAAGGACCCAGAACCGTAGGCTAGCGACTCCAGGCTGCGCCGCTGGAAGCCCGGCATGGGCGAGGATGGCACGCCTATCGCAGCCGGCCAGCCCGGGTCCGAGGGCATCCAGCTGCTAACGGAAGAGGCTTCCGTCTTCGGGTTCCCCTTCGAGCACCCGAAATCCGATGGCTTCACCCTCGGCCGTCTTCACACCATCCACCAGCACATCACATTTGACACGGGTCTTGCGGCCCTTGACTTCGACGACCCGGGCGCGCAAGACGATCGGCCGATCGTTCGGCGTGGGCTTCAAGTACCTGACCGTTATTGTTCCTGTCGCGTAGCGGTAGACTGGATCGGAGGCGAGGGACCGACCCTCACGGCGGTAAGCATCGGCCATCGCCGTGCACATTGTGTGGCAATCGATCACCGTCGCCAGAACACCACCGTTGATCACTGCCTCCCACCCGTGGAATCTGGGCTGGGATTCGAAAGTGCAAACGCCCTCATCGCCTTCCCAATAGCTCTTGATCCGCAATCCCTCCGGGTTCTCGGATCCGCAACCGAAGCACACATTCCCCGGCATGTAGTCCTGGAAGTAGACGCGGTCAGCCGACATCCCCAATCCTCCTAGCGGGGTGATGAAGCAGCAACCTTGGCGTGAGACGGGGCTGCGTACACAGGCAGTCCCCCTGAAAGGATGGCTGACTCTTCACGGTCCTACGGCATGCTTCCAAGTGGGTCACCTGGGGCATGTGCCATGTGCTTGAGTAGCAGCCTGGCCAGCTGTGCATCCTGAGCGGCGCGATGACTGTTGGTCAGCGGAAGGCTGCACTGACTGCTGGCGGCGTCCAGGCTGTGCCAACGATACGATCTCTTGACCGGATTCCAGTCGCCGCGGTATTCGGCGTACAGCTCCATCAGGCAGGTGAACTGGTCTTGGGGCAAGGTCCAGAGCAGCGCCGCCCGCCGGTGCGCCTGGCGGAGCATGCGCAGGTCGAACTCGGCGTTGTAGGTCGCGACAACTCGGCCGAGGAGCTGCTGCTCTGCTTCGGGCCACACCCGCCGCCAGTCGGGCGCCTCCGCCACCATGGCGGTGGTGATGCCGTGGACCCGGGTGGCGTCGGGTGGAATCGGGATCGAAGGCCGCACGAGGGATTCGAAGAGGAGCGCGCCGTCGGCATCGATCAGCGCGATTTCTACGACCTGGGCCTCCGGGCCCAGGCCGGTGGTCTCGGTGTCGAGGTAGAGAGGTCGGGCCTGCAAAATGCGGCGGGCCTGTTCCTGAGCCCTTCGGCGAGCCGGGTTCACGTGGGCCGTCTCCGTTCGAGGGATTTAGGATACCTGCGAACTCCGGTCTTGACCAGATCCGCCCGCCGGCAAACCGGGCCTTGCCATGCCCTGCGGCCATCGGCCGGCATGCTAGACTCAGGGCGCGTGCAGGAGAGGAGCCGGTGGGTGCGGCAGCCATCGTGCAAGGCGCAGCCGGCGAGCTCCAGCCGCGCCAGGGTGGAGGAGATGGCCCGGTCGGAGGCATCGAGGGGCATGTGGTCGGACAAGGCTACTCAATCCCTGGGGTCCTGGCGAGCATTCTGGCGCGAGGGCCGGCGAGTTCCCGGCTATTCCCTGTTCGATTTCCTTCACGGCTACGTCTATTCTCGCTGGACCTACCTGTACATCGGTCTCGGCGTCGGCGGGCGCCATACCGGTCCCTGGCTGAGGCCGATTGCCCGATGGGTCGGGAGTCTGCTTCCGGAGAGCGTTTCAGGAAGAGACACTGACCTGAGGCATGCTCGGGGCTATCACGGAAAGGTCCTTCCCCTCGAGCAGGCCCGGCAGTTGGTGCGCGTCCAAGAGGAGATCTGTCTCACCGACCTCGAGCACATCATCCCCTACCCGGTGGCGCGCGACATCATTCTGAGCAGTCCGGATCACATCGTGGCGCTGGAGTGTCCCTGCCGCGCCGCCCGCGACTCGCCATGCCTGCCGCTCGACGTGTGCCTGATTGTCGGAGAACCTTTCGCAAGCCTGGTGCTGCGGGAGCACAGGCAGCGCGCTCGACCCATCACCCAGGACGAGGCACAGCGTATCCTGGCCGAGGAGCAAGCCCGGGGGCATGTTCACCATGCGTTCTTCAAGGACGCGATGCTGGGGCGCTTCTATGCCATCTGCAATTGCTGCCCCTGCTGCTGCGGCGCGATGCAGTCGATGCGCAACGGCACCCCGATGCTTGCATCTTCCGGGTACATCTCCGTTGTCGACGATACACTGTGCGTCGCTTGCGGGGATTGCGAGACGGTCTGTCCGTTCGATGCCCTGTCCTGGGATGCAGACGCACCGATCGTGAACCAGGAACGCTGCATGGGGTGCGGCGTGTGCGTGTCGTCCCGCGAGGGCGGAGCGCTGAGGCTGGTGCGAGATCTGCGGAAGCCAGCTCCTTTAATTCTTGAGCC
>CAZBJQ010000095.1:0-10952 GCA_964492235.1 uncultured Anaerolineaceae bacterium | reverse complement strand
GGGCAGAGGCCGAGATTCCCCCTGGCGAGGGCGTGCTGTACATGGATGAGATCGGGCTCTACCACGCGCTGGCCCAGGGGATGCTGGCTCGCCCGGCAGTGTATTACCCCGTGATCGAAGGAACAGAGAGAGTGGCGATTTGGATCGACGGCAACGACCGCCTGACGTTCCTAGAGGCCTTGTCCCCTACCACCGAGCTGCCAAATCACACGCAAGGTGCACTGGCGCTGGCTGCCGGGCAGCGACTCGAGTTCCGCGGAACGTCGCCCTGGATGCCCTCGACGACCGAGGTGCTCATCGAGAACCCGGGCCCTCAGACAACCCTCGGCCTGGAGTACACCACGCCGACGCACTCGATCTCGCACGACCTGGTCCTTCCAGCCAGGTTCACCGGGTGGATGCGGGTTCCGGACTCGGAGGAACCGATGACTGGAATGGCGATGCAGGTTGAGTCGTCCGCTGACAAGGTGTTACTGAGGGGGTTGCGCCTGGCCGCTTCTTCCGGCACAAACTGGCCATGGGACCAAGGCATGTCCGTCTTGTACGCCGACGAGGCCGAATCGTCGTCTCCGATCGCGGTTTCGCTATCCACGGACCGCTTGAAGCAAGACCTGGATCTCCGATTGGAGGTCGTGTCCGATGCATACTCCGTCGTTCTCGCCAGGATACTGCGGGACCCAGCCCCGTGATTCGATCCGGGCAGGTTGCAGAGCCGAACGCCTTTGGCCGATGCGAGGAGTGACCACCTGATGAAGCGCATTGCCGTACTGACCAGCGGGGGAGATGCCCCGGGGATGAACAGCGTCATCCGCGCCGTGGTCCGCGCCGGCCTGCACAAGGGGCTGGAGGTGTTTGGGGTCCAGCATGGCTACGCCGGGCTGATTGCCGGGGATATGCGTCAGCTCGGCGCCCGGGACGTTGGCGGGATCATGCAGCATGGTGGCACGATACTCGGGAGTGCGCGTTGTCTCGATTTCGAGACGGAGCCGGGAAGGCAGAAGGCGATTCGCGAGCTCAACCGTCGCGAGATCGAGGCCCTGGTGGTAATCGGAGGCAATGGGTCGCAAGCCGGGGCGCTGGCGTTGCAACGGCAAGGCTTCGCGGTGGCCGGGGTAGCTTCCACCATTGACAACGACCTGGCGGGGAGCGAGATTACGCTGGGGGTGGACACGGCGCTCAACATCGCATTGGAGGCCATCGATCGCCTCAAGACGACGGCGTCTTCGCACCAACGGGCCTTTCTGGTGGAGGTGATGGGCAGGAAGTGCGGAAGCCTGGCGTTGATGGCCGGGGTGGCCGGGGGCGCCGAGGTGATCCTGGTTCCCGAGGTCGAGGTATCGCCCGAGGAAGTGGCCCGCCAGCTGCGTTCGGCCTATGAGCGGGGAAAACCCCACGCTATCGCCGTCGTCTCCGAGGGTGCCCGATACAACGCCGCCGCGCTGGAGGCGTTCTTCCGTGAGCGAGAAGGGCAAACCGGATTTCAGCTGCGCACGACGATTCTCGGGCACGTCCAGCGAGGGGGCGCGCCGACGGCGTACGACCGGCTGCTGGGCGCCCGATTCGGCGCCGCCGCCGTAGAGGCACTGACCGGTGGGGAGCAAGGTGTGCTCGTAGGTCTGAACCACAATCGCGTCACGACCACGCCGTTGGAAGCTGTCGTCGGGGTGCCCAAGGCTCTCGATCCGGAGTTGTTGGCGCTGGCGAGTTTCCTCTAGCGCCTTCGCCATCCTCGGCCAGGAGCCCTCGCCGGGCCGCAGACTCGCCGCGGGCTGGCGGCAGGCCAAACGGCGACGGCAGTAAAGCCATGCCTCGACGAAACGCATCTTGCGGCAATGCCCTGCCCACCCTAGAATGGGGTAAGCCGAGGGCCCACCCGCGCAACTGAAGCCCACGCCCGGCTGGAGGACGAAAGATGACGATCCGCCTGGACGGAACCGGCTTGACCATCGACAGACTGGTTCGCGTTGCCCGGTCTGGCGAGGGGGTCGAGCTGACCCCGGAGGCGCTGGAGCGCATCCGGGCCTGCCGGACGATGCTGGAAGAAAAGATCCAGGCGCACGAAATCATGTACGGCGTAAACACCGGCATAGGAGAGTTCTCGGAAGTTGTTCTCTCCGACGACCAGGTCCGCCAGTTCCAGCGCTTCCTGATCTACAACCATGCGGCCGGCATCGGAGACCCGGCGCCGATTGAGCATGTCCGGGCGGCGATGGCCAGCCGGGTGAATGTGCACGCGCACGGCAACTCCGGCTGCCGGCCGGAGATCACGCAGACTCTGATCGAGATGCTCAACCGCGGGGTGACGCCGGTGGTGTGCCAGAAGGGATCGGTTGGCGCCTCCGGCGACCTGGCGCCCATGTCGCAGATCGCCCTGCTGCTCATGGGTGAAGGAGAGGCCTTCTACCAGGGAAAGCGCCTCACGGGCGCGGAGGCAATGAAGGGGGCGGGGATTCCGGTGCCAGACCTCCAGGCACGGGACGGCCTGGCGGCGATCAATGGCTCCAATCTGCTCACAGGGATGAGCGCATTGCACCTGTACGACATGGAGCGCTGGCTCAAGCATGCTGAGATTGCCTGTGCCATGTCCCTGGAGGCTCTGCTGGCGAACCTCAAGCCATATGACGTCCGCCTTCACCAGGTGCGGGGATTTCCCGGCGCCGTGCGCTCCGCCCTGGCAATCCTGAAGTGCATCGAGGGCTCGGACCTGCAGACTGGCAAGCTGAAGAGCAAGGTGCAGGATGCCTATTCGATGCGATCGTCGCCGCAGGTCATCGGCGCGGCCCACGACACATTGGCTTTTGCTCGCAGCCAAGTGGAAATCGAATTGAACGGGGTAGGGGACAACCCTATTTTCCTTCCCGAATCCAGGCTAACCCTCACTGGCGCCAACTTCCAGGGCTCGCCGGTTTCGCTGCCGATGGACAGCGCCGGCGCGGCGATCACTATGGTCAGCGTGCTGTCCGAGCGGCGGCTGAACCGGCTGACCAATCCCGCCCTGAGCGTCGGCCTCCCGGCCTTCCTAACGAAAGGTGCCGGTATGTTCTCCGGCATGATGCTCAGCCAGTACACGGCGGACATGCTAATTGTCGAACAGCGAATCCTCTCATCGCCTGCCTCCATCGGTTCGATCCCGGCTGCAGCGGACCAGGAGGACTTCGTCTCGATGGGGATGAACACGGCCCTCAAGAACGGGCAGATCTTGGACAATGCCTACGGCATCTTGGGGATCGAGTTCATGGCCGCCGCCCAGGCGCTGGACTTTCGGGAGTTCTCCAAAGGCCGAGGCGTCCAGGCGGCGCAGGCGGTGATCCGCAAACATGTCGCCCACCTCGATGAAGACCGTCCTCTCTATCCGGACCACATGGCTATGCAGGAGCTTGTCCGCTCAGGGGAGATCTTGGAAGCGGTTGAGTCGGCTGTGGGGAGCCTGGGTTGAGTGGCCTTGTCGCCGACGCCTCTTCTAGAGTGTCGTTCTTGCGTATAGCCAAACATGGGTTGCACGCTGCGCCGAAGCCGGCTCAGTAATGGCTTGCTCAAGGTCCGAGCATCCTTCGTACTTCGTCCTCGCTCTGTGGGCCACCGCTGACTCCGAGGCTGCGGCGGGTCGAACCCGGCGGGTGCCGCGAGGGCGGCCACCGGAGTCCCTCTCCGGGCCGGGTCACGATCTGAGTGCGGGCGAGGCTTGTGCCTGCACGCATGCTGGCGGGCAAGGGGATGTCGAGGACCAGAACGCCGAACACGACCCGGTAGGTAGGCTGCCGCTTATGGGGCGCGCGGGGGCGGGCCCATTGCTGACATTCCGTCACACTCATATCTTCTTAGCCCATGGCGGGATTACCAACCGCGCATCGGCGGGGGTCGCGGTGTCTGTTGTAGCCCGAGGAGGTCGGCGGGAGGCCACCTATCGCACGGCCAACGGACCATCATCGCCGACATGGGGCTGAACCCGGGATGAACCGCACGGGGGTGAGGGTGTCGTATGATGGGCGGCGAATAGAGGGCGCGCCTTCTTGCGGGCGAGAGGCGTCCGTCACAAGAGGGGCCGGATCGAAGCGAGTGGCCATTGCCGAACCTCGGAGGATGCGTTGCGACGCGGAGATGAAAGCGCATTTCAACTGCAGGCATCGCTCGCCCCGTCTCACCTCGCCCATCGAAGGCTTCCCTGTCGTCCCACTGTTCGCCATCTCCATAGGAGTGCTGGGCGTCGGCCCGAGTCCGATCAGCGCGGGCATGTCCTGGCTGCAGACTCAGAGAAGCGCAGCGCGGCCAGTGTGTGCCGGTATCTCCGCAGAGATGTAGATGCAAGGGTCCCCGCTTACACTGTCCGCCGTCTATCGTGGTTGAAGCACGGTCGACGCGTTGGATCTCGTCCAGGCGGGGAGCAGAGCGCAGGGCAGCCGACTCCTCGCCACCCTGCGGCTGGACGCTCCAACTGGAGAGAATCTCCGCCTTGGCTGTCCGCTGCCGCTACCTGCCGCGGCGGGATGAGGCCGTGCAGACAAAGGGCGGGTGGGTGATGAGCTTCCGCATCCATTCGTCCAAGAGGCCCATGCAGCTCCCCCGGTTTCGGCGGACGTATTCCACCGGGGCGGCGGACGGCGCCGCCCGACGAGAAGCTCCGACGGGCGGGGCGCGCCTGCACGGCCGGTGGTCGTCGAGTGGCCGTTTGCGCGCGTCCATCCGCGGCGCACACATCGCGGGGGGAGGCGCCCTCGCCCGAACCGGTGACGGTCAGCCGAGGCCCGCTCCAGCGGGTGGTCGGCAATCCGGTTGCAATCGCCCTCTTTGTGCTCAAGCCGATGACTGACGTGGGCTCGGATCCGCCGGTGCCGACAGGTTGGCGCTGGAGCCCTGCGCCCGGAGAGATCTCCTTCGAGGCATTCCGCTCGGCCGGGCCGGGGGGCCAGAACGTCAACAAGGTCTCAAGCGCGGTCCGTCTGCGGCTGGATGTAGCGAACGCAACCTCGCTCCCCGAGGCGGTGAAGCGCCGGCTGTCGGCCATCGCCGGCCGGCGGATGTCGGACGACGGGATCCTCAGGATCGAGGCTCGCCGCTTCCGCTCGCAGGAGAGAAACCGGCAGGATGCAATGGACCGGCTCGTGCAGCTGGTGGAACGGGCTGCCAGGCCGCGGCCGGCGCGCCGGCCGACCGCTATCCCGCCCGCAGAGCGCAAGGCGCGGCTGCGACGGAAGCGGCGTCGCTCCGAGATCAAGCACAACCGACAGGGCGCGGTGGGCGAGGACTAGGCCGGGCGGTTCCCTCCTAGTTTCCCACGCCGCAGTCAGATCCCCTCACTGAAACCGTTGCGCATAGACAACCACTAACACCGGCCCGCATTCAGTCGGACACCGTGGGCCGGGTCGCGCTGTGCGCCTAGAGCAGGACGCGTTCGCCATTCGATGGGAGTGAGCTGAGGCAGTTGTCTCGGCTAGGTCTGCTTGGCGGGGCTCGGGTGGCTGGTGCCTCCACCACGACCGTTGACGGGCAAGCGTGGAAGTCCTTCGGCAAGTGGGCTGCCCACCCAACGCCTCGAGGCCGATGTCTAAGATGAGTCTGAGTTGAGAGCGCCAGGGGAGACTGTGGTTAGCAAGTCGACCCCTGGGGGTTTTGTGATTCAAGCACCCGGGGGAAACAGGAACCCGAACCCAGGCCAGGCGGGCTGTTCGCGGGGAACCACCCCCTGGCGCAGAAAGGAGGATCAGCATCGGGGGAGGGTAATGGGTTCTCGAGGCAAGTCAACCTAACTTCGATTGGTTTCTCACCGGAGGGAGATCAAAATGTCAGCGCTGACCATGAAAGAGTTCAGCCGAATGATGGAGTCCGAAGAGCGAAGCAGCCTGCTGGACGCGCTTCGCGAGATCACCGACTTGGATAGGGCCGAAGAACTCGCCGAGATCAAGGCGATGGTGCTGGCCACCTGGGGAGGCTGGCGCAAGTAGCCCAGTCGCTCCACCCAACTACTCACAGGATGAATAGCAGGCTGCCGGGCGTCCCCAGGGGTGGGAGCCCGGCAGTCCGTGCATCTACTCCCCGCCACGGGGCCTCGGTCCCAATTGCCATTCGGGGGGCGGTTGGAGTAAAACAAGGTCGGGGTATGGAGACAGCTATGGACCCTCTGGACTACGAGCCAGTTCGTCGCACACTTCTTGCTCTCCCACAGATCGTGGCTTGGCCCGAGATCGCACAGTTGTTCGCTCCGGGCACTGAACTGCCGAGCAAAGACTACCGGATCCCACTATATGTGGCAAAGGCGGTGGCAGGCGATCCCGCCCGTGGGCTGCCTGGGGCGGCCGCCATCGCCTGCCTGCAGATGACGATTGTTCTGGTGGATGATTTGCTGGATGACGATCCCCGCGGGGCGCAGAAGCGCATCGGCATCGGGCCGGCCGCCAACATCTCGTCGGCTTTGCAGGCGGCGGCCTTCGCCTACATCGACAAGGCAGACGCACCGGTCGCGGCGCGGGCCAAAGCCACATCGGCGCTGGCCAACATGCTCCTTGACACCGCACTGGGACAGAGGATGGATGTGCTGAACGAAGGGGGCGAAGAGGAGTACTGGCAGGTGGCATTCGCCAAGAGCTCGCCCTTCTGCCGTTCTGCCTTCGCCGTGGGGGCGATTCTGGGCGGCGCGGAGGAGGGGGCCGTGGCCGCACTCACGCGCGTCGGGGCCCTGGTGGGAGAAACCCAGCAATTGCACGACGATCTGGACGATGCTTTGGCGACACCCGCCCAGCCCGACTGGCGCAGACCTCGCAACAACCTGCTCACTCTGTATGCGCTCACCGTTGACCATCCTGAGAGGGCTCGGTTCGAGACGCTGCTACAGACCCC
Organism: uncultured Anaerolineaceae bacterium; assembly: GCA_964492235.1. Lineage (GTDB taxonomy): Bacteria > Chloroflexota > Anaerolineae > Anaerolineales > E44-bin32 > PFL42. The sequence continues at coordinate 4,121 of CAZBJQ010000095.1, read as the reverse complement.
GGAGGATCCAGAGACGCTCGCCGAGGCTCAAGCAGTCCTTTCCCGCAGCGGTGCTGTCTCCTACTGCGCCTACCACCTTGTTAAGCGCCACAAGGAGGCCTTTGACCTTGTGAGGGGATTGGACCTGGTCGATCCTGACGCCTTGAACGAGTTCATGGACAACCACTTTCTGCCGGCAATGATGCTGCTGGAGCGGGCAGGGATGAAGGACCCGAAACGGCTCCTTCGAGGAGATGCATGACTGCCTCCCGGCCTGGGTTTGAGTCTCCCCTGGTCCGTGCTCTGCTCGGAATCCTGCCAATCCTTGTCTTGGCGGTTGGAATCGGATTCAGCGCGGGCTACGGCTTCCTCGTGCCGCAGCCGGGATTCGAATTCAGTGATGACTGGGCGGTCCTCCTCGATATCAACTGCGAGGCGGGCCCAGACTGGTGTGCACGCAACCCCGGGTCCGTGCAGCAAGGTGATCGACTCTTGGAGATCGGTGACCTGACGCTTGAGCGATATCGGTCGGATCCGCTTGCCCGACCCTTCGAGGGGCGTAAGCCGGGCGATGTGGTGCCTATCACCCTGGAACGGAATGGGGAAGTCCTCCGGATGGAGTGGTTGATGCCCACGCCGGATGTTGCGTCAAGGATCGCTAACACCCTACTCGTCTCTATCCCTTTCTGGCCTTTCTGGGCAGCTTCGATCCTGGTGTACCTGCTCGTCCGCCCCAGGGACGAGCGATGGGGCATTTTGATACTCTTCTTCTCCGTCACGGCCCTATGGCTGGCCATTGGCAGCGTCTCCGTCACCGGGATTGGCTACTCCGGTGTGGTCTATGCCTCCTTGATGTGCCTGATGCTCCCGATCTACTTGCACACCCATCTCGTCGTTCCGCAGCGGATGCCGCAAGTGAGGCCGGGAACGGGACTGGCGGTGCTGTATGCTGCAGGGACGATCGGGGCCCTCTTGGTGGCCTTGTCGATCGTCCCGCGTTCGCTGTGGTACTTCGCTGCCATCGGGGCGTTCGTGGGCAGCATGGCCATCCTGCTCTACCGTGGCTTCGTCCTAGCCTCCGTTTCCCAGCGGCTGCCCACGCGGCTGATGCTGTTCGGGATCGGAATGGCGTTCTTTCCATCCGTCTTGATCTTCATCGTTCCGGCGGCCCTGCGAATCGAACTGCCGTCCCGCTGGGGAACGGCGATCGCCTTGCTGGCCCTTCCGGCATTGCCCCTGACGTATGTGTATGCCGCCTTCAAACGGCAGTTTGGCGACCTCGAGTTCCGAGCCAACCGAGCCATAGGGTTGTACACCTTCGTGCTGGCGTACTCGACGGCGTTTGCGCTGGTCTTCGTGCTCGTAAGCGGCTCGATCCCTTCCCAGGAGGGGGATGTCATCGCTGCGCTGCTCGTGTCCATTCTGTTCATCGCTCTGGCGCCCGCTTCGCAGGCGCGGTTCCAACGCTGGTTCGAGCATCTGGCGTACGGCACTGTATACAATCCGGATGAAGTCCTCACCCGCTTCTCGCAGAATCTGCCAACCGCCTCGGACCCGGAAAAGCTGGTACACCTTATCGCCGACGAGATCACCCCCAGCCTGTACATCCGTCAGTCGGCCCTGTTTCTCATGGATGACACTACCAGCCTGATGTACTCCCGCAACCTGCGTGCGGAAGACACTGGTTTCGATCGAGGCACTCTCGACGACCTACTCGGGCAGGGCGGTCACTATCGATCTCCTGGGGTGGAGGACGGGACGCAGACCGGCTGGGTGCGCCTGGCGCTCCCGCTGGCCACCAGAGACCGGCTGGTCGGCGTCTGGCTGTTCGGGCAGCGTGACCCGGACGACCACTACGCACGGAAGGACATCCAGCTGCTTTCCACTTTGGCGACTCAAGTCGCCCTGGCAGTCGAAAACTCAAGACTGTACGTCGCCTCCCAGCGGCAAATGAAGGAGCTGACCGGGCTGTACGACGTCGCTCTCGCCACCGGCACCGCCTTGGAGGTGGACCGCCTGCTGCGTGAGGTGTATGACCCGGTGCGCAGGCTGATTCCGCTCGATGCCTTCTCGGTCTCGCTCTACCACCGCAAGGACGACACCCTGGAGATCCTGCTGGCAGTCGAGGATGGCAGACCTGTGCCAAAGGCCATCGGGCTTCGCTTCCCCGCCAGCAGTGGGGGCCTGACAGGTCGGGTCGTGCGGGGAGGACAGTCCCTGCTGGTGGACGATGTCCCTCCTCAGATGCTGCCGGCAAGCCCAGCGATCGAGCCGGTTCGCAGAATCCGATCCTGGCTGGGCGTTCCATTGTTGGCGCGCGAGCAGCTGGTCGGGGTTGTCTCCGTGCACGCGTTCCGAACGCAGGCATTCAGCGAGAAGGATCAGCGTTTCCTGGAAACGCTGGCAGGCCAACTGGCGACGGCCATCGCCAATGCCATGTTGTACGAAGAGACACGGCAGCGGGCGATTCAACAGGAAGCTGTGAACGCCGTGATCGCTGCCGCCGTCGGAGCCACCGCCTTGCCGGACGTGCTCGAGACAGGCCTGGAGCAGTCGATGCGCGCCCTCGATGTCACCGCCGGGACCGTGTGGATCGATAGTCCGCTGGTGGCACGCGCCCGGGGCGTGGCGCCGGAATTCCGGCCGCTGGCCGCGCGAATGGTGAGCATGGCTCTGGCCAGGCCCTGGCCGGTGTTGGCCACGGAAGACTGGCGGATGGAGCCTCCAGATTCCGCCGACGTGGCGCTGGCCATGGAATTGCAGGATCTGCAGATCAGCGCAACTCTAACAGTGCCGCTAGTTGCGGAAGGGCGTCCCATCGGCGGGCTGAGTCTGGCTTCCATGACGGCCCATCGCTGGACGGATGAGGAAAAAGGCGTTGCCGAGGCGATCGGCCGCCAGCTCGGGAGCGCGGTTGAACGTCTGCGGCTGCTGGACCAGATCCAGGAAAACGCGCGTCAATTGCAGCGAATACTCGACAGCGTCGATGAAGGTATCCTGATTCTGGATGAGGGTCATCATGTGACCCTGGCCAACCCGGCGGCACAGGACTATGTGCGCGCCTTGTCCGATGCCGGCATCGGCGACCACCTGGCGCGATTGGCCGGCATCCCGGTCGAGGAGATCCTGCAGCCAAGGCCGGGCGGCTTGCCGCACACCGTCACGCTGGGCCCACCCAGCAGTCAGGTGTTTGAGATCCTGAGCACGCCCTTCGTCGTTGCGGGGAGGCGCGAAGGCTGGACGATGCTCATCCGCAATGTGACTGACGCCTACCAGATCCAGCAAATGGCGAAGCAGCAGGACCGGCTGGCCGCCGTCGGCCAGCTTGCGGCCGGGATCGCCCACGACTTCAACAACATCATGGCGGCCATCATCCTGTATTCGGAGATGCTGCTGGCGCAGCCGGATCTGAGCGGGCGATCGCACGATCGCCTCGTCACCATCCTGCAGCAGGCGCAGCGCGCCTCGGGGCTGACGCGACAGGTGCTGGATTTCAGCCGCCGCTCCGTCATGGAACAGCACCCGACAACCCTGGTGCCCTTCCTGAAGGAACTGCAGAAGTTGCTGGCGCGCACACTGCCAGAGAGCATCACGGTGCGGCTGGTGGTCGAAGAAGAAGACGTGATCGTCAACGCCGACCCTAGCCGCCTGCAGCAGGTATTCATGAACCTGGCGCTCAATGCGCGCGATGCAATGCCGGCGGGAGGCGAATTGCGGTTCGGTCTCTCGGTTCTCGAGGTGGCGGAAGGACAGGTGCCGCCATCGCCTGGGATGTCCAGGGGACGCTGGGTGTGCATCGAGGTCTCCGATACGGGGGAAGGAATCGCGGCGGAGGTCTTGCCCCACATCTTCGAGCCCTTCTACACGACGAAAGACGTGGGATCCGGGACGGGATTGGGCCTGGCTCAGGTCTACGGCATCGTGCAGCAACACAGCGGGCACATCTTGGTGTGGAGCGAACGCGGCCGAGGCACTCGGTTCTCCATCTATCTGCCGGTGCTGTTCGCCGCCGCGGGTCTGGCACAACCCGTCGCCATGCATCCGATCCATCGCGGCCACAGCGAGACCATTCTGGTCGTCGAGGATGACATCGCCACGCGCGAGGGCGTGCGAGAGGCGTTGGAATCCCTGGACTATCGGGT
>CAZBJQ010000094.1:0-11291 GCA_964492235.1 uncultured Anaerolineaceae bacterium | reverse complement strand
CTCCCCCCTCCCCCTGCTGGTCATTGCTGGGAAAAGCAGTCGTCATCACGCAGGGGGAGGGAACAGGCGTGGGGGTTTGACGGATCGAAGTAGGGCCGCCCACAGCAAGCGAGGTGCTGCTCTCATGGGCTCGAATCCAGGTGAACCAGCTCGGCAACCAAGCAGTCGCCCGCGGCGGATGGGTGGTCCTGGCCGCGCCTGGCTGACCCTCCCCAGGCGTCAGCCTCAGGACTCGCGAAACACCTTGGCGACGGCCGATGCCTCGCGCGTGGTCTGCGGAAGCGTGAAGCAGAACAGGCTTCCGGTCCCTTCTTTGCTCTCGCACCAGATCTGGCCGCTGTGCAGCTCGACCATGGCCTTGGCAATCGAGAGCCCAAGGCCCATGCCGCCGTGCCTTCGGGTCAGGTGCGACTCGACCTGGTAGAAGCGATCGAAGATTCTCTCGGTTTCGCTCGAGGGCACACCGATGCCCGTGTCCACCACGAACACCTTGGCGTAACCACCTTCGCCCTCCGCTTTGACGCCGACCTGGCCGTCGGCGTCGGTGAAAACCAGGGCATTGCGCACCAGGTTGGTGATCACGACGTCGATCTTCTCCCGATCGCCCTCGACCATCAAGGGGTCGTCGTCAGGGATGTCGTAGCCCAGCTCGATCTGCTTCTCCTCGGCCGTGGACAGGAAGCGTTCGACCACATCCACGACCAGCCTGGCGAGGGAGAACGGCTCCCGCCGCACCCGCGATTGGCCTTCGTCTTTGTGGGCGATCGTCGACAGGTCCTCGATGATCGTCTTCAGGCGCATCGAGCTGCGGATGATGACATCCATCTGCTCGGCATAGTCCTTCGGCACGACTTCCTTAAGGAAGGTAGCATGGCCGAGGATCAGCCCCAAAGGCGTCCGTAGCTCGTGCGAGGCAATGGCGATGAAATCCGACTTCATGCGGTCGAGCCGGGTGAGCTCGGTGTTCACCGTCTGTAGCCGGCTCAGTAGGCGGGCGTTGTCAATGGCGACCGCCGCCTGGGCGGCCAGAGTCTCTAGGATCGCCAGGTCATCTTCGGTATAATGGGCCTGTCCTCGCTTGTTGACGGCTTCAATCACCCCGATCGGCTCTTCCTTAATGAGCAGGGGGACGCCCAGCAGCGAGCGGGTCTCGAATCGCAGCGTCTGGTCAACAGCACGGTAGACTCGCGGATCTTTCGATGCGTCATGGAGCACCATTGGCCTGACGTGGTGGAAAATCCATCCGGCGATGCTGCCTTTGAGCGGGACGGTGACCTCCAGCAGCTTCTGGCGCATTGGCCCGTGAACGGCTTCGAAGCGCAGTTCACCACGGGAGGGTTCGTAGAGCAGGATCGAAGCCGCTTCGCTTTGCGTGAGTTCGACCGCGTTGTCGATGATCGTCTGGAGCAGGAGCGGCAGATCGTGGGTGGATGCCAACGTCCGGCTGATCTCCAGCAGCCTCTGCATCCGGTCGAGTCGGGCCTGGCGTGAGGATGGTTCGGGCATCGCCATCCACCTGAGCGTGGAGCGAGGATTCTAGCACAGGCCAACCGCCTGGCAAACATACGAGCAAGACATCGCACAAGGAGCGATCGGGAGGAGTTCATGGCAGGCAAGAAGAAAGTGCGTGTGGCCATCATTGGCGTCGGCAACTGCGCCTCGTCGTTGGTCCAGGGCGTCCACTACTATCGCAACGCCAAGGCCGGCGACCAGGTCCCAGGCCTCATGCACGTGAATCTGGGCGGATACCACGTCCGGGACATCGAATTCAGCGCCGCCTTCGATGTCGTCAAGGGCAAGGTGGGCAAGGATTTGAGCGAGGCGATCTTTGCCTATCCCAACAACACCGTCAAGTTCTCCGAAGTGCCCAGGCTGGGGGTCAAGGTCCACCGCGGCATGACTCACGACGGACTGGGGCAGTACGTATCCGGCGTGGTGGAGAAAGCGGAAGGTCCAACCGACGACATCATCGGCATCCTCAAGGACACCAAGACCGACGTGGTCGTCTCGTACCTGCCGGTCGGCTCGGAGATGGCGACCAAGTGGTACGTCGAGCAGGTGCTGGAGGCCGGCTGCGGCTTCGTCAACTGCATCCCGGTGTTCATCGCCAGCTCGGACTACTGGGCGACTCGATTCCGCGACCAAGGGCTGCCGATCATCGGCGACGACATCAAGAGCCAGGTCGGGGCCACCATCACCCACCGAGTGCTGACCAACCTGTTCGCCGATCGCGGCGTCCGGATGCAGCGCACGTATCAGTTGAACTTCGGCGGCAACATGGATTTCTACAATATGCTGGAACGCAGCCGCCTGGAGTCGAAGAAGATCTCGAAGACCAACGCCGTGACCAGCCAGTTGCCGTACGTGCTCCCGGCCGAGTCCGTCCACGTCGGGCCGAGCGATTACGTGCCGTGGCTCACCGATCGCAAGTGGGCCTACATCCGGATGGAAGGCATCAGCTTCGGGGATGTGCCCTTGAACCTCGAGCTCAAACTCGAAGTGTGGGATTCGCCGAACTCGGCCGGGGTGGTGATCGACTCGGTCCGCTGCCTCAAGCTCGCCCTCGACCGCGGCCTAGCCGGGCCCATCGTGGCGCCGTCTTCGTACTTCATGAAGACGCCGCCGAAGCAGTTCAAGGACGAAGTGGCGCGGCAGATGGTCGAGGACTACATCGCAGGGAAGATCTAGCAGCGGCGGCCTCGACGGCCGTTCGGCCTGGGGCTGGACAGCGGTCTGGTGGTTGGCTGGGAGCTCTCGGCACAACCCCGGACCGCGGTCGTTTCGCCCAGCGGTGGGAAGCGGTCATGCGTGCAGTCCAGATCAGGTATCCGGGACCGATCGAAAGCCTCGATCTGCCGGTGGTGGAGATCGCCCTGCCGGCTGTCGGCGCCGGCCAGCTGCTTCTGCGAGTCGCGGCATGTGGTGTCTGCCACACCGATCTCCATATCGCCGAAGGCGAACTCCGCGCCGCCAGCTACCCGATCACGCCGGGCCACCAGGTCGTCGGCCGGGTAGAGGCCGTCGGAACCGGGGTCTCGGGTTGGCGCCTTGGCGATCGGGCGGGGGTTGCCTGGTTGCATCACGCGTGCGGTGCGTGCGACTTCTGCCGGCGCGGCGAGAGCAATCTCTGCCCGGAGGCTGCGTTCACCGGCTTGCATGTGCAGGGGGGTTACGCCGAAGCCATCCTCTGCGAAGCGATCTACACCTATCCGCTTGTGGGATCGCATTCCGATCTGGAAACGGCACCCCTGCTATGCGCCGGAATCATCGGGCTGCGCTCCCTGCGCAAGGCAGACCTGGCGCCCGGGGAACGCCTGGGATTGATCGGGTTTGGTGCCAGCGCCCATCTGGCTCTGCAGGTCGCCCGGGCGTGGGATTGCCAGGTCCATGTGTACACGCGGTCGGAAACCCACCGCAGGGTGGCCATGGATCTCGGGGCGTCCTGGGCGGGGGGGATGGATGACGAGCACCCTGTCTCCCTGGATCGGGCGGTGCTGTTCGCCCCTGCTGGAGAGCTCGTCCCGGCCGCGCTTGCCAAGCTCAGGCCAGGCGGAACACTCGCCCTCAATGCGATTCACATGACGGCGATCCCCGGTTTCCCTTACGAAACCATCTATGGTGAACGCACTCTTCGCAGCGTGGCGAATGCCACCTATCAGGACGGCGTCGAATTCCTCGAGCTGGCGGACAGGCTCAAACTGAAAGTGCAGGTGACGCAGTATCCCCTCGACGAGGCGAAGCGCGCCCTGTGCGATCTCAAGCAGGGCCGAGTCAAGGCCGCGGCGGTTCTGCTGCCATGATCCGGCTGGGGACCTCGGGATTCTCGTACGATGACTGGATCGGGCCGGTCTACCCGCCCGACCTGCCGCGGCGGCAATGGCTGGCTCACTTCGCGCGTGAGTTCGCAACTGTTGAGTTGAACGTCACCTACTACCGCGTGCCGGGGCGCAAGACCGTGGAAGGGTGGGTGGCAAATACCCCGGCCGATTTTGTGTTCTCGGTCAAAGCCCATGGCAGCCTGACGCACGAGCGCACCGAGCCGGACTTCGCTGGTTTCCTCCAAAGCCTGCAACCTCTGACGGAGTCCGGCAAGCTGGCGTGTATCCTGGCCCAGTTTCCCTACGCCTTTCACCCGACGCCAGAGAACCGGGCGTACCTGGGTGTTCTGAGGGACGGCCTGGCCGAGGCCCCAACGGTGGTCGAGTTCCGAGACAGCGGGTGGGTTGAGGACAGCACGTTCGAGCGGCTGCGCCAGCTTGGCCTTGGATACTGTTGCGTAGACGAACCCCAGCTCAAAGGTCTCATGCCTCCATTGGCGCTGGCCACTAGCCGGGTGGCCTATGTGCGCTTCCATGGGCGCAATTCCGCCAAATGGTGGGACCATGAGCAAGCCTGGGAGCGATACGACTACACCTACGCCGCCCACGAGCTTCGGGAGTGGCTTCCCCGCCTGCGGACGCTGGAGGCGGAATCCTCTCTGACACTGGTGTACGCCAACAACCACTACCGGGGCCAGAGCGTGGACGCCATGCGCCAGCTAAGCCGGCTGATGGCCGAGTCCCTGGCCTAACGGCGGCGTCCCTCGGCGGCGTCAAGCCGCGGGGGGGTCTCTGACTGTCGAGGACGGAGATCGGCGACAGCAGCTCCGTTGGAATTGCGCGGGGATGGGATATAATCGATGTACATCCCGGGAGCGAAGCACCGGGAAGAAAGCTTCGCCGCCTGCGCCGCCGGCGGACCAAGTCCGGCGCCCAGTGTCAGGAAAACGCTGACGCCCACAGGCGAGACCTCAACCCATGTCTGGACATTCCAAGTGGTCAACCATCAAACGCAAGAAGGCTGCCAACGATGCCAAGCGCGGCAATGTCTTCACGCGTCTGGCGCGGGAGATCGCGATGGCGGCTCGGCAGGGGGGCGGAGACCCGGACACTAATTTCGGGTTGCGCCTGGCGATCGAGAAGGCCAGGGCGGCGAATATGCCGAAAGACAACATCGACCGCGCCGTTCGCCGCGGAACGGGCGAGGACAAGGACGCCGCCGCCTTCGAGCAAATCCTGTATGAAGGTTACGGCCCGCACGGGGTGCCGATGATGATCGAAGTCGTCACCGATAACCGCAATCGAACGGTCGCCGATCTGCGCCATCAGCTGACCCGCGCCGGCGGCAACATGGCTGAGGCCGGCTCCGTCGCCTGGCAGTTCAAGCGCGTGGCCTATTACGTGGTGCCGCTGCGAGGCACCGACGCCGACAAGGTGTTCGAGGCGGCGGTGGAGGCTGGAGCGGATGATGTCCTCACTGGCGAGGATGTCATCGAGATCGTCGGTCCCGTCGAATCCTTCAAGGCCATCAACGACGCGCTGGAAGCGCTCGGCGTCACGGCGGAGGACGTCGCGCTCCAGATGCGTCCTACGACTCACGTCGAGCTCCCGACCGATCAGACCCTGCAGGTCATGCGGGTCATCGAGAGCATCGAGGAGCTGGACGACGTCCAGCATGTCTACTCGGCCCTGCAGGTGACGGACGAGGCGGTGGCATTGCTGGAGACGGCCTGAGCGGCTCCGGATCCAGCGACGGCATGCTGGTCCTCGGGATCGATCCCGGCACGGCCCGAACCGGATACGGACTCGTCGTCGAGGCGGAGGACGGCTCGCTTCGGTCGCGTGGCTACGGCGTGATTCGGACGGACCCCCAGAATGACATGCCTTTCCGCCTGCTGCAGCTGTTTCGGGAGCTCGAGTCTCTGCTGCAGACGGAACACCCGGATGAGACCGCCGTGGAGGAACTCTACTTTCACCGCAATGTCACGAACGCGATCAGCGTCGGGCAGGCGCGTGGAGTCTCGCTGATGGCCATTGCCCGGGCCGGGCTGCCGGTCACCGAGTACTCTCCTCAGGAGGTCAAGCTGGCCGTCGCCGGCGACGGCGCCGCCGCCAAGCCGCAGATCCAGGAGATGGTCCGGATCCTGCTCAACCTGCCATCGATCCCCAGGCCAGATGACGCAGCCGATGCCCTGGCCGTCGCCATCTGCCATGCGCATTCTCGGCGCCTGATGGCTGCGAGCCGGAGCGCGCAATGATCGCCTCGTTGCAGGGAACGGTGCAGCACCTCGGCGCCGGAGAGATGATTCTGGACGTCGGCGGGGTGGGCTACGCAGTCTCCGTCCCACTGGCCGTGCTGGAACGGTCGGCGAAAATCGGCGAACCGCTGTTCCTGCACACCAGGCTGATTGTGCGCGAAGACAGCTTCCACTTGTATGGATTCGAAACGGCCGAGGAGCGGGACCTGTTCGACCTGCTGCTGCAGGTGAACGGTGTGGGGCCCAGGTTGGCACTGTCGATCATTTCACACGTTTCGATGGACCGCCTGCAGACGGCCGTGTCGCGCAACCAGCCGGAGCTGCTCTCGGGCATCCCGGGGGTCGGGCGCAAGACGGCTGAGAAGATCACCTTCCAACTGCGGGACAAAGTTGGTGTGAGCAGAATCCCCTCGCCTGAGCTGCTCGAGGCGGATCGTGATGTGCTGAGCGTCCTGACCACTCTTGGATACAGCCTGGTGGAGGCGCAGTCGGCGGTGCAGGGGTTGCCGGCCGACGCCCCGAAGGACGTCGAGGAGCGAGTCAAGCTGGCGCTGCGCTATCTCTCGGCGCGCTGAGGCCCTGGCGCCCGTCGCCTCCCTCCGGATTGAACCGCAGAATCGAGGGTACCTAACCATGGACGAGTTCACGGTATTTGTGGGTCCTGGAATGATGGCTGAGGCGCTGGCCACCGGGCTGATGCGCAAGGCCGGCGTGGCGCCGGGGAAGATCTTGATGAGCGGCCCGAATCCGGTCCGGCTGCAGGAGCTGGCCGACCGGTTCGGACTGGCGACGACGACCGACAACCGCTCCGCCGTGCGCTCCGCCAGCACCATCGTGCTTTCCATCAAGCCGCAGACGCTGCCCAAGGCAGCCGCCGACCTGAAGGGTCAGATCCCCGCCGACAGCCTTGTGATCTCGATTGTCGCCGGAGTGCCATTGTGGAAGCTGGACGAGATGCTGAGCCACACGCGCCTGGTGCGCGCCATGCCGAACACCCCGGCCCAGGTGGGCGAGGCCATCACCGTCTGGACGGCGACGCCGGAAGTGAGCGAGGCGCAGCGCGCCACGGCGCGCCAACTGCTGGCGGCGGTCGGCCAGGAGATCTTCGTGGAGGACGAAGACTACCTCGACATGGCGACCGCCCTGTCCGGCACGGGCCCGGCCTACGTCTATCTATTCATGGAATCGCTGGTTGACGCGGGGGTGCACCTCGGATTCCCGCGCCGGATTGCCGAGCAGCTCGTGGTTCAGACGGTCAAGGGCTCTGTCGCCTATTACGAGGCCATGCCCAAGCATTTCTCCGGACTGCGCAATCAGGTGACCTCTCCCGGCGGGACGACGGCCGCCGCCCTGTACTACCTCGAGAAGGCGGGGTTCCGCACGGCTATTTCGCGGGCAATCTGGGCGGCCTACGAGCGGTCGGCCCAGCTGGGGCAGGGGAAGAAGAGCAGCAGCGTCACCGAGTCCTGACGAGAAGGTGCCCTGTCGGCCGGAGCGCGGACGGTCTCGGTCGAGTCAGCAACCTGCAACGGCAATCTGCTTGTGAACGGCTGGACAAAAAGGAGCCGTTCAGGTATCATTCACATGTTCGGGTTCGGGCGCACGGCAGGAGCCCGACCATCACCCTCATCAATCCTACACGCGCCTGGCCGGCCCGGGATCCTCGACGCCGGCCATTGTTCAAGTAGCGGCCTGCTGGAGGACGCATGTCGGACCTGGCCAGTGACCTTTCGTCTACCCTCCGACAACAGATCGAGGACTACGCCCCCAAGGTTGAACTCAAGGACATCGGAACAGTTCTAGACGCCGGGGACGGGATTGCCACCGTTTCCGGCTTGGCCGGTGTCGGCGCCAACGAGTTGGTCGAGTTCGAGAATAGCGTGATGGGAATGGCATTCAACCTGGGCGTCGGTTCGGTGGGTGTCATCATCCTCGGCGATTTCAGCGGGATCGACGCCGGGATGACGGTCACCGGCACCGGGCGGATCGCCTCGGTTCCTGTCGGGGAGGGACTGGTCGGGCGCGTGGTCAATGCGCTTGGCCAGCCGATCGATGGCAAGGGGGCGGTGGTTGCCGGTGGCTACCGCCCGATCGAGCGCATCGCTCCCGGTGTGGTGCAGCGGCATGATGTCGACACCCCCGTCCAGACCGGTATTATCGCCATCGACTCGATGATCCCGATCGGGCGGGGACAGCGCGAGTTGATCATCGGCGACCGACAGACCGGCAAGACTGCCATTGCCATCGACACGATCATCAACCAGAAGGGCAAAGATCTGATCTGCATCTACGTCGCCGTCGGGCAGAAGCAGGCGGCCATTGCGCGCACAGTGGCGTCGCTCGAGCGTTTCGGCGCGATGGATCACACGGTCGTGGTCTCGGCCGCGGCCGACGAACCGGCGGCCCTGCAGTACGTCGCCCCTTACGCCGGCTGCGCCATGGGCGAGGAGTTCGCCGAGGCCGGCCGGGACGCTTTGGTTATCTATGACGATCTGTCGAAGCATGCCTGGGCCTATCGCCAGGTGTCGCTCCTGCTGCGCCGGCCGCCGGCGCGCGAGGCCTACCCGGGCGATGTGTTCTATCTGCACAGCCGGTTGCTCGAGCGAGCGGTGCGAATCGCCGACCGCTACCTGATTGTCTCCAAGAACATCGAGGGCGAGGCCGAGGCCAAGGACAGCGTGGACGGGCGGGTGTACGACGGCCCGTTGGCCCGACACGAGGCAGACGCAGCGCTGGCGGCAAGGAACGACGCCGAACGCTGCCGGGTGGCGCGGCAAGCCGGTTCCGGAGGGTCGCTGACGGCATTGCCGATCATCGAAACACTGCTCGGCGATGTCTCGGCTTACATTCCCACCAATGTTATCTCGATCACCGATGGCCAGATCTACCTGGAGAGCGACCTGTTCTACGCCGGCATCCGTCCGGCGGTGAACGTCGGCCTCTCGGTGTCGCGCGTCGGAGGATCGGCACAGGTGCGAGGCATGCGGCAAGTGGCGGGACGCCTTCGGTTGGATATGGCGGCCTTTCGCGAGGTGGCAGCCTTCGCTCAGTTCGGTTCAGACCTGGATAAGGCGACACAGGCGCAGCTGGCGCGCGGGCAACGGCTGCAGGAGATCCTCAAGCAGCCGCAATACCAGCCGATGTCCCTGGAGCACCAGGTGATCTCGCTCTTCGCCGCGACCAACGGTTATGCCGACCAGGTGCCGGTGTCCCGGGTGAAGGCGTGGCAGGCGGCCGCCCTGCGGCACCTTGATACCAGCGCCCCGGAGATCGGCCAAGATATTCTTGAGAAGCGGCAGATCACGTCGGAGACGGAATCGGCTCTGCGCTCGGCCCTGGTGCTCTTCCAACGGACCTGGCAGTAGCTGCCGACACACAGGATGGCGAGGGTTCAGGTTGGCATCTGCGCGTGAGATGAGGCTGCGAATCCGCAGCGTCAGCAACATTGCCCAGGTCACACGGGCACTGCAGGCTGTCAGCGCCAGTAAGGTGCGGCGGGCGCAGCTGGCGGCGCTGGCCACCCGTCCATACGCCAGCCAGGCCTGGGCCGTCCTGCGCCATCTGTCTTCACAGCCAGGGCGCAATTCGGTGCATCCCCTGCTGATGGACCGGGAGCAAGTGCGGCATCAGCTGGTGGCCGTGATTACGGGGGATCGAGGCCTGGCCGGCGCCTACAACATCAATGTGGTCCGGTTTGCGCTGGACACGTTCCGCCGCTCCGGCCTTCCGGTCAGCTTCGTCGTTGTAGGCCGCAAGGGGCGGGACATGATGTCCCGCCGGCGGGTGGATATCCGGGCAGAGTTCAGCGGCTTGCCTTCTGAACCGAAGTTCTCCGATGTCTCGGCCATAGGCCGGCTGCTGGTAGACGAGTTCCTGGAGGGCCGGGCCGATCAAGTCTTTGTCGTCTACACCAACTTCGTCAACATGCTCCGCCAAACGCCGACGGCGAAGAAGCTGTTGCCGCTGGAACTGGGCGGCGGCGAACGAATCGATACCCAGGCTGCCGGACGTGGCGGCGCACCGGCCTCCTATATCTACGAGCCCGGTGAAGCCGAGTTGATAGAAGAGATCGTCCCGCGTTTCACTGCCCTGCAAATCTACCAGGCCATGCTCGAGTCCATGGCCAGCGAGCAAGCGGCCCGAATGGTAGCCATGCAGAATGCCACCGAAAACGCCAACGCACTGAAAGACACGTTGCGTCTGCACTACAACAAGGCCAGGCAACAGTCGATCACCAGCGAGATCCTGGACATCGTCGGGGGCGCGGAAGCCCTTGGTGGCTGACCCGGGTTGAGGTCTTGGAGGCGGACATGACGGGATTGACCGGGAGAGTGGCGCAAGTCCGCGGGGGTGTGGTGGACTGCGTTTTTCCTGCGGGCAAGCTGCCGGCTCTGTTCGAAGCCATCGAGGTCGACCGTCCCGAGGCACTGCCGCTTGTACTTGAAGTACAGCTGCACCTGGATGACAAGACGGTGCGCACGGTTGCCATGGACACGACGGACGGCCTGCGCCGAGGGGCGCGGGCCGTGACCACCGGCAGCCCGATCCTTGTCCCCGTGGGCGAAGCCACCCTGGGCCGGGTGTTCAACGTGCTGGGCCGACCGATCGATGGCAAGGGCCCCGTCGAGGCCGAGACCTACTATCCGATTCACCGTCCTGCGCCGTCCTTCGAAGAGCAGTCCCGGCGGGTCGAAGTGTTCGAGACCGGGCTCAAGGTCATCGACCTGATCGCTCCCTTCACCCGGGGCGGGAAGACCGGCATTTTCGGCGGCGCCGGCGTGGGCAAGACGGTCATCATTCAAGAGCTCATTCGCTCGATCGCCACAGTGCACAAGGGGAATTCCGTGTTTGCAGGCATCGGCGAGCGAACCCGGGAAGGCACCCAGATGTACCGCGAGATGATCGAGTCGGGTGTGCTCAAGGACACCGTGCTGGTGTACGGCCAGATGAACGAACCCCCGGGCGTGCGGCTGCGCGTCGGCCTGACGGCGCTGACCATGGCCGAGTACTTCCGCGACCAGGGGCGCGACGTGCTGCTGTTCATCGACAACATCTTCCGTTTCAGCATGTCCGGCTCCGAGGTCTCCGCGCTGCTGGGCCGCATGCCGTCGGCCGTGGGCTACCAACCGACGCTGGCAACCGAAATGGGCGAGCTGCAGGAGCGCATCACGTCGACCCGCACCGGCTCGATCACCTCGATGCAGGCCGTATACGT
>CAZBJQ010000093.1:0-11332 GCA_964492235.1 uncultured Anaerolineaceae bacterium | reverse complement strand
GTCTCACTGCGATCTACGCCTACTTCATCTATTACGCGCCGGTCCTGATGACCGAGTCGTTCTACATCTCTTCTGTCTTGGCCTGCTTGACTCTAGCGATCCGCCTATCTGGGTATGGTGAAGAGCAAAGGGCCGGTACGGTGAAGGCCTGGATCACTTTGGCCGTCGGCCTGGGGGCATGCCTGGCCGTGGCTGTCTTGCTCAGGCAGGTATTCCTCCTCTTTGTTCCATTCCTTGGTCTCTGGGTGCTCTTCGCTGGACGCAGTCGGTTCCCAGGCAGGGTACGAGCAGCCTCGCTACTGATTTCTTTGAGCGTGCTTGTCGCCGTGATCCTGCCCATCACCGTCTTCAACACAGCGCGCTTCGGCACGCCTGTGTTGCTAAATACCAACAGCGGCTTTGCGTTCTACTGGGCGAATCATCCGGTTCACGGCTATCGGTTCAATCCGATTCTGCCCGCCGACCTTGCTACCTATGGCGACCTCATCCCACCCGAGCTTCGCAAACTCAATGAAGCGGAGTTGGACAAGGAGCTTCTCCGCCGCGGGATGCGTTTCGTCCTAGACGACCCGCTGCGCTACGCGAGTCTGACCCTCACCCGAGTGCCAGCGTACTTCATGTTCTGGCCGTCAAGGCAATCGTCGGCCGTAAGCAACGTAGCCCGGGTGGCCAGCTTTGGGCTGCTCTGGCCGGTGATGCTCTTTGGAGTGGTCACTGCCTTCCTCGGACCCTACAGGAGGTCCGGGGGCCTCGCCTCGCCAGCCGCGCTGCTTGGGTTGTTCGTCCTGATCTATGCGGCGATCCACCTGTTATCCTGGGCGCTGGTGCGATATCGTCTGCCGGTCGATGCTGTCCTGTTGGTGTTTGCGGGAGGGGGCATCGATATCCTGGCCAAGGAGTCTGCCAAATGGAAAGCGAGACGCCGCCCGGCCGGGGCGACGACCGCCGCATCCATGGAGAAGGAAACACGATGGAGCTCATGATGTACTTGACCCCGCTTAGGAAACGTTGGCGGCTGATCGCGGTCTCGGCGGCAATTGCCGGCGTGGTCACGTTGATCATCTCCCTGGCGACGCCCTCCGTATACGAGGCGAACACGACGCTGCTTATCGGCCAATCGATCGCTAACCCCAATCCGACCACCAACCAGTTCTACCTGGAGCAGGACCTGGCGAGGATCTATGCGGACATCGGATCGCGCGAGCAGTTCCGTCGGCTGACGATGGAGACCCTCGGACTTACGCGTATGCCGGAGTACTCCGTAGTCGCCCTGCCCAACGAGCCGCTGATCGAGATCATCGTCAGGGATCGGGATCCTGTCCGTGCCCAGACCGTGGCGGCCGAACTGGCCAATCAACTGATCAAGCAAACGCCGACGCAGATCGATCCGGAGAACCAGGAGCGACAGCGATTCGTGGAAGACCAGTTAGCACGACTGCAGGATGATATCGAGGCCTCGCAGAGCGAGATCACCGCGCTGGAGACTCGCCTCGGCGCTGTGAGAGGTGCCCGAGAGATCGGAGAGCTCGAGCGGCAGATCGGAGCCCTGGAGGAGAAGGTGGCGAGTTTGCAAGCGAGCTACGCCAACTTGCTGGCAGGCACCCCGACCGGGGCCGTGAACAGCTTGGCGGTGATCGACCCCGCGGGAGTTCCCCGGCGGCCGATCGGGCCCAGCCCTGTATACAGCGCGTTTCTGGCTGCCCTGCTGGGTGGGGCGGTGGCCGTTGCCGGGATCTACTTGATGGAGCTCATCGATCGACGGGTGAACTACCCTGACGAGCTCAACCGCCTTCTCGGCTGGCCGGTCCTGGGCCAGATAGAACAGCTGGATGAGGACGAGAATACGTCGAAATATCTGGCCGGCCACCCGTACTCGAGCGTCGCCAATTCCTTCCGCTCCCTGCGTACCAACCTGGAACAGGCCGGGCTCGGAAAGGGCGTCAGGACACTGGTCGTGACGAGTCCTGCGGTCGGCGATGGCAAATCCATGATCGCCACTCATTTGTGTGAGGTGCTGGCGCTGGCGAAGAGGCGCGTCATCCTCGTCGATGCGGACTTCCTTGGGCCGAGGGAGCAATACGCAGGTCTGAAGGGTCTGAGTGATCTTCTCTTGGAAGGTGGCGAGATGCAGGAAAGCCTGATGGCGACCCAGGACGGTCTGATGGCCGTCCTGCCGGCGGGGACAGTGCCTGAGCAGGCGGTTGGCCTGATGGATTCTGCCAAGGTCGCGGTCTTGTTCTCCGCTCTGCGCGACGCCGCAGAGGTGGTAATCGTCGACAGTCCGCCGGCATTCATCTCACTTTCGATGGTTCTCGCCGCCGGGGCCGAGGGGGTGCTTCCTGTGATCCGCATGGGGTCTTCGCCGTGGGACGCAGTTAAGGAGATGAGGGCGAGGTTCCAGACATCGGGGGTGCCGGTTCTGGGTGTCGTCGCCAACGGGGTCGCCCGCAGACGCAGCTACTACAACGGATCTCATCGACCCGAGCAGGCCTCGACCGCAGGCGGAGTGGAAGAGCCGAGCGCCACAGCGGCGCCCGGAAGGTTGGAGCGCGTGCGATACCATCCATGGGCAAAGCGGCTGGAAAAGGTGCGGCGGAAGACCTGGAAGTGGCTCACCTCGTGATTTGAGATTGACACGTGGCTGGCTGTGCTTCACACCATGGCAGCTTGGCTTGGGCCTATACCATCATGGCGCCAAGCATGTGCATTTCCCCATACAACCCGCCACCGGGGAATCGCTGTTGGGACGAGGCGGGTTGCCTTCCGGCCTGCTTAGAATAGGACTATCGGACTAGCCCGTCTGGGTCAGGACCTGCCTATACAATGTCAAGTATGAGCAAAACCGCCCTCTTTATCCTCCTGTCCGTCGGACTAGTGGTTGCCTCAGTCCTAGGCCTAGCGTCGCTGGGTGTCCTGGGAGGGGGCACCGGGAATCGATTGGAGCCAGCCCTTGACCAGGGCCTCCAACCGGCAGCCCAGGACGGAGATGCCACCCCCACAAGCGGCCTCGATGCATCGCTGCCGATCATGACAGCCACCTCATCGCCAACAGCCAAGCCCACGGCCCTTCCGAGTGCGACAACCGCACCAGAGGCGACTGCCGCACCGACCACCCAGGTGGCGCCGACCTCATCGGCCAAGAGCACTAAGCGCACCACCCGCACCCCCACGTCAACACAGACACCGACCCAGACACCGACGCGGACGGCCGCGGTTGCTGCGACGAACACACCTACGCGCACCAGAACCGCGACCATCGCGGTCTCCCCCACGACAACCCGGACCCCGAGCGCGACGCCGGCCCTGGTGCTTACGCCCACGCGAACTGGGCTTCCATCCGGAAGCCCAACGGCGACACCGACCCGACGCGCTTCCGGCTCGATAGTGGTCGACCACAATTCGGTTGCGCTCTTCGATCAGATCCCCGATGCCTACATCGAGGCCGCTTCCCGAATGCGGATGCTCTACATCGATGCTTCGGTGGGAGAGAACATCAATGGAGGCCTGGATTGTCTGGCCTATCCAAGCGATGAGGTATCACGGCCGGGCTGCCGGCGCGGCAGCCATCCCTCTCCGGAGTTCAATGCGGCTCCCGAGGATCTGGATTGGGCCAGGCCAGGTGGCTACGATCGGGCAAACTGGCACTACCAGCCCTGGTCTGGGGCTGGCTGCGGCATGTGGTCAGAGAAGCCGCAGTGTTTCATCACGATGGTTGATCCCCTCATCCAGCAATACGATGTTCTATCCTACCAGTTCAGCTACATGGATATCATAGAGGGATCGACGATTGCCGATCCAACTGAGGGCTTCTTCGTCGACAGCCCCAGGTTCCGCGATGTGTACGATCTGGAGGGGTACGCGGCGCAGCATCCCGACAAGACCTTCATCTACTGGACAACCAGTCTGGCGCGTGCAATCGGCACGAGAGAAGGCGAGGCCTTCAATGAACAGATGCAGGAGTACGCCATAGCTCACGGCAAACCTCTGTTCGACGTGGCGGATATCCTCTCCCACGACCCGTACGGCAATCCTTGCTACGACAATCGCGATGGGGTGCCGTATAGCCACGGCAGTAAGTCGGAGAACTACCCGGACGATGGCGCCAACATCCCTGCCATCTGCCAGCACTACACGACCGAGGTCGAGGGTGGCCACTTGGGCGGCGTCAAGACGGGTTCCATCCGTGTCGCCAAGGCCTTCTGGGTGCTGATGGCGCGCCTCGCCGGCTGGAGCGGATAGGATCTCGGCCGCTCTTGGCGTGGGCAGTCTCAAGCCATTCTGATCCTGGCAAGATAGGAAGAGGGTCGGGACTCTTCGTCGGCGTCTGCGCCGGACGAGAGGTGCGTGCCTTCGCCTCTTCCAGTGTCTTCATTGCATGACATCCCAAGTTGCCGGCGTGACGGTCATTGTCGTGGCGTGGAACACGCGCGACCTCTTGCGCACATGCCTGCGGACTGTGTATGCGCAGGCCCTTCCGCCGGAAGCCGTCCCGCTCGAAGTCATCGTAGTTGACAACGCTTCCACCGACGGAAGCCTCGATTTGGTGCGCAACGAGTTTCCGGCGGTGACGCTGGTGGAGAACCCGACCAACCTGGGCTTCGCCGCAGCCAATAACCAGGGACTGCGCCTGGCGAACGGCAGGCACCTGGTCCTGCTCAACCCGGACACCGAGGTGCAGCCCGGCGCTCTCGGCGTTCTGGTGAACTTCCTCGCTCGTAATCCCAGGGCCGGCGCGGCCGGTGCCTTGTTGCTCAACCCGGATGGCACGCTGCAGATCAGCGCCTACCCGGTGCTCGGCCTGGGCACAGAGCTGTGGCGGATGTTCCACCTGGATAGGTTTCTGCGCCTGGCCTCGTACCCATTGGAGACTTGGGCCAAAGGCGGCCCAAGGCGGGTCGGCGTGGCACAAGGCGCCTGCCTGGCCCTTCGCCGGGAGGCACTCGACGGCGTGGGCTTGCTCGACGAAGGCTACTTCATGTATACGGAAGAGGTCGATCTGTGCCACCGCCTGGCACAAGCCGCGTGGGGTGTGTATTGGGTTCCACAAGCACGCGTTCTCCACTTTGGTGGACAGAGCACGCGCCAGGTCGAACCTGAGATGTTTCTTCGCCTGTACGAGAGCAAGGTGCGGTTCTTCCGAAAACATGGAGGACCGTGGGCGGCGCGGGCATACAAGGTGATCCTGGCAGCCGCTGCTTTGCCCCGAGTTGCCTTCGGGGCATTCGCCTCGCCGACCTCTGCGAGGAGTCGTCCCGCCCGCTCGAGCGTGGCTGCTCACTATCGGCGCTTGCTCGGATCCTTGCGGCACCTGTAGCCTGTTGCGCCCTCGACCTGAGCCACGGCCCGGGGCCGGCGCAAGCACACCGTCCTCGTTAATCGTTGTTCCCCCCTCTGGGTCTTCTCGGTCATGCAAGTTCTGTTCATCGTTCCCTATGTTCCCGACCCGATCCGGGTGCGCTCCTTCAACCTGATCCGGTCCCTCGCGCGCCGCGGACATGAGATCACCATCTTCACGCTGTGGTCGGATTCGCGTGAACAAGCCGCGTTGCAGCAGCTCAAGCAGACTGGCCATCAAGTCCATGCTCTCCCGCTTTGGCGCGTCCGTTCGGTCTGGAACTGCGTTCTCGCCATCCCCAGCCGGCAGCCTTTCCAGGCGGTCTTCAGCTGGCATCCCGGAGCCCGGTCCGTGCTCGAGGACCTGCTCTCGACCCGGGACGGCCGGGCTGTGCCGGATGTGGTCCACGTCGAGCACCTGCGGGGTGCCCAGTATGGGCTGCTCTGCCAGGAGGTGCTGGCCGACCAGGGCTGGCACACCCCGGTGGTGTGGGACAGCGTGGATTGCATCAGTTTGCTCTTCCAGCAGGCTGCGGCGCAAAGCCGTTCGAGCTTTGGCCGCGTGGCGGGGCAGCTCGATGCAGACCGCACACGCCGCTACGAGGGTCGGCACGCCGGGGATTTCGACCGCGTATTGGCGAGTTCCCAAGCCGACCGCGCGGCCTTGCTCGGACTGGCAGAAGGCGCTGGGAAGCCGGCCGAGGTCACGGTGCTGACCAACGGCGTCGATCTTGGCTACTTCACCGAAGACAAGTCCGTGCGCCGTGAAGCAACCCGCCTGGTACTCAGCGGCAAGATGAGCTACCACGCCAACGTCAGCATGGCACTGCACTTCGTCAACGAGATCCTCCCGGCGATCCGCCTGCGCCACCCGACGGTGGAGCTTTGGATTGTCGGCAGGGATCCCCCAAGACAGGTGCGAGCTCTGGCCGGCCTGCCCGGGATCGTCGTGACCGGGGAGGTGCCGGACCTGCGGCCCTTCCTGCAGGCGGCGACCGTAGCCGTGGTCCCGTTGGTCTACGGCGCCGGAGTGCAGAACAAGGTGCTGGAGGCGATGGCCTGCGCCACGCCTGTCGTGATGTCCGGCCGGGCGGCAAGCGGCCTGGAGGTCGTCCCCGGGACTGAAGCCTTCGTGGCCAACGAACCGGGCGCGTTCGCGGCGGCTGTTTGCAGTCTGCTGGACAGTCCCGACCTGTGCCGGCAGATGGGGGAAGCGGGCCGCGCCTATGTGCAACGGCGCCACGACTGGGATCGGCTCGCAGCGCAATTGGAGGGAGTCTACGATGAGGTCATCCGCAGCCGCGCTTGAGAAAGCGTCGGAGCTGCCGGTCGCGTTCCCGTCCAGGCTGGGCGAGGGAACCGGCTGGGCGGCGTTCGAATGGCATCTGCTGGTTGTTGCTCTGCTGGTCAACGACATCGTGATGGCCGGCCTTGGCTTCCGCCTGGCCTACTGGCTGCGCTTTGAGACGGACATCTCGTTCTTCCGCGCCAATGCCTTCTCATCGGAGAACTACTACTTGCGCATTGCCCTCATCCTGGTTCCTATCTGGATCATCCTTTTCTCCCTCATGGGGCTGTACCGGCGGGACACGCTGCTCGGCGGCACGCAAGAGTACCGGCGGGTGTTCCAGGCAACCACCTATGGCCTGATGGTGATCTTCTTCGTCGAGTTCCTCAAACCGGAGACCATTGTGGCCCGCGGCTGGGTCCTGGTGGGCTGGCCTCTGACCTTCCTGCTGACGGCGGTCGGGCGGTTTGCCTTGCGCCGCCTGGTGTACGCCTTGCGACGTCACGGTCACTTTCTCTCCCGGACGCTCATCGTTGGAGCCAACCGCGAGGCTGTCTTGCTGGCAGAGCAGCTCCGCCAGTGGACGACTTCCGGCCTGGCCGTGCTCGGCTTGGTCGACGGAGATGAGCTGGAGGGCAGAGAGCTCGCCCCCGGCATTCGGGTCATCGGAAGCATTGATCACCTGGACGCCATCATCGCTCGTTCCGGGGTCACAGAACTCGTGCTTGCCAGCAGCAGCATGACCAGGGAAACAATGCTGGATCTGTTCCGGAAGTACGGAACGGAAGAAGGAATCAGCCTGCGGCTGTCCTCGGGACTGTACGAGATCATCACCACCGGACTGAATGTCCGGGAGTTCGCCTACGTGCCGCTGGTGGGGGTCAACAAGGTCCGACTGACCGGGCTGGATCGGCTGTGGAAATGGGTCCTGGACTATGCACTGACGATTCCGGGGCTGATCGTGATCTCGCCGCTGTTGCTGGCCATCGCCCTGCTGGTCAAGCTGGACTCCCCCGGCTCGGTCATCCACCGCCGGCGGGTGATGGGCACGAATGGGCGTCAGTTCGACGCCTACAAGTTCCGGACCATGCATGCCAACGCCGTCGAGATCCTGGCTGCCCGACCCGATCTTGCCGAAGAACTCCAGCGAAACGAGAAGATCAAGGACGATCCGCGCGTGACCCGTACGGGACGGGTTCTGCGCCGCTTCAGCCTGGATGAACTCCCCCAGCTGTTCAACGTGGTGAAGCGCGAGATGTCGCTGGTCGGGCCGCGGATGATCTCTCCGGAAGAGATGGAACGTTATGCAGAATGGGGCCTCAATCTGCTGACCGTCGAGCCGGGGATCACCGGGATCTGGCAGGTGAGCGGGCGCTCTGACATTTCATACGAGGAGCGCATACGGCTGGACATGTACTACATCCGCAACTGGAACATCTGGCTGGATTTGCAGCTGCTCTGGCAGACGATCCCCGCCGTGCTTAGAGGGCGGGGGGCGTATTGAATCCGTCGCGCCTCAAAAGGAGAGCCCAATGAAGGTGCTTGTTACCGGAGGCGCCGGCTTCATCGGCTCGCATGTCGTCGATTCCTATCTGGCGGCCGGACTGGAAGTGGTCATTGTCGACAACCTTTCGACCGGACGCCGCAGCAATCTGAACCCTGCTGCCGTCTTCTACGAGATCGATATTCGCAGCAAGGGGCTGATAGGGGTTCTCGAAAAAGAACGACCGCAGGTCGTCAATCACCACGCTGCCCAAATGAGCGTGAGGAATTCGGTTGTCGAGCCGCTGTATGACGCCGATGTCAACATCCTTGGCTCGCTCAACCTGATGGAAGGATGCCGCCGCTTCGGGGTAGAAAGGATCGTCTATGTCTCATCGGGTGGGGCGGTCTACGGCGAGCCTGTCTACTTGCCTTGCGACGAAAATCACCCGGTCGACCCAGTCTGTCCCTACGGCGTAAGCAAGCACGCTGTGGAGCACTATCTGTTCCTGTACCGGGAGATCTACGGCCTTGATTACCGCGTCCTCCGTTACCCCAACGTCTATGGCCCGCGTCAGGATCCCAATGGAGAGGCAGGGGTAGTGGCCATCTTCACCGGCCAGATGCTGGCCGGCGAGCGGGTCGTGATCAACGGCGATGGCGAGCAACAGCGCGATTTCGTCTACGTTGGAGACTGCGCCCGGGCCAACCTGATGGCACTCGAACCGGGGTTGGAGGGCGGGATCTTCAACCTGGGCAGTGGGCGCGGGACCTCGGTCAACGAAATCTATGCTGCGCTGCGCGAGATTACCGGATACACCCGCGCTGCCAGCCACGGCCCGGCCAAACTCGGCGAGACCTCGCGCATCTACCTGAGCGCCGAGAAGGCCCGCAAGCAACTGGGATGGTCCCCGCATGTCGAGTTGGAGCGAGGGCTGAGGGAGACCGTAGCCTATTTTCGGAACCAGGGCGAGGGAAAGGGATGATCATCGTCCAGACGCCGCTGCGCGTCAGCTTGTTCGGGGGAGGCACCGATCTGCCGGCGTACTACCGCCAGGAAGGCGGCTGCGTCCTGTCCACCGCCATCGACAAGTATGTCTTCGTGACGGTCAAAGAGCGCTTCGATGACAAGCTGCGCATCGGATACACCCGGACGGAGATGGTGGATGACGTCTCCGAGGTGCAGCACGAGCTGATCCGGGAGGCGATGCGCAAGACCGGCGTAACACGAGGGGTGGAGATCAGCACGATGGCGGACATTCCCTCGGCCGGGTCCGGGCTGGGCTCATCGGGCGCGGTCACCGTGGGAGCTCTGCATGCGCTGTACGGCCAGCGCGGCGAGATCGTCCCGGCTGAACGGATGGCGCGCGAAGCGTGTGAGATCGAGATCGACATCCTGGGGAAACCCGTCGGCGTTCAGGATCAGTACATCGCTGCCTACGGCGGTCTGCGATGGATCGAGATGAGGCCGGACGGGACGATTTGCGTCGAGCGCGCCGCCTTCGATCCGCAACTCGAACAGCAGCTGAGCGAGAACCTGCTGTTGTTCTTCACCGGGGTGACTCGGGACGCCTCGTCGATCTTGAGCGAGCAGGAAGCCAACATCGGCGAACGCAAGCCGGTGCTGCGGGCGATCAAGGATCTTGCCTGCCAGGCCCGCCAGCAGGCGGTCAAGGGCGACGTTGACGCCTTGGGCCGGATGCTGCACGAATCCTGGCTCTTAAAGCGGCGTCTGGCAAGCAAGATCAGCAACGGCCCGATCGACGAGATGTACCAGGCGGCCGTGCGAGCCGGAGCGTTGGGGGGCAAGATCACTGGAGCAGGTGGCGGCGGCTTCATGCTGATCTACTGCCCGGACGGGAGGCGGCAGGCAGTGCGCGAGGCGATGCGTGGCTTGCGCGAGCTGCCCTTCCGATTTGAGCCGGATGGCACAAAGGTCATTTTCAACTACAGGCGCTAGGTAGGCGCAACCCCGCGGGGTTCCCGGGGTTCCTACAAGCATCATCGTTCAAGTATCGTCGCTGGAGAGGGTACCGAAATGGAAGACTTGCTGCAATACGTTGAGGAGCTGCAGGAGACATTGCGCCAGCTGCCGATGGACAGGATCGAGAACGTGATTTCGATCCTGCAGCAGGCAGGAGCCCGGGGCCGCCGGATCTTCGTCATGGGAAACGGGGGGAGTGCGACTACCGCATCGCACTTCGTTTGCGATCTGGCGAAGAGTACACGTCAGCCGGGGAAGCCGCTCTATCGGGTCATCGGGCTTTCGGACAACATGGCGATCTTCTCGGCGTATGCCAACGACGAGGGATACGGAAGCGTTTTCGCCCAACAGCTCGCCAACCTGGTGGAGGCCGAAGATGTGGCCATTGCCATCTCGACCAGCGGAAACTCACCCAACGTGATCCACGCCATCGAGCTGGCCCATCGACAGGGAGCGACGACGATCGGCTTCACCGGCTCCGACGGCGGACGGCTGGGGAAAATCGTTGACATCGAGGTGCACATCCCCAGCAGCCGGATTGAGCATGTGGAAGACATCCACTTGATGCTCGAGCACATGATCACAGCCCGGCTGCGCAACATTCCGCCGGCCGCGCTGCAGCTCTCGGCGGCGCGCCCGGCAAGCGAGAAGGCTGAGACTGTGGGATCGCTGTCACCCCAGACCCTGGCGGAGTTCAAGGGAACGAGTGCCGCCAGCGTCGTGCGTGACGAAGAGCGCGACGGTGCCCGCCCGCAAGTGGGCGAGCTCCTCGGCCGGATGCTAGTCTTCACAATGGAGAGCCTGGGCGCCGACAGCGGAAGCACTATCGTCGTCGGCGGAGATGGAGAGGTCGTGGACGCGGCATTGGCCTACGGCGGGCGAGTTCAGCCTGCGGCCGTGGTGGGACTGACGGAGACCCTCGAGCGCGGCCTGGCGGGTTGGGTTGTCAAGAACCGCAGCCCGGTGGTGGTCAACAACACGCTGCAGGACACCCGCTGGCTGCGGCGTGACTGGGAAGCAACAGATGTTCGCGGCCGATCGGCGGTCTGCGTTCCCCTGCTCGACCAGGACCGAGTCCTCGGCGTGCTGACGCTGGTCCATCCGGAGCCCAACCGCTTCACCGAAGAGGATGCGGTTATCCTGACAACACTGGTTTCCGGTCTCTCCGTGCTGGCGGCAAAGGTCCAGAGTGTTCCAGGTTGGCGATAGCTGACCGGCCAGGGAGGAACGGAGCGGTCCATCCC
>CAZBJQ010000092.1:8272-11720 GCA_964492235.1 uncultured Anaerolineaceae bacterium | reverse complement strand
CGGCTCGTCCTGGGGGTGTACCCAGCTGCCGCTTGCACCGTCTGTCACGACAACCAGCGACGGTCCTTCCTGCAGCAGGCGCTCGGCGGCGCGCGCCGCATCCGGTTCGCCTGTGTAAGCCTGAGCGAACTGCCGTGCCACGATGCAGATGTCTGTCTGAGGCACCAGGCGGCGGAGCTCGTCGCGGTAGCGGTGTGCGCCGCCGTCGAAGGATATCCTTCCGCCGGCCTCATGTGCCCAGCGGCAGGCTGCCATACAAGCTTCGAAGTGCCGCCCATTCAGGTGCACGATCTGGGTGGCAGCCACGGCCTTCCGCAACCGGTCGGAAGGCGCCAGGTCCGGCGCCGTGCCTGGATACCAAACGATCGAACGCGCCCCATCCTGCTGGCGGACGAGCACGCAGGACAGGGTTGAGGTGCATCCGGTGTGAGTCTCGAGCTCCTCAGTGGATACGCCTTCGTCGGCGAACGATCGGCGGATGAGGTCACCTCGCCAGTCGTCGCCTACGGTGTCGGCCATGGCGGTCTTCGTCCCCAGCCTGGCCAGTGCCACGATGGCGGTCGCCACCGGGCCGCCTCCCTGAAGGCTCATTGCCAGCGCTCGCTGGTTCCCTTCGTCAGATGGTAAGTGGTCGACGAGGTAAAGCGCATCCACCGTCGAGACCCCCAGGCCCAGAACGTCGAACCGCTTCATGCCGGGCGAGTGTAGCACAGGACGGTGGAGCGTCGCCGTCGATCAGGCACCGTCCCGCCCCGATCCGGCGGGGACCGGTGGCGCCGGGATCAAGGTGTCAGCGTCAGGTGATCGACGGCGGAGGCCTCGACCTCGGCCCGTGTCCACAGCATCGGGTGCATCTGAATGTTACGCCACATGTCGATCATGTCAGCGTAGTGAGGATGGAAGGGATGACCGGACTGGCCGGTGGTGTGGACCGACACCGAGCGTGAGAAGTCGGACAGGTCGATGATCTGTCGGTAGCTCGGGACGGTGGACACGTCGAAAGGCTCGGCGGCGTCATAGCCAGTGTTGTTGACGGTCGCCAACGTCCCGTCAACCTCGACCGGCCCTCGGTTGAAGATGGCCTCGATCGGGGCGATGCCGCTCTGCCCCAGGCTCTGGTTCTCAAAGGTCGCCCGGTGCAGATCCCCCCAGCGCCAGCGGTTCATGTCGGCGCCCAGGCTGTCGCTCAACTCCTTGATCGCGTCTCCCAGGGCCAGCAGCATCACGTCGTCGCGTACTTCTACGTCAGGCGTCAGGCGATCATCGAACCACGGGGACTCGGGTTGTGCCAGCAAAGGCAGCAGGCCCACCAGGCTTTGGCCGACGGCCTTCTCGAAGAGTTGGTCCCCCATTTCGTCCCTAAACGCACGCTCTGCGAGATGCATGCGGAAGGATTCGAACAACGCTGCGCCGGCACTACCCCGTGTTGCGCGGCCGTCCCACGAGCGCAGCAGCCCGATTGCCTGGAAGAGCGTCGGGTCCTCGGGGTTAAGCGCCAGGACATAGGGCAGGACTTGGCGAGACCAGGTCGACAGGCTGTCGCCCTGCAGCAATTGGATCTCGTCGCGGGTCACGCTTGAGTCGTCGGACAGGACTTCGTCGATGCGAATCGCCCGGTAGCCGGGATTCCAGTCCTTGGTCAGCAGGTAAGGGTAGTCGCTGCCGACGACGGCGTTGTTGGCCGTGCTGATGTAGCCTTTGTCTGGGTTGAACGAGGTGGGAAGTGCATCGAAGGGAATCGTGCCTGTCCACTCGTACGCCCCGGACCACCCCGGCACCGGCTGCGTACCGTCCCCGGCGGCGCGGATCGGGATCCGGCCCGGGGCCTGATAGCCAATGTTGCCGTCGACGTCGGCGTACACGAAGTTCTGGCTGGGCACGTCCCAGTAGCGCAGGGCATCTCGGAATTCCTCCCAGCTGCCGGCGCGGTCGATCAGCAAGATGCTCTGCATCGTCCTGCCGGGTTCGAGCGCCGTCCAGGCAAGCGCGAGCGGCTGCCAGCCGTAGTACCAGTCATCCTCCGGTCCGCCCAGCACGTCGTTGATGATCGGCCCGTGCCGCGTCTGGCGGACGAGGATTGTCACCGGCTCCTCCTCGCCGGCGACGCCGATCTGTTCGGTGATCAGCTCCATGTCCACCCATTGCCCTTGATACTCGTACTGCATCGGGTTGTCCGGGTTGAGCTTCTCGATGAACAGATCCTGCACGTCCGGCTCGAGGTTGGTCACGCCCCAGGCGATGCGGGAGTTATGACCGATGACCACACCCGGCACGCCGGCGAAGGAGGACCCAACGACATCGTAGCGGCATTCAGGTCCGACGGTGGCGCAGTGCAGCCCGATTTCGTACCAGATCGAGGGCATCTGGATGTCTAGGTGCGGGTCGTTCGCCAGGTAGGGCATGCCGGTGTCGGTGCGGCTCCCGGCGATCACCCAGTTGTTACTCCCGACCTCCGGGCCGTCGCCGAAGACGAGTGACTGATAGGCCTGGTCCGGGACAGCGAGCAGGCTGGCTGGATTCACTTGCTGGGCGACGATGACCGGATAGTCGCTGGGGTAGTCCGGGTAGAAGACGGACACGGCGTTGGCGCCGAGGGCGGCCGCGATGTGCGAGCGCAACAGCTCGTGCTGCATGTTGCCCGCCAGGTCCCAGGCCATGACCTTGGTCCAGGTCAAGGAGTTGTAGGGCGTCCAGGGCTCTGGCTCGAAGGACACGCCGGTCAGGTCCAGCAGCGCGAATTCCAGTCCGAGCCTTCCCTGGTTGGTCGAGACGTAGGCGTTGACCCCGTCGGCATAAGCCTGGAGCGCGTCTCGCTCTTCCCCGGTCAGGGTTTCGAGTTCTTGCTGCGCCGTCCGATGCCAGCCGACGGTGCGGATGAAGCGATCATCCTCCAGGGCCGAGGGCCCAAGGATCTCCGATAGCCGTCCGGCGCCGATCCGTCGCCAGAACTCCATCTGCCAGAATCGGTCCTGGGCGTGGACGTACCCCTGGGCGAAGAACAGGTCGTGCTCGCTTTCGGCATAGATGTGGGGGATGCCCAAGGGGTCTCGGTAGACCTGGACCTGCTGCTGCAGTCCTGGGACGGAGAAAGTGCCGCCGGTTGTCGGGAACTGGCGGCGGGCCGTCAAGTAGCCTCCGACCAGCAGGCCGATAACAAGTGCGATCACGACGATGAAGATGACAAGGATGATTCTCCCACCACGTGACATGGTCCCCTCCAGGCGTGCCTCGGGTTGTAGCATGGCATCTGCCGACTGTCAATCGCATGGAAGTGTCCGGGGAGGGTGAAACAGGGTGCATCGATCGCACAGCTCGCCCTTCTCGGCGGAGTAGTGTACTCAAGAGCGAACCTAGACTGGACATTGCCGAAAGGCGATCGAGATGATCCGGGACAGGAGTGCAGGCAACGGGAAGCACCGTGAGAAGCGCAGCCCGGACTTCAAGGCCC
>CAZBJQ010000092.1:0-8172 GCA_964492235.1 uncultured Anaerolineaceae bacterium | reverse complement strand
AGGAGTGCAGGCAACGGGAAGCACCGTGAGAAGCGCAGCCCGGACTTCAAGGCCCAGGCGGTCTTGGGAGGCTGATGAACAGGCCTTTCCTCCTGCGGGAAACTGGCGTATGGGGTGGTTGGGGCGGAGCCCCAACCACCCCATACGCGGTTCCCTTCCTTAGAGATGTTGAGTGGGGGGCAAGCGGCGGGGGAATGGGACGGATTGCGAGAGAGGAGGATACGGACGCCCGGCGCTGCCTCACAGCTTTCTGAACCCACTCGTCACTGCTCGCTGTCAGCAGTCATTCGGTAGGTGCAGCCCCGACGTGCCTCAGAGACTCCGGCTCCGGTGTAGGTCCTGGCGAGGTGCAAGACGAAGGGCTTCTCCACCCCTCACCCACCGCTGTCGTGTTGGCCCCCTCAGGACGGCACAATCATGCCCCACAGGGTATAATGACCGGTCGGCTGGACGCTCCCCATCCCCCACAAAGAGTTGACATAAGAGATGGAAATCGGCACCGTCCGTCAAGTTGATATTGATGAGCAGATGCGAGGGGCGTACCTCGATTACGCCATGAGCGTCATCGTGGCGCGGGCCCTGCCGGACGCTCGCGACGGGCTGAAGCCAGTGCACCGCCGCATCCTATATGCCATGCACGACATGGGCATTCGATCCAATACGCCGTACCGCAAGTCGGCCCGCATCGTGGGGGAGGTGCTCGGCAAGTACCACCCTCATGGCGACGTGGCGGTGTATGACACCATGGCCCGCCTGGCCCAAGACTTCTCGATGCGCTACCTGCTCATCGAAGGCCAGGGCAACTTCGGATCGATCGATGGCGACCCGCCAGCGGCCATGCGCTACACCGAGGCCCGCCTCAACCGCCAGGCCGAGGAACTGCTCGTCGACATCGACAAGCAAACGGTCGATTTCGTCGACAACTTCGACGGCTCCCTTCAGGAACCGACGGTCCTGCCCGCCCGCCTGCCCAACCTGCTGCTGAACGGGACCTCGGGCATCGCCGTCGGGATGGCCACCAATATCCCGCCGCACAACTTGAAGGAACTGGCCAGCGCCGTTCGCTACCTGGTCGATCAATACGACCGCATGGACGAGATTGGCGTCGAGGACTTGATGCGCCACGTGCCGGGCCCGGATTTCCCCACCGGTGGGACGATTATCGGCATTGAGGGGATCAAGCAGGCCTACAGCACCGGTAAGGGGCGTCTGGTGCTGCGGGCGGTGGCGCATATCGAAGAGATGGCGGGCTCGCGTCACCGGATCGTCGTCACCGAGATCCCGTATCAGATCAACAAAACGGGTCTGATCGAGCGGATCGCGGAACTGGCGCGCGACGGTCGGCTGGACGATGTGTCGGACTTGCGGGACGAGTCCGACCGGCGCGGCATGAGCCTGATCATCGAGCTGCGCCGCGGCGCGCAACCCAAGAAAGTCCTCAATAAGCTCTACAAGTACACCCCCCTCCAGACCACCTATGGCGTGCAGATGCTGGCGCTGGTGGACGGTGAGCCGCGGGTGCTTTCGCTCAAGCGCGCTCTGCAAATCTATATCGAACACCGCCGGGTGGTGATCACTCGCCGCTCGCAATTCGAGTTGGAGAAGGCGCGGGCACGCGCCCACATCCTGGACGGGCTGTTGATCGCCCTGGCCAATATAGATGCCGTGGTTGACACCATCCGCAAATCGAAGGACACCGAGGTCGCCAAGGCGCGCCTGATGGAGCGCTTCGCGTTGAGCGAGGTCCAGGCGGTGGCCATCCTGGATATGCAGCTGCGCCGGCTGGCGGCGCTTGAGCGCGAGAAGATCGAGCAGGAACACAAGGAAATCCTGAAGCGCATCGCCCACCTGGAAGACCTGCTGGTGCATCCCAAGAAGCTGCTGGGCGTGATCCAGGCCGACATGAACCAGGTGGAAGAGGCGTACGGCGATGACCGGCGGACGAAGATCGCCGTGGATGCCTCCGAGGAATTGCGCGAAGAGGATCTGGTGGCGGATGAGGCCGTCCTGGTCAGCATCACTGAACGCGGCTATGTCAAGCGGGTGGCGGCGACGGCCTACCGCCGCCAGGGGCGCGGCGGTCGGGGGGTGATGGGCCATTCGATGCGCGGCGAAGACGAAGTCATGATGCTCTTCCCGGCACGCTCCTTGGATACGGTCCTGTTCTTCTCGGATCGCGGCAAGGTGTACTCCGAGAAGGCCTACCAGATACCCGACGCCGGGCGAACCGATCGCGGCGTGTCGATGGTCAACATCCTGTCGGTCGAAGCCGACGAAACCGTCACCGCCACCGTCACCGTCCCCAATTTCGAGGGCGCCAACTTCTGCACCATGGTCACCCGCAAGGGCAAGATCAAGCGGGTGCAGCTGTCGGAGTTCGCCGCCGTGCGCCCGTCGGGCCTGATCGCCATCTCACTCGACAAGGGTGATGAGTTGGGCTGGGTCAAGCTGACCAGCGGCAAGAACGAGATCATCATCGTGACACAGGCCGGCCAGGGCCTGCGCTTCCACGAGAAGCTGGTCCGGCCGATGGGCCGCCCGGCTGGCGGCATGCGCGCCATCCACCTGCGCCCTGGCGACCAGGTGGCGAGCATGGATGTCGTCGAACCGAAGGGCGACTTGCTGGTGGTCACCGCCAAGGGCTATGGCAAGCGCACGCCGCTGAAGGAATACGCGCCCAAGGGGCGTGCCACCAGCGGCGTGTTGACCTTGAGCAAGGAGAAGATGGACGTGACCGGACGCATCGCCGCCGCCAGGATCGCCCATGCCGAGGATGACCTGACGATCATCTCGAGCGGAGGCATTGTGCTGCGCACCAAGGTCGGTCAGGTCAAGCAGGCGGGGAGGGCCACTATGGGAGTGCGGGTGGTCGACCTGAAAGAAGGGGAGGTGGTGGCCTCGGTGGCCATCATCTCCGCTAAGGATTTGGAGGCGGCTGGCGTCGAGCAGAACGGCGGCTGAGCAGCACTCGCCGACGGTTTACCCTAAGCCAAAACGGATCCGAGAGAGTGGGTTCTGGCCGAGACGCCAGTGCCACTCTCTCTTCACTTTGAAGCTGGCCGCTTGCCCGGCTGACCGCTGTGAAGCACGCGGACCAGGCGACCATTGTTGCTTAACCCATCACTTGGCAGGGGGGAACGATAATCTGGCTGGGGATGGTCACGTCCTCACAGGACGCCGACGCCCCGGTGCACCGCCGGAGACCCCGTTGGAACGACAAAATGGCCAAAAGTGCAGAATTGGAGCCATAACGTGGCCGAGAGCGCAGGGTCGCGGGCGGGCGCTCATTGGGGCTCCAGCCTGCCTTCAATAGCGGTCCGCCGGTGTCTTGGGCAGCATCGGCTCCTGCCGACCATCACGGCCGAGCATGGCGCCTTACAGGAGCAGAAGAACACCTCATGGAAGGCTCGCTTGGCCGCCTAGGACCATCGGCGTCGCAGATATGCCATGGCCGGGCAAAGATTTCTACCGCAGAGTTGTGAGTTCTTGCGAAACGTACAGGATCACTTCCATGAGACCGGAGATGCGCCCCAGCCGATAGCGGAGGAGCCTCGCCAGTTCATGGCCTTTCCGGGTCGCCTTCTGTTCGACGCGTGCCGCGCGAAGCCTTGGCTGCCTATTGTCCCTGTCCAAATGCACTTTCCAAGCTGAGCGCAGAATTCGCCTTTGCGTCGACCTCGCGGGCGATGAAGGCGCCTGTGAACCTTCCGTTCGGACCGAGCGTGATGCGCCCCTCAGGGGTGAATACGCTGGCACTCACTGTGGCGTCCTTCTCGGTGCGGAAGCCCTTTGGTGTTTGGCCTCCGACGTAGATGACCACCCCTCGACCTCCCCGACTGGGTCTCAGGTGGCCGATGGATGCCCTGGGTCCCAGGCTGACTTCCTCGGACACTCGAATCTCACACCTCGTTGCGGCCGCCTCGCATGCGATCTCTCCATCTGCCTCGATCCTCACCGAGCCGACGTCATACGTGCCGCCCCGAAGAACCAGTGTGGCTCCGCGGCCGACACGGATATCGATGTATTGACCGGGTTCCGCCGTTGTCTCGTTCCCGGCACTTACGGCAAGGTGTGGGGAATCCTTGGCCACGTCGAAGTCGGGATACGTCGGAAAGGCCAGCGACAAACGGGGGGGAGAGACCAAGCTGCCAAGCACCTGAGCTGAGGGGCTCCGCTTGATCGAGCCGAAGAACACATCCCCCGGAACGAAGACATGTGGGCCAAGAACGACTGACGCAGCCGCGAGGCAGCCATAGACGTCGACTGTTACCCCATTCTTCAACTCCAGGGTTCCTGCACCTCTTGCCTCAGGACCCAGGACTGCAACACTTCCCGCCACGCTTGAAAGCGGTCCGATGTACACAGCATCCCTCGCCACAACGACATAGTCACTCAGATCGTCCGACGGAGACTTCCACGTTGTCGGCGTTGGGCCGGGTGTGGGTGTCAGGAAACCAGCTGTGTAGGCGCGGCGATCCAGATTAAAGTAGACGATCTGACCGTTGAACTCCGAGCGCAGCGCGAGCTCGTGCCCTCTGGCAGCAATGATCTCCAAGGGACCGTCCGCCAAGGCTGATGGGTACTCGATCCACTCACAGGGATTCCGATCCGCCACAAACACGGCGCTGTGTGTCGGAGGATCGCCCCCACCACTGGCGCCGGCATACACAAGCCGACCTGCGTTCTCGGGATCATCTACTTGCAGCCATTGGTTTATCACGTGGGGCACGCTGCTTTCGTCTGGCCACAGGCAATTCGCGAAGTCGTCCGGCTTTCCTGACAGGATGACCCCCGAATCCGTCCAGCGGTGAGGGAGCCCGGCGAAGTTGAGCGGTGGCGTTGGGCGAAGGTCAGGCGTCGCGGTCTCATAGTGCTCCGGCCTCTGCCGAGTCGCAGGCGGCGATGCCCAGATTGTGGCGGCGATGCTGGTATAGAGGGACGAAACCTTGGTGGTATTGATTTCCCGTGTAGCCACCTGTCCCATTTCCGTCCCATGGATCTGCGTCGTGCCTCGTCGGGCGAACACGACCTCGTAAGCCGCCAGAACCGCCAGCGCGACGAGAAACACGGCTCCTACGGCCACCACATTGGCCCATCGGTTCCGGTTAGCCTTCATCTCGCCGCCTCCTTGCCCCAATGGGGGTGCGTACTGCAGCCTGACAACGCATTTTTCTCAGTGATACATGCGACGATCGCTCTCGGGCGCGTACTGGTTAACAATCGAAGCAAACATCACGATCCCTCAGGTACTCCATTGTGGTGAGCCCCGGCAGGGAGAGAGCCCTGGTCGAGGGGTGCTTGCTTAGCCATTCGAGCATTTGATGCCAACCCTCTGACGGGGTATTCCCGTCGGACCTCGAGGAGCATGCCTCGGTCTCGGACTTGCACTGCGTGAGGACGCTGAGGAATGGGATAGCGACCAGGCCGGAGTGCGTATCCAGGCTGTACCTGGACAGCCCATACCATTGACGCGCATGTGTTCCGTCCGTGCTGTAGATCTCAGGGATAGGGAGGGTCAAACCACTTCCAGCTGCCTTGTACAGCACCTCGCCGAGATTCCAGGTCCAACTCTCGCCCCGTTCTCCGTTCTGGTCTCGGAGAGTTGTCTCAAAGCCCGGATTGAGGCAACTCTCCGTTGCGCACACCTGGCCATCTCGATCGATGTAGCTGCATCCCTCGCAGGAACCGAAGTCGAACAGGACAATCGAGGGGCTATCCCCGCCATCAAAGTGCGCAATGTAGGCATCCAGCCAGGCCAGCGTGGCATCCGGTCGATTCCAGGCTAGTTGCATGTCGCTCCCAGCATGAATTGAGATCTCGGAAGAATATCCGAGACGGATGACGTATTCCAGCAGTTCAGAAACCATCTGCGCCCACGCCTGTGCATGTTCTGGTGTCAGGTTGGTCTCGTCGGGGTATGTCGGCACACAAGGGTTGCGCAGGCTGGTGCTTTCCACAGATGGCAAAGCTCCGCAGTTGCTCGTTCCAACCACAATTGCGAGGTGGGCTTGAGGGTCAAGATCGAATCCGCCACTTCCCCAATAGCCATCCTCCCAGCCCCGAATGAAACTACGAGTGAAGGACAGTACTGAAACAGGGGCGCCGACGCCATCATCGAAGATGGGAAGAAAGCCCCAACCGCCGAAAAGATTCGTTCCCTGGATACCCTTATCCTGGCGCGGCTTCCCGTAGTCCAGGATCACGACCCCCTTGGTGGCTTCACGGCCAAGCTGGTGCCCGAAGCTGTAGAGATCTCCAGCAGTTCTCGTGTTGACGTACACGGAGAGGGTGTGTCTCGGCTCGGGAATCTCTTCACTCGTTCCGCCAAGACGGAAGAGCATGTCCGGGCCGGGGGTGAAGCCACAGCCAGAAATGCGGGGAGTCCAATTCGTGCACCCTGTACCGAACCCATTGACCGGATTGCGCCATACTGACTCCGAGAACGCTTGCACGTCTCTCTTGCGCCATGCCCACTGTCTTCCCCCATCGAGTAGGTCGAGGTTTGCCTGCAGGGAAACCCAGTACTTCCCTCCAAGCAGCCTGAGAGGTTGATCCAATTCGAGGACGAAATCACCAGTGAGGATGCCGTCCGTCGGAACGACACCGTAAGCCGAGTAGATCTCACGGCCAGGCCGGCCATCATCATCCGCGTAGAACTATAGGTTAACGCTGTCAGCGACACGCTCGCCCCCTCCTACGTAGAAGCCATCCACTTCCACTGTCCCGGTGTTCCAAGCGAGTGTGTAGTAGGGCAGTTCGAAATCATCCGCGGCTTGGCTATCGTACATGTCCCTCGCGCTCTCAAAGTTCTGTGAGGAGACCCCCGTAGCTCCGGTTACGTCGGGATAGTCCATCTGGTCGTGGAGGAAGTCTGAAATCCCAAGCGCCTGCAAGCGGGGTATGTCTGCATCTGCCTCACTCGGGGCCACATCCCACTGGGGCGCGGGGATACCCGGAGTTGGCGTCGTCTGAAGAACCGCTAGGGTGGGCACGTCCGTCGGACTTGCTGGTGGTGGATCAGCCGTAGGTTCATCTGTGGCGCTTGCCACTGGTTACTCGGTTGCGAGCTTGACCGTGGGGCTTGCTTCCAGCGGACCAGTCGTGGCCTCCTCACCTTGTGCCGACGCAAGCAGCGGAGGGGCTTCCCATCTGGAAGCGGCCGTTCCAAGGACTAACGGAGTCAGTACAACCAATGCAACCGTGCACGAGCGCAGTTTGCCCATGCACCCTGCTCCTACCCTGCGTTTTCCTTCATCCTACGCCCGCTGCTTCCCGGTAGTCAACACGCCGTGCTCGTCCCATGGATGTGGGATGGTCATGCGGCCGGGGTTAGCCTAGGCAGGGGCACCCGGAAACGCTGCGCCGCCGCCCATCGTCCCACACGCGATCCGAGCTGACTTTGCGGATAGAACTCGTCTCACCCGTGAGGTCCAGGCCTAGGAGAAGGCCATATCATCACAATATGCTGCACCTCAACGGACCGCCGGGGACCTAGTTGGAACCATCATCTGGCCGTGAGTGGAATGACGCACATTATGGCCGTTTCGGCCACATGATGAGTCAAGTCACCACCATCCCCGTCCATTTGTGACGCCTGTCACGAGGAGAGGGTGACATCCTTCTCTGCCCGCCGGGGCAGGTGGGAAGGATAATTCCCCCTGAATGCTTCTATGCGCTTATGCGGATGATAGCTTCGCCTGGGGGCCGCAAGCGGCCAGAAGGCGGAGCTCCCATTCGGCTGTGTGCGCATGCCACGTCCAGCGCAGGCGCACACCACAGGAGAAGACCGCATGCGCCGTCGCTACGTGTGGATCCTGGGACTGCTCGTCACCCTGGCTTTGATCCTCATTCCCCTCGCCCTGTTCCTGCCCTGGCCCGAAGCGCCCCGGGATAACCCGGCGGCGGCCCTGCCGGCCCGGAAGCCTCCAACCGACCATCAGCCGCTGCTCCCCGGTCCGTATGCCACCGGCGAAGAGGTCACCCAAGCCTGCCTGGAGTGCCATCCCGATGCGGCAGACGAGATGATGCAGACCGTGCACTGGACGTGGGAAAGCCGGCCCTATCAGGTGCCGGGGCACAGCGAACCGGTCACGATGGGCAAGAAGAACAGCCTGAATAACTTCTGCATCGGCATCCAGTCCAACTGGGCCGGATGCACCTCCTGCCACGCCG
>CAZBJQ010000091.1:0-11873 GCA_964492235.1 uncultured Anaerolineaceae bacterium | reverse complement strand
CTACGCAAAGAGCCATGGCGTCCTGAGCCGCATGCGCTGGTACTCCTCCTTCCCGCACGAGCGCATGCCGCGATTGCTTGATGCAGTGCGCGATTCGGGTGGCGTCGTTCTTTGCACATCGCGCGAGGAGTCCTTTGGGATGTCGGTGGGCGAGGCCATGGCCCGCGAGTGCGCTGTAGTCGTCCCCGAGAAGGGCCCGTTTCCGGAGTATGTGACGGACGGCGTTACCGGGCGCCTGTATCCGCCGGGTGACGTGCGGCGAGCCGCGGAGGCGGTGGCTGCTTTCCTGCAGGACGACGGGGGCCGCCGCTCTTGCGGGCAGCGGGCGAGGGAGGCGATCCTAAGCCGCCACGCCCCAGATGTTGCGCTGGAGATCCTCGCTGCCGAGCTGCGCGCGGTCGCCGCCGATCGGCAGAGATGAGATCTGCCCACCTGATTGGAGCACGACGGCCTCCGGCATGACCCTTGCAGGGGCTCACAGTCGTGGGGGAGGCCAATCCCATCCCCGGCAAGAATGGTGCCAGAGGACTAGGCCATGGGGCTCGGCGCCTCCGGTACAATCCAGACACAGGAGACTCTGCCCGACGCATGCCCCGTCTTGACGCTCCGTCTCGAGCCAGGCGCTCCCTGCGCTCGATCCTGCTCTCCCTGGCTGCCCTCGGCGCCTTGGCGCTGACGGCGGCGCCTTCCCCGCCGGCGGCTCTCGCCCGATCGGACGAGCGGACACGCCCCGCGATCGAAGGGCGCATGCAGGCGCTGCCGGCGCTCGCACTCCAGGCCCAGGAAGAAGGCACCGTGCGCGTGATTGTCGAGCTCGACGTGCCTTTCGTTCCCGAGGGCGAGCTGCCATCCGAGGCGAAAGTCGAGGATCAGCAGGAGAACATTGGTGACGCCCAGGATGAGCTGCTCGACTCGTTGGCGCCGTCCGAGGGCGAGGCCGTCGCCGTTGAGACCTTCGAAGCCATACCCTATGTTGTGCTGGAGGTCGATGCCGCCGGCCTGCAGGCGCTGGCCGAGAATCCGGCCGTGACCGACATCCAGCAGGACGTGCCTTCACCGCCGCTTCTGGCCGAGAGCACGCACATCATTGGCGCCGATGCCGCCTGGGCCGCCGGCTACACCGGCGCCGGCCAGGTGATCGCCATCCTCGACACCGGCGTGGACAAGACCCATACCTTCCTCTCGGGAAAGGTCGTGGGCGAGGCTTGTTTCTCAACCACCTCCGCTCCGGACGGATCGACTTCGCTCTGTCCAAGCCCCGATGGAAACGGTGACCAGATCGGGGCGGACAGCGCCTTGAACTGCTCGCTCGGGATGAGCGGATGCGATCATGGCACGCATGTCGCCGGCATCGCCGCCGGGAAGGGCAGCCCGGTCTCGGGTGTGGCCAAAGAGGCAGGCATCCTTTCCATCCAGCTGTTCTCCCGCTTTGACGGGGCGCAATGCTCGAATTTCGGCATGCCTTCCCCCTGCGTGCTCTCATGGACCTCGGACCAACTGGCGGCGCTGGACTGGCTGTTGACCCAGAAGGACAACTACCATCTGGCAGCCGCCAACATGAGCCTGGGTGGGGGCTTGTTCTCCAGCCCGTGCGACGGCGACTTCCGCAAGGCCGCCATCGACAACCTGCGCTCGGTGGGCATAGCCACGGTCGTGGCTTCCGGCAACATGGGGTCACGCACTTCGCTCGCCGGCCCAGCTTGCATCTCGAGCGCCGTCAGTGTTGGCGCCACCACCGATTCCGACCAGGTGGCAGCCTACAGCAATGTCGCCCCCTTCCTGTCGCTGCTCGCGCCGGGATCGTCAATTGAGTCGTCCGTGCCCGGCGACGCCTTCCAGACGATGACCGGGACTTCGATGGCCGCGCCGCACGTTGCCGGCGCCTTCGCCGTGCTCAAGGCCCTCAAGCCAAGTGCCACGGTCGACGAACTGCTGAACGTTCTGGACGCGACCGGCTGGCCGATCTCGGCCGACGGGTCGACCGCCCTGACCTTCAGCCGGATCCAGCTCAAGCTGGCGGCCGATTCCCTCGTGCCGCCGCCGACCTCATCCTTCGAAGACGTGGCGGTAGACTACTGGGCCTACCCGTACATCGAAGCGCTGTACCAGAATGGATTCGTCGCCGGCTGCAGCGCCACGCCCCGCCTGTACTGCCCGCAGAACATCCTGAACCGGGCCGAGTCGGCAGTGTTCGTCGAGCGCGGTGCCCATGGCGCCCTGTCGGCGCCGCCTTACCCGGCGCCGCCGGTCGCCACCTTCTCAGACGTCCCGTCGAGCTTCTGGGGTTACGGCTGGATCGAGAGCCTGTGGTTGGACGGTTTCACCGCCGGCTGCAACACCAACCCGCTCTCGTACTGTCCGGACCAGCAACATACCCGGGCCGAAGGCAGCGTGTTCTTCCTGCGCATCAAGAACGGCACCTCGTATGCACCGCCGACGCCCGACGACATCTTCGCCGACGTCGCCCCGACCGATTGGTATGCGGGTTGGGTGGAAGCGGCGTACAATCAGGGGCTGTTGCCGGCGTGCAGCGAGTTGCCGCTCCAGTTCTGCCCGGAGGATCCGCTCGACCGATCCTGGGCGGCGTACATGATGGTCCAGGCCAAGGGCGGGCTGGCCGCGTTGGGAGCGGGGACACCCTAGTTCCAGGCGAGTCAAAGCGTCCTGAGAGATGGCGCGGGCACAGCCCCGTGGCGGAGGCGTAGGCACAAGGTATGAATTCGCCGGAGAGCTCCAAGGTAACTCCACCCAGAGGCACGCCGCGGCCGGAGGTCGGCAGGAGTGCCTCGCCCTACCTGCCCTATGCGCTGGGCGTTCTGACAGGCATCCTGTTCATGCTGGTTGTGGTGCTGGCTCTGATCGGTTTCGGCGTTCTCGGCTCGTCCGGCGGCGCTTGCCCGGCGCCGGGCGCGTGCCCACCGACGGTGCCCCTGTTGCCCATTTGTCCGACGTGCGGACCCCAGGCAACCTCAACTCCAACAGCCACCGTGACCGCCACCGGGACGCCGCCAGCCCTGACGCCGAACGTGGGTGCCACCGCGACGGCGGCCTGCGCCAACTTCTCCAAACTCTTCCCGGGCACACCGTGCCCACCGTAGTCCCCTCCGATGCCGGGTTCCATGCCCGCCGAGGGGATTCCGTACTTGCTGCTCGTCCTTCGGTGGCAATGAGAGGAACGGAGCTGCCCCCGTCCGGAGTTCTCCGTTCGGCAGAAACACCGCCTCGCCTGGGAATCGATGTTGTGGTCCTGGCGCGCAACGAGGAGCGGGTGCTCGCCGCCACGCTGGCCAGGCTGCACCCCCTGCTCGGACAGGGCGACACGCTTCACGTCGTGGCCGACCACTGCCATGATCGCACGGCGCACGTCGCAGCTGCGGCCGGCGCCAGGGTCTACCTTCGGGAGGGTGCCGGGGAGGCCGGGAAGGCGCAGGCGCTTCGCTTCTGGCTCGACCGGACGCGCCGGACCTCGACCTCGAACCGAGCCGTCCTCATCCTCGACGCTGACAGCAGTCTATCGCCGGATTCTCTCGCCGTCATCGGCCAGCTTCTGGAGTCCGGATGCAGCGTGATTCAGTTGCCGGTCTTCCCCCGGCTGTCCAGCCAGGCGCCGATCCCGCGCCTGGCGGCGTATTCCGAGTTGATCGAGCACCGTGTGTTCGAGAGGGCGCGGGCACGCCTGGGCTGGCCGGTTCGCTTGCGCGGCACAGGCATGGTGTTCCGGCGTGTTGTGCTGGAGGCGGTGGCCGGCGGCTTGCACACCGCGGTCGAGGACCTGGAGCTGACGCTCCGAGTGGTCGACCGTGGGATCGCCATCGCCTACGCCGAAGGCGCCTGGGTCATCGACCCGAAGCCGGTGGACGCAGAAGGCGTGATCCGCCAGCGCTCGCGCTGGTTCCGCGGGCAGTTGATAGTTCTGCGTGACTACCTGGGCCCAGTGTTGCGGATTGCCGCCCGCGGCCCGCCAGGATGTCTCTTGCTTTACGACGCGCTGGCGCGGCCCAAGGCGCTGCTGCTGCCACTCCAGCTCGTTGCTGCAAGCGCTGCCCTCGTTGTGGCGGCAGCCACACACTCGCTCCTGTGGGCGGGGCTGGGGCTGGCCATGCTTGTGCCGGTTGCGCTCGACGCCAGTGCCTATCTGATCGGCATCCGCCGTCTGGCTTCACCAATCGAGGTGGTGTGGGCTTTCGCACACGTGCCCGCCTTCATGCTCGCCTGGGTGCGCAGCGTCCTGCTCGC
Organism: uncultured Anaerolineaceae bacterium; assembly: GCA_964492235.1. Classification (GTDB taxonomy): domain Bacteria; phylum Chloroflexota; class Anaerolineae; order Anaerolineales; family E44-bin32; genus PFL42. The sequence continues at coordinate 7,637 of CAZBJQ010000091.1, read as the reverse complement.
CCTTCGCACACAGGAGCCATGGCTCCGGGTCCGGCCGGCTGAGCCGAAGGCGGCCGTGCCCGACCGGCAGCATGTCCCCGGCTCGTTCTGAATCCACAGACCGAACTATTCGATGCGCGCCGGCCGTCTTGTTGCTGGCTGGGCTGCTTCTTCTTTACACAGCCAGCGCCACCGGTGTCTTCCGCACCGACGACGAACACATCCTGGCGGCGCGGTCGCAGAGTCTGGCCCTGTGGGGCAACCTTGGCCAGACGCAGGTCTACGGCAATCACCGGGTGCAGGAGCTGCGGGCACAAGGGGATGCCGCCATCGAGATCGAGCCAGGCCAGGTCGTTCTTGGGGCGATCGCCTACCGGGTGGCGAGGTTCTTGGGCGCTGGCGGTGCGCAGGCCTTCCTGTTGGTCAACGCTTACATCACCAGCCTGACTGCGCTGTTCGTCTTTCTCACCTCTCAACGGCTGGGCATTGGTCCCCGCGTCTCTCTCCTGGCTGCACTTCTGTACGGCATCGCCACGATGGCCTGGCCGTACGCCACGACTGGCTACCGCGATCCGCTGGCGGCGCTGGGCTGGTCGGTCGCTTTGTGGGGCTGGGCGATAGTCCTCACGGACTGGCCGAGGGGGTGGCGGACCGGCGCCCTCGTCATGGGACTGGGACTGCTTGCAGCTGTGCTCGCCAAGAATACGTCCTTTGCGCTGGTGGCCTCCTTCGCGTTGACGCTGGTGATCTGGACCGCGACCGCCGCCCGCAGCCGGCGGGTCGAGGCCAGGCGGGCAATATTGGCCCTGGGGATCACCGCCGCCGTCGTGGTCGCCGTCCTATGGATCCTGCCGCCGGCCGGCCCGCTCGCTCGCTACAGCCTCCCCTATTTCGCCTTCCTGGCACATCATGCCTTGAGCGGAGGCAGCCGGGGCTTGCTGGCCTCCGTTCTCGGTCCGTTTCTCAGCCCGGCGGAGAGCATCTTCCTGTTCTCCCCAGCCGTGTTGCTTTCGGTAGCGGGCCTGCTCCTCTGGAGAGGCCGTCAAGCATGGTTTGCCTTGCCGGCCGCGCTGAGTGCCCTGCTGCTTGCGGTGCTGCAGGCGCTTTTCTACCGCGAGCTCTGGGCGGGGGTGTACGGCTGGGGCCTGCGTTTCATGCTCCCGGCGCTGCCGGCGCTGGCGATCCTTGCCGCCCCGTTCCTCGAGCGTGCGCTGAGTCGTCGCAATCGAGCAGCCTGGATCTTGATCGTCGCCTTGTTCGTCCTAGCGATCGTGATCCAGGCGTCAGCCGTCCTCGTTCCCTGGCTCCGCCCGTACCAGGATTGGAAGGCACTCGGACTGGATCCGTTCCGGACCGACGCCGTCTGGTCGCTGCGGTTCCTCGCCATCCCGCCACAGGTCGGCCACCTGGCCGATCCCTCGATCTGGGAGACCCTGGGCGCGCGGCTGGCGCGTGCCGGGAGCGGCTGGGCTGGGGCACTCCAGGTCATGGCCCTGGTGGCCTCGGTTGTGGCGCTGACGCTGGCAGGGCACGGGGCGAGCCGAGAGACCCATCGGCTGCGGATCCCCGCCGTGGTCCTGTGTACACTGGCGCTGCTCGCCCCGCCGGTGTTGCTCTGCGCCGCCTCGGAAGATCCAGCATGGGGCGGGTCGCACCCAGAGTATGTGGAGGCTTCCGACTGGCTTCAGGCGCAGATAGGTGCAGGCGACCTTGTGCTGGTCGAGAGCTACGGTTCGCCCTTGTGGGCGCACCTGCTCAATCGTTGGCGTTCTTCGGTCGGGTGGACTTCGCTGCCATATGATGTCCCCGGGGATCAAGCAGCATCCTTGGATGCCTGGATCGTCGACGCCATCACGGCGGCCGGCCCCGAGCAACGGGTGTGGCTGATCACTTCGAGCGAGGCTCCCGGGTTTTCGGCCTCGGTTCCGCAAGCCTATCTAGCCGATGTGCGCGGGCCGGGAAGGCGCTGGGTCTTTGACGGCCGGGGCAGAACCGAGATCATTGCGTATCCCTGACCGTCTGCAGAGGAACTCAGAGTCGGCAGAATGGATCTCTCTCACGAGTCCACAGCGACGGGACAAGATGGCGAAATGCGGGGCACGGGCTAGGCTCACGCCTAGCGTTTCGCGATTCTAGCCTTAATGGGGGCGAGGACTGGGCAGCTCGTTCTTGCGGCCTTCTTGCTTGGAAGGAACCTGGACAACGATCACTAGGGAACGGGGATGCCTTTGGCCTGAACCATCATGTAGGCCGCCCAGGCACGGTTGAGCAGATCGTTAGGGCAGTAGGCCAGCGGGTCGGTGGTGCAGGCGGGGAGCAGGCCTTGGTTGTAGGCGTCCTCCACCCACCCGGCGTACCAGGCGTCACGCGGCACGTCGGTAAACAAGCCGGTAGGGGTGGGCGGCTGGTAGGCGGCGCCGTTCTTGATGCGCAGGAAGAAGACCGAAGCCTCGGCCCGGGTGTGCTGGCTGAGGGGGCAGTAGGCGAGCGGGTTCGTGCTGCAGCCGGCCGTCATCGCGTCCTGCCACAGGCTTTCGATCCAGCCGTAGCCCCAGAAGGAGGCTGGAACATCGGAGAAGGTGGGCGAGCCTGGTGGCGTGTAGGGCGGAGAGGCGATCGCCCCATGCAGCCCTCGCTCGACAAACACTGCCGACTCGGCGCGCGACAGCACGTTTTCCGGGCAGTATAGGCGTGGCTCGGCGCTGCAGCCGGCTACAAAGCCGGCGTCGTACAGGGCTTCAATGTAGTCGAAGGCCCAGTGCGTGGGCGGCACATCGGCGAAGATCGGCCCTGGAGTTCTGGTGGGCGTGACGGTGGGCGTCTGAGTGGTGGTCGCGGTCGGGGTCGGCGTACCCGTTGCAGTGGACGTCGGCGTGACCGTGGGAGTGGCCGTAGCCGTCGGGGTGCGGGTCTCGGTTGGCGTCGGGCTGGCCGTCGGCGTCGGGTAGATCACTCCCGGCACATCACTCGACCATTCCGGCCCGGCCGGCGAGCCGCCGAACTTGCGCAGGCCATTGCTGGGCGGCCCGCTGTGTCCGGATGTGTCGTAGATCGAATCGCCTGCGCCTTCGTTGAAGTGGTACAGGCCGACGGTGTTCGCATCCGGGACGAAGGGCTGCACCGGCGCTGCGTAGTCTGCCAGGTAGCGTGTGGTGTTGGAGATCCGCAGCTCGTCCATCCACCCGCTAAACGACGGATACATCGCCGGGTCGAGGCCATGCTTCTCGGCGCCCAGCACCAGATAGGGATCGCTGTTGATGCAGGGCTCGTTGCCTCCAGGGCCGCAGAACGAGCCGGGGACGCCGTCGTTGGGGTAGGAGACCTTTCCCAGGGGGCCAGTCGCCGATGCCTCTAGCACCCCGTCGACGTATAGCCACAGGAAACCCTCGGGATGGGCGTCAGCGTAACGGTTGCGCTGGACGGCGATGTGGTGCCACTGCCCGTCGTCCACACGGGTCGTGCCGCAGAGCGTCAGGCTGTCGCCGGCCTCGCCGGTCACGCCAAAGACAATTCGTCCCTCCACCAGCGAGACGCCGTAGCCGCGCGGCTGGTTGAACCGATCGCGGTCGATCAGGATGTTACCGCGCCGCCAGTCCTTGTTGGCGCCGCAGGTCACCGGTCCGGCGGCGTTCTCGCCCGGCTGCGCCCGCACCCACCACTCGATGGTGAAGTCGTCGTTCTGTCCGACGTCGGCCGGCGGGCTCGCCGTTGAGTCGTTGGGGTCGTCGATCTGGATCTTCACTCGGTCGATATCGGATACTCCGTTGCCATGGAAGCGCAGCGAGTAGTTGCCTGTGCCGAAGTACAGGTGGTAGTCGTTATTGACGGTGCGATAGGGGGACAGCGTGACGCCGTCGCGTGTCAGCGACCCGCTGGTGTAAGGCTCTGACCCGACGTGAATGGTCCAGCCGGAAAGCTTGGTCCCCTCCAGGCTGGTGTAAGCGCCGTCGTACTTGAGGCTCCAGTGCACATGCGGGCCGGTAGCGAAGCCGCCGGCGCAGATCTCGCAGGAGATCGTCCCGGTGCCGGTGTTGCGGTCCAGGCTGCTGGCCAGGTAGATATTGCGCAGGTGGTAGTACGAAGTAACCCACCCGCCGCCATGGTTGATCTCCAGCCAGCACGAGTAGTTCGATGGCCGGGACGCTGTGCCCCCGGCGGCCGAGACCGCGTACTGGTTCGGCGGCGAGCTACAGGTCGCTCCCCCGGTGAAGAAGTCCATCGACGAGTAGGGCGGTGGGTAGCTGCCGCCGTTCCAGGAGTGCGGACCGCTGAAGGTCCACGTCGCACCCAATGGAAACGGGAACTGGAACAGGTTCCCTGGCGGGGCAGAAGGCGGATTGATGTCGTTGCTGGCATCGAGCAGGTCGGCCTGCGGGAACAGATCGTTGAAGGTCTGGCTGAATCCGCCGCTGGAGTCGGCGGAGACTTGCGCCTGCCAGGTGGCCAGATCCTGGCCTTCGGCCAGCGCCCGCGAAACGGCGAACGATCCGGAGGTGGTGTCGCCGATCTCCACCGTGCTGCCATCCGCCAGGGCCAGCGCTGCCGGGGGCTCGAGGTCGCTGTGCTCGCTTCGGGCTCCCCAAGTGTACAGGTGCTCGTAGAAAGCCTCGGCCAGGTTGAGGGCCGTCGATTCGATCGTGTCCCGGATCTGATCGGAATCCTGCGCCCCGCCGGTGCCGCTGACCAGGCCGTAGCGGACCTCAAGCACGGTCAGCAGCACCTGCGGATTGACGCTGGCGTAGCTGGACCACAGCGCCAGGTCCTCGGCGAAGGGGGTCAGCGGAGAGTTCGCCTGCTGCAGGAAGGCCATGAAATCGAAGTCGCCGACGTTCGGGCCCCAGACGAACATACCGTCGGTGATCAGCGGCTCATCTTGCGTCTGAAGCAGGGCGGATTTGAGCGGGGCAACCAGCGGCGGCCCGAAGGGCAACCAGGTCTGCCGCTGTTGGATCGCCAGTGCCAGTGTCTTGAGCGTTACACCGCGCGAGATGCCGTAGGCAAGCCATGCACTGGGCACCGTGCCCGCCGCCCCGCCCCCGGCGCCTTGAACAAGCTCACTGGCCAGAGACGTGGGTAGAACTTCTTGCTGGGTGTGGGCAGGCTGAGGGCGGTCCGGCCGCTGAAAGGGATGATGGGCCAGGTTCGCAGGCCCGCGGTTGAGAACCACAAGCGCCAGGGCCATCGCGGCGGCTGTCGCCGGCCACCGGGACGGTTGGCGGCATTCGCGCCCAGGAGGTGCGGGCGGCGCTTGCTCCATGGCTAGGGGATCGGGATCCCCTTGGCCTGCACCATCATGTACGCAGCCCACGACCGATTGAGCAGGTCATTGGGGCAGAAGGCCAGGGGATCCAGGCTGCAGGCTGGGAGCAATCCCTGGGTGTAGGCGTCTTCGACCCAGCCGGCATACCAGGCGCCGGTCGGAACGTCGGCGAAGATGCCTGTCGGCGCTGGCGGCTGATGATCCGCGCCGTTCTTGATACGCAAGAAGAACACCGAGGCTTCGGCTCGGGTGTGCTGACTGTTCGGGCAGTACGAGAGTGGGTTGGTGTTGCAGCCAGCTGTGAAGCCATCCTGCCACAGGCTCTCAATCCAGCCGAAGCCCCAGAAGGAGCGAGCGACATCGGCGAAGGTCGGGGAGGCCGGTGCGGGGTAGGGTGGGTCGGCGATGGCACCGTGATGGCCGCGCTCGACAAACACCGCCGACTCGGCGCGCGACAGCACGTTTTCCGGGCAGTACAGGCGTGGCGAGGCACTGCAGCCAGCGACGAACCCGGCCCGAAACAGGGATTCGATGTAATCGAACGCCCAGTGGGAGGACGGGACATCGCCGAACACGGTCGAGGTCAGGGTATGTGTATCGACGAAAGTCCCCGACCGGTTGGCGAAGCGGAAGGTCAGCTGGCTGGTCGTGGCCTCGACCAGCATGGCGCCGAAATCGTCGTTGTATCGGAACTGGCTTCCGCTGACGGGCGTGCCGAAGTCGTAGATGCTGTCGCCGCCAAGGCCGTTGACGAAATACGGGATGCCGTCGATGCCGAGGCGTTCATAGGTGTGGTCATGGCCGGCGAGCACGGCGTCGGCGCCCCACTCGGCGAAGGGCCACTGCATGTCCGGCGCAGATCCGTGTGTGCCGGATGAGTAGGGGGCGACGTGGAAGTACACGATCTGCCACGGCGTGGTCGACTCGTCCAACGCCTGTTCCAGCCAGGCTGCCTGGGCCGAGGTCTCGCTCATCCCGTCCGGCTCGTTGACGTCGCTGTCAAGGGCGAAGAACTCGACCGGCCCCTGGGTGAAGCGGTAGTAGCGCTCATTGCCGGGGAGCGTGAAGTAGTCGAGATACGGTGTGGCGCCCGCGGTGTACCAGTCGTGGTTGCCCAAGGACGGGAAGAACCGGTTGGTCGAGGCGCCGGGGCCGTAGCTGCCGGTGTAAGGATAGATGAAGTCGGCGTAGTACTGGCCGATGTTCTGGTCGATCGTCGCCGCCGCGCCGTCCGGGTAATTGTTGTCGCCGGTGGTCAGGATAAAGTCCGGGTTCCAGCCATGGACCAGGGAGGCAACATCGGCCTCGCCCGTGCCGGCCAGGCCGTAGTCGCCGATCACGGCGAAGCGGATGATGGAGGTCGGGCGTGGGGTCGGGCTATGGACGGCGAACGGCGTGGCCGTGGGCGTGGCGGTGGCGGTCGGGGTGAATGTCGCTGTAGCCGTCGAAGTCATCGTCGCCGTCGGTGTGGGAGTCCGCGTCGGAGTCCCCCACGGCGTCGGCGTTGGCTGCGGCACGCGCCACGGTGAGTCATCGAACCACTCCGGGCCGTTGGTCACGCCGCCGTAGTTCCGGTCGCCGACCTGGCTGGGCGAACCCGTGTACGCCGACGAATCGTTCAGCACGTTCCCGAAGCCTTCATTGAAATGGTAAAGCGCCTTGGTGTTGGCGTCGGGTGTGAACGGGCCCGTCGGAACCGTGAAGTCAGCGCTGTAACGCAGCGTGTTCGACAGCCGCAGCTCGTCCAGCCAGCCGCTGAACGAGGGGTAGGTCGTGCGATTGGTGTCGTGCTTCTCGGCGCCGATCACCAGGAAGGGATCGCTGTTCGTGCACGGCTGATCGCCCGCCGGGCCGCAGAAGGAGCCCGGCACGCCGTCATCCGGGTACGAGACGTCACCGTCCGGGCCGTCGGCTTCGGCCTCGAGATGCCCGTCGACGAACAGCCACAGCCAGCCGTCACTGCGGCGGCGTTCGACCGCCACATGATGCCAGTTGTCGTCATCCAACCTCGAGGTTCCACACAGCGTCAGGTCCCCCGTGCTCTCGCCACTGACGCCGAAGACCAATCGATTGCCGGCCAGCGACACGCCGAACTTGCGGTCCTGGTTGAACCGATCCCGGTCGAGCAGCGTGTTGCCGTAGATCCAGTTGAGGTTGGCGCCGCAGGTAACAGCGGCGGCGTTGTTCGCCCCGGCCGGGACCTTCATCCACCACTCGATGCTGAAATCCTCGGCGCCGACATCGGCCGGCGGCCCCGGGTTGCTGTTGCCCGGGTGGTCGATCCGGACCTTTACCCGGTCGAGATCGCCGTAGCCGTTGCCATAGTAGCGCAGCGACCAGCCACCGGGCGGATTCCACACGGCGTTGATCCAGCTGTTGTAGTAGTACTTGCGCAGGA
>CAZBJQ010000090.1:0-11901 GCA_964492235.1 uncultured Anaerolineaceae bacterium | reverse complement strand
TAGGCAATCTCCCCTAGAAACGCGAATGGGGCCGCCCCTTTTGGGACAGCCCCAAGACTCCATCCCTTCGCGGAGCATCCTGAAAGGGCTCTCCGCATAGCCCGCTTCGGGAGGAGCCTCTCCACACCGCGGAGAGGCCCACAGGGCTGCTCACCCCCTTCCGGCCGCAAGCAAGCCTGTCCCGGTACCCTCTTGGTGGGCTCGCCTCCTGCCACATGTCCTGCCGGGATGGTAGGTGGCGATTGCAGCGTGTCTCATACCTAGTGGACGAGTACAGGCCATTGCAGCGCCACCCGAGTTCTCCTTATAATGAGGCGATCCGATGCGCCGAGGGGGCGTGCACGCGCTCATCGGGTTGGCCGTGGCCTGGCTGGCAGGCATCGCCTGCGCCGCGCACCTCGCCCTGAATCCGATCCAGTGGACGCTGCTGGCGGCGGGGTCCGGCGCAGGTGCCCTCGTCAGCCGTCGGCAACCGGGGCTGCGCCTGGCCTTCGTGGCGGCGCTGCTGTTCACGCTGGGCGCGTTGCGCTACCTCGCAGCCCAGCCTCGTCTCACGCCCAACAACCTTGTCTACTACGCCGGCATGCAGCCTCCGGTGACATTGACCGGGATCATCTCGACGTTCCCCGAACCCGGTAGCGATCGTACACTGCTGCATCTGCGCGTGCAGAGTGTTCAATTCGAAGGCGACCTCTCCCCCCGGGCTGTCCGCGGGCTGGCCGTGGTTCTTGCCGACCGTTGGACCCCCTGGTCCTATGGCGATCGCATCCTGGCCTATGGAAGCTTGCGCTCCCCGGCGGATCCGGACCCCAGCCAGTACGAGTCCTATTTGGCTCGGCAGGGAGTCCAGGGCTGGATGCCGGAGGCCTCCGTCCATCGCCTGGCCTCCCGCCAGGGTGCCCTGCCGCTGCAGTGGCTGGACGACCTGCGGCAGGCCGGCCTGGCCTCGGTGCAGCGCCTGTTCCCTGAACCTGAGGCCAGCCTGTTCGCAGGCATCCTGCTCGGCGTGGAAAGCGGCATACCCGACGACGTCATGCGAGCCTTCAACCGCACCAGTACCAGTCACGTAATCGCCATCTCCGGGTTCAACATCGCCATCCTCAGTGCCCTCTTCGTCCTTTCCTTTCGGCGTCTCCTGGGCGCGAAGCGAGGGGCGTGGGTGGCTGTGCTCGCCATCGGCGCCTATACGCTCCTGGTCGGGGCCTCGCCTTCCGTCGTCCGGGCAGCATGGATGGCCGGCTTGGCCATGCTGGCCCGATGGCTCGGCCGCACAGCGGAGGCTCTGCTAACGTTGATGGCCTCGGCCATGCTGATGACCTTGATCCACCCGGCCGTCCTGTTTGATGTCGGCTTCCAGCTATCCTTCGCCGCTACGCTCGGGCTGATCCTGTACGCGGCTCCGCTGCAGGCGCGGGCGGTCGCCTGGCTCAGCCAGTGGCTCAGCCCGAACTGGGTCGACAAGTTCGCCTCGCCGCTGGCGGCGATGGTCCTGATCACACTCGCCGCCCAGGTGACCACGCTGCCGCTTACAACCTACTACTTCCAGCGGCTTTCGTGGGTCTCCCTGCTGGCCAATCCGGTGATCCTGCCGCTCCAGCCCCCGCTGATGATCGTGGGTGGCCTGGCCATGGCGTTGGGCATGATCTCGCCTCCCATAGCTCAGCCCGTTGCCTGGGCTGCCTGGCCGTTCGCGGCGCTGACCATCCGGGCAGTGGAGTTCTTCGCTGCCTGGCCCGCCGGTTCCATGACTCTCGGAAGGACCTCGCCGTGGGTTGTACTCGCCTTCTACGTCCTGCTGCTCGGAGGCACCGCCCTGGGCAGGCGCCAATGGATGGCGCGGGTGTCCGGTTTCTCGTCTCAGGTCACACGCAGTTTCGGCCCGGCGGTGCTGGGTTTGTGTGCGATCCTGGTGTGGAAGGCCGCCGTCGACCGGCCGGACGGTCGTTTGTCACTGACCGTTCTCGAAAGCGAAGGCGGGCAGGGCATTCTGATCACGGGCCCAGCGGGAAGGAATCTGATGGTCGGCGGTGGTTCCGACCCCCCAAAGTTGGCAGCGGCCGTCGGGCGGCGCCTGCCGCTGCTGCGCCGCAGTCTGGACTGGCTGGTCCTCGCCTCGGGGGAGGCGGACTCGCTGACCGGATGGGCCGGGTTATCAGGCCAGATCGGCGTCCATCAAGTCCTGATCTGCGGGACAACGGCCTCCCGTTCGCTCACGACACTTCGCACCGATCTGGCGTCGGATGGCGTTCCGCTCCATCAGGCCGAAGCCGGCCAGCTGTTCGACCTGGGCGCTGGCGCCACACTGACCGTCGCCGCGGTTAGCGACCACGGCTGCCTGTTGTTGCTGGACCATGGCAAGGCGCACATCGTCCTGGCGCCTGGAGCCGACCCGGATCTGATTCGTCTCCAGGTGGAGAAGGCCTCGCCGCGCAGGGTCACGGCCTACATCGCCGCGGCCGGTGGTCACCCCGCCGCCAATCCTGGCGAGTGGCTCGAGCTCCTGGCACCCAGGCTGGTGATCACCGGTGGAGACCCCGGCTCAGCCGCTGAGAACGACGCGCTGCGGGCGCTCCCGGAGTCGTTCGGAACCCACCTTCTTGACACAAACACCCACGGATGGATCCAGCTGGAGACCGATGGCGAACGGCTATGGATCTGGGTGCAGCGGGCGCCCGCTCCCGGAGGAGGCAGCTCACCTTTGAGAGAATCGCCGACCGCCCGCAGCCCCGATGGTTAGGTCGACCTGGGTCCGGGTGAGGCTGGAGGACACGGCACATCCGCCGAGAAGTGGGGCGTGATCAGTACAACCTCGCCTCGCTCTCGATCTTGCGCAGCACGGCCAGGACCAGGCCCGAGATCACGAGCAGGATCGAAGCCAGCGCCAGAGCCACGCCGAGATCCTGCTGAAACCCGATGAAGATCGCCAGGGGCATGGTCTGTGTCCGACCCGGAAGGTTGCCGGCGAACAGGATGGTCGCCCCAAACTCCCCGAGCGCACGAGCCCAACACAACACCAGTCCGGCGAACAGCGCCCGCCCGGTCAGCGGGAACATCACGTGGCGGAACAGCTGCCACTGGCTCGCGCCTTCAGTGTAGGCCGCCTCTTCCAGTTGCGTGTCTACGGCGTTGAAGCCGATGCGGGCCGCGCGGATGAAGAGCGGCGCGGCGACGAAGATCTGCGCCAGGACGACGGCGGCCGTCGTGAACGGCAGGCTGATCCCGAGCGGCGCCAGCGCCGCGCCCAGCGGGCTGCGCCGCCCGAAAGCGACCAGCAGCGCGATTCCGGCAACCGAAGGTGGAAGCACGATCGGCAGGTCGACCAGCACTTCCAGCCAGGTCCGACCACGAAACCGCCAGCGGGCGAGCATGTAGGCTAACGGCATACCCAGGAGCAAGGAGGCTCCGGTGGCCAGGCTGCTCGTCAGACCGCTCAACCGCAGGGCGGACTGCACCGTCGGGTCGTGCAAGAAACGCAGAGGATCAGAGGTCAGCCCGCGCCAGAGGAGCATCAAGACCGGGACGGCCAGCAAGAGCACCATCAGCCCAGCCAGCAGGACGAATAGCGCCACAGGCCGGCCGCGAGCCGCAACAACGGCCCGCGCCGGAGAGGCATCCGGGCTGGTGCGGGCGAGGCTACGGCGCAAGGGGGAGGAAGCCTCCTTCCTGAATCAGTCGCTGCCCTTCGGCCGAGCGCACCAGTTCGATGAAGCTCGTGGCGGCGTCCGACTGCGCCGAGGTGAGCATCGGGGCGATCGGGTACTTCGCCCGAACATTGAAGTCTGCCGGGATCTCGAGCACCCGCAGTTCGGGTGCCGCATGAGCGTCGGACCGGTACACCCAACCGGCATCCGCCTCCCCCAGCTGGACCTTGGCCAGCACCTGACGCACGTTGTCCTCCTCCGAGACGACGTTAGCGCGAACGCCGTCCGCGAAGGGTGCGCCGAGCTCCGAACTCAGGTTCTCAATCACGCTCCGGGCGTAGTCACCAGCCGGCACGCCGGCCGCGGCCATCACCACCTTGACCCCGCGGTCGGCGAGATCTTCCAACGAGCCGAGCGCATCCGCGCTGTCGGGATGGACAACGACGACGAGATCGTTGTTGGCGAAGATCTTCACGGCAGCTGCGTCTACCAGTCCCGACTCGGTCAGCGATTGCATGTCCTTCTCGCCGGCGAACGCCACAACATCGGCGGCAGCGCCCTCTTCCAATTGCGTGCGCAGCGCGGACGAGGCCGCGAAATTGAAGACCACGTCTGTTCCGGGATGACTGTGCTTGTAGACCTCGCCGATCGCCTCAAAGACATCGGTCAGGGAAGCAGCCGCGAACACCGTGAGCGTGGAGGCCTCGTCTGGAGACCGCGCCGAAGGCGCCTCCCGAGGCGGCGCGCAAGCCGCCACGACACAGGCCAGCACGCCCATGGCCAGACCTTGCCAGATCCGGCTGCCGGGGCCCTGCCGCGGCGCCGGTCGCGAGCGCCGACCAACTTCCCACCTCATCATTCCTTCCTCAAATTGGATGAGCTTGATCATTCCCGCATCATCCTGGCCAGGCACCATTGCGCCCTCACCCGGCCGGCCCGGCGTCAAGGCGGCGGCACTCGTCCAACCAGGGGAGCACAGACGCCAGTTGTCGGACGCGCAGATCATGGGCCAAGTCGGTGATCACGCTGCCCGGCAGGACCGCTGCGTGAGCCTCCAGCCGCTGCAGTCCCTGCCGGACTGCGGCGGCCTGCTCGTCGATGAGCTCCGCTGCCAGAGACGGGTTCTTTCGCCGGGCGAAGTACAGACGGGAGAGAAAGTCGACACGGATGGCCCGCACACTGCTGCCGCTCGGGGTATGCAGCCAGGTTTCGAAATGCCGCCGGCCCTGCGGCGTGAGGCGCAGCCGGCGTCGATCGGGAAGGTTGGGCTGCACCGTCGTCCTGCCGGCGATCCAGCCGCGCGCCTCCAGCCGCTTGAGCGTGCCGTAGACCTGGGATTGGCTGACGTGCCACAGCCCGCCGAGGTCCGCCGTCAGGCGCTGGTGCAGTTCATAGCCGTGAGCTGCATGCTGGTCCAACAGCCCGAGCAGGACGTGCTCCGGTGACAGGTCACTGGCGCGGCTGGCAGAGGCCATGATTACTCACTGAGTGAGTATAGCACGCCCACAACGCCCGACATCGGATCTCTGCCGTTCGGTGGAAGTGCCCCTGCCGCGGGCAGAGGGGCGCAACCGCCCGGCGACCTCCGCGGGTGGGAAGCCCGAGAGTGTGCTCCGAAAGCGACTGGATGGAGGCAAGGAACCCGTCTGTGGGGTCCGGCCGCAGCCCAAACCCCACAGACGACAGATGCCTGTCGTCGCGCTGAACTCCTGGGGCGGCCCCATGAGGCGGCCGTCAGGGCATGCCATGAAGATGGTTCGAAGGAGAAGGCGCCAGGCGCCCGCTAGCGAACCTGTACGGCCTGGTCCTTGATCGCCCCGCGCAGCGTAAGCGGCTGATCAGTCCCGGGGTCGCGGTCGGCAGGCGGCTCCGTTTTCTCCAGCCGGATGGCGCACACTTTGAAGTCGGGGATCTTGGCCCGCTTGTCTAGGCGGTCGTTCGTCAAAACGTTGGCGGCGGCTTCGACGAAATGGAACGGGATGAAGGCGACGCCTTGAGGCGATCGCCCGGTGACCATCGCTCGCAGCGCAATCGAGCCGCGGCGGGACGATGCCTGCAGCCAATCCCCAGTTACCACGCCCAGTCGCTCAGCATCTACAGGGTGCAGCTCGACCGTCGCCTCGGGCCACACCTCGTCCAACTTCGAGCGACGGCTGAGCGCGCCGCCGTGCCAGTGGTACAGCACCCGGCCGGTTGAGAGAAGGAAGGGGTAGTCATCATCCGTGAACTCGCTGTCCGTGCCATACTCCAGCTCCCAGAATCGCCCCCGCCCGCGAGGGAAGGTGTCGCTGAACAGGAAGGGCGTGCCAGGATGATCCATCGAAGGGCAGGGCCAGTGCACACCGCCCTCGCGCTCGAGCCGCTCGTACGTGATGCCACGGAACTCGGGCGTGAGCCGGCGCATTTCCTCCCAGATCTCCGAAGGGTGGCCGTAGTCCCAGCCGGCACTGGGAGTCTGGCCAAGCTCGGCCTCCAGTCGACGAGCCACGTCACACAGGATCTGCCAGTCGGGACGGCTGTCACCCAATACAGGCAAGGCCGCCCGCACGCGCTGAACTCGGCGATCCGAGTTAGTGAACGTGCCATCCTTCTCTGCAAAGGAGGTCGATGGCAGAATGACATCCGCCATCCGGCCGGTCGGGGTGAGGAAGATGTCCTGGCAGACGACGAAGTCCAGGTGATCCATGGCATGCCGGGCGTGGTTCAGATTTGGCTCGCTGGTTAGCGGATCCTCGCCCATGATGTAGAAGGCGCGCACGGCGCCGGACAGGGCGGCGTCCATCAGCTCAGTGATCATCAGACCCGGGGCCGGGTTGAGGTGCGGCCGGTTCCAGGCTTCCCCGAAGGTCGCCCGAACCTGGTTGTCGTCAACGCGTTGATAGGCGGTGAACACATACGGGAGTGCACCGCTATCCGAACATCCTTGAACGTTGTTCTGCCCCCGCAGCGGGTTCAACCCGGTGCCGGGACGGCCGATCTGCCCACAGAGCAGTGCCAGGTTGGTTATGGCCAACGTGTTGTCGGTGCCGTGCGTGCTCTGGCTGATGCCCATGCCCCAGTACACGGCGGCCGCCCGGGCACCGGCATACAGGCGGGCCGCCGCCCGGATGTCTCCGGCCGGAACCCCGCTCAGCGACTCGGCCCACTCCGGCGTAAACGTCTCGAGGGACTCGACATAGTCCGAGAACCCCTCGGTTCGTTCCTGGATGAACGACTGGTTGTGCAGTTTCTCCTGCACAATCACGTGGGCCATCGCCTGCCAGATGGCAACATCCGTCCCCGGGCGCTGACGCAGCCAGAGCGCGGCAAAATCCGTCATCTCGATCTTGCGCGGATCAATCACGATGAGCCTGGCTCGGTTGTGACGTACAGCGCGCTTGAGGAAGTTGCTGATCACCGGATGGGTCTCGGTGGTGTTCGAGCCGGTGACGATGAACACATCGAGGTCTTCCATTTCGGCAATCGAATTGCTCATGGCACTGGAGCCGATGGCCAGCTGCAGCCCGGCGACGCTGCCAGCGTGGCACAGCCGCGAGCAGTGGTCGACGTTGTTGGTACCGAGCACAGCCCGCGTCATCTTCTGCAGCAGGTAGTTATCTTCATTGGTAGCCTTAGCGCAGGCGAAGGTGGCGAGGGCATCGCCACCCGACTGGTGGACGATCTGGGCCAGGCGAGTGGCGACGAGGTCCAGCGCTTCGTCCCAGGAAGCCTCCCGCCAGACCGGTTCTGCCGAGCGTGGCTGGTCGGTGTTGACGCGGATCAGAGGCTTGGTCAGGCGGCTGGGGTGTGTCACGAAGTCCGCACCGAATCGCCCCTTCACGCACAACATGCCGAAGTTGGGTGCGGCCTCGAAAGGCGCTTCCACCCGCAAGATTGCGTCGTCCTTCACATGCAGGTCGAGCTGGCAGCCAACGCCGCAGAACGGACAGGTGGAACGGATCACTCGATCGGCCTGGAGCACCCTGCCTCCTCAAACATCTCAAACATCCCGACCGTGCCGCCCGGCCGTGGCACGGCGGTCACAATCTGGATGGGCTCAGTCGGAATTATATCCCCCCGCGCGTCTGGACGACGGCCGGTCTTTGCCGTTATAGTACAGGCTGCACTCGCAGGCAGGAGGCAGTAGCATGAATCGTATGCGACGCGACTTCACTACCGTCACCCTGGTCATGATCCCGGTGGCGATCGCCATCAACATCGCCGTCGGGCAGCTGGTGGTCGCCCTCAAGATCCCGCTCTACCTCGACTCCATCGGCACGATCCTGGTGGCCGTTCTGGCCGGACCGCTGGCCGGACTGGTTACCGGCGTCCTGGCCAATCTGATCTGGGCGCTGACGGGTTTGAACCCCTTTGCGGCGCCGTTCGCCATCGTCGCCGGCATTATCGGCCTGATGGCGGGATTGTTTGCCCATTGGAGATGGTTCAAGCGGCTGGGGTTGTGGCTGTTGGCCGGATTGCTCACCGGCATCGTGGCCGCCCTCGTCTCGGCACCGATCTCCGCCACCCTGTTCGGCGGCGTGACCGGCACCGGGCAGGACTTTCTGGTGGCGTTCTTCCGAGCCACCGGGGCGAGCGTGCTGCAGGCCACCTTCGGACAGGGTATCGTGGCCGATCCGTTGGACAAGCTGGCGAGCTTCTTCCTGGTCTGGCTGACCATTCGCTCCCTGCCGTTCCGCTTTCTGCAGCGGTTCCCCAGAGCGGAGAACCTCCCTGGACGAAACCAGTAGCCTGGCCGCCTATCTGCCGCGCCAGAGCCGCCTGCATCGCCTGCATCCGCTGACCAAGCTGGCCTTGACCGGCCTGCTGCTTGCTGTAGGCTTCGCCATTCCCTGGTGGGCGACGTATCTGGTCCTGCTCGGCATGGTGTTTCCCCTGTCGGCGCTAGGTCACGTCCTCGGCCCTCTGGCACGCGCGCTGTGGAAGATCGTCCTGCCTTTCGCCGTCCCGATCGTGCTCATCCAAGGGTTCTTCTGGTCCGAGGGCAGCGTGCTGTTTTCGATCGGCCCACTCTCGGTCTACCTCGATGGGTTGCGGTTCGCCGCGGCCACGGTCGGTCGACTGTCGCTGCTTGGCGCCTCGTTCCTGCTGCTCTCGATGACAACCCGGGCGGACATGCTGATGCGGGCGCTGGTCGAACGCGGGATCCCCAGCCAATTGCTGTATCTCGTGGTGACCACCTTGCAGCTCGTCCCCCGGTTCGAGGCCAGGGCCCGTCGGATCCGGGACGCCCAGCGGGCCCGCGGGCTGGAATTCGAGGGATCTCTCTTGCGGCGCGCCCGGGCCCTGCTCCCCCTGACCGGACCGCTCCTGCTGGCCAGCCTGATGGACGTCGAGGAGCGTGCGCTTGCCCTCGAGGCGCGAGGTTTCAGCCGCGCCGGTCCACGAACCAGCCTGGTCACCTTCGAAGACACCACCGCCCAGCGCTGGTTTCGGCGGTGCTTGTGGCTGCTGGCGGCGTGCGCCATTCTCGCCCGGGTGCTGGGGCTCGGGCTGCGATGATCGCCCTCGAAGGAGTCTCCTTCACCTATGTTGGCGAAGCCACACCGGCGCTGGATGGGCTGGATCTGTCCATCCGGCAGGGTGAACTGTGCGCCGTGCTCGGCGCCAGCGGCGCCGGCAAGACCACGCTGTGCTCGCTCGTCGCCGGATTCGTCCCCCACTTCTTCCACGGCACGCTGCACGGCCGGGTCCGCGTGGACGGCATCGACGTCGCTGCCAGCAGCCTGGGGGCGATGAGCGAACACGTGGGCTCGGTGTTTCAGGACCCGTTCAACCAGGTGACCGGCGCCCGCTACACCGTGCGCGAGGAAGTCGGGTTCGGGCTGGAGAACCTGGGCGTCGCGCTCGGGGATATGCTCGAACGCATCGAGCGCGCCCTGGCCGTCACCGGCCTTTCGGACCTGGCCGAGCGCTCGCCCTACGCCCTCTCGGGTGGACAGCAACAGCGCCTGGCGATTGCCTCGATGCTGGCCATGCGCCCCCGCTTGATGGTCCTCGATGAGCCGACCTCTCAACTCGATCCGGCCGGCACCCGCGAGGTCCTCAGCCTGCTCCGGAGCCTGGTCACGGCCGGAGAGACCACGGTCATGCTGGCCGAACACAAACTTGAGTGGGTCGCCACGGTGGCGGACCGGTGCGTTGTGCTTCGGGCCGGCCGGAAGGTCGCCGAGGGTGATCCGGCTGACGTACTGTCCTCGCCGGAAGCGTTCACCTCCTGGGGGCTGGCCGATACTCGTTACGCCCGCGCCGCCCGCCTGGCCGGGCGCGGGCCCGCCCACCCTGCCAGGTTACTCCCCCACACCCTCGACCAAGCAGTCGAGTACTTCCGATGAAACTGCGGGTCGAGGCCGTCTCATTCGCCTATCCCGGCGCGGCCCACGTCCTGGACGCCATTACGCTGGCGCTGGAATCCGGGGAGTCCGTGGGCTTGATCGGGGAGAATGGGGCCGGCAAGACGACGCTGGCCAAGCTGCTGTGCGGGTTGTTGCTGCCCGGCTCAGGTGAGGTTTGGGTCGGGGACTGGAACACCCGCCAGCATTCGGTGGCGCAACTCGCGCGCCGGATTGCCTATGTTTTCCAGAATCCCGATGACCAGCTCTTCGAGCGGACCGTCGCGGCCGAGGTCGCCTTCGGCCCCCGCAACCTGGGACTACCTCCGGCCGAGGTCGAAGCCCGCGTACACGCCTCGCTAAGCAGGGTGGCGCTCGACGGCCTTCAGGCCCGCCACCCGTATGAGCTCAACCCGACACAGCGCAAGTTCGTCGCCCTGGCCGCGGCCGATGCGCTTGACACCCCAGCAATGATCCTCGACGAGCCGACCACCGGGTTGGACGGTCCCGGGATGCAGATCCTTTCTCAGTATGTCGAAGAGCGAAAACGGGAAGCCAGGACGCTGATCACGATCTCCCACGACATGGACTTCGTCGCCGAGCATGCCGATCGGGTCATCCTGCTTTCCCGGGGGAGCGTGGCGAGCGAGGGCTCCCCCGCCTCGATGTTCCTCCAGACGGAACGGCTCGCAGCCAGCCAGTTGGAGGCCCCGCAGCTCGTCCGGCTGGCGGGGCGGCTTGGGTGGGAGACCGCACCGCTCAACGTCGAGGCGTTTGTGGGCGACTGGCGGCAGCGCCAGAAACTGGAGGGGCAAAGGTGATCGTGATCCTGGGCGATCTGCTTCTTGACCTCTCGCTGCGCATCCCAGCCTTCCCGGTCAAAGCGGAGGACATGCAGCTCCTTGAGGCTGTGGAGCTTGGACCCGGTGGTGCCGCCAACGTTGCCATCGTATGCGCTCGCCTCGGGCTGGATGTCGCCGGCGCCGGCGAAATCGGAGACGACGGTCTGGGCCGGATTCTGCTCGAAGGGCTGCGGCAGGAGCGGATCGACACCGGCTGCATCCAGGTGACAGCGGGGGGTGCCACGCCGGTGGCGGGCGTGCTGGTCGACGCACGCGGCGAGCCGGCCTATCTGGGTTATCCCGGCCGCCTCAGCCTGGCCCATCTTCCGGGGCCCTGGGCACACCGCATCCGGACCGCCGAGGCGGTGTTCGCCGACGGCTGGATCGATGCCTCGGGAGGCGCCACGTTGATCCTGGAGGCCTTCCGGGCCGCCAAGGAAGCAGGGGTACCTGTCTTCTTCGATCCCGGCCCGGGGAATCCGCGTCACGACCGGAAATGGCAGGCGGACGCCGCCGCCTTGTCCACCGTCGTGCTCGGGACCCAGCCGCAGATCGCCGGACTGCTCGCGGCGGATAATCCCCGCGCCGCGGGGAGCCGCCTGCTGGCGCAGGGCGTCCAACTGGTCGTGATCAAGCGCGGCGCCGACGGCTGTGTGCTGATGCAGGCGGATGGCATCCAGGAGACGCCTGCTTTCCGGGTCCAGGTGGTCGACACCACCGGCGCCGGCGACAGTCTGGACGCGGCGATCCTCTACGGGTATCTGCGGGGCCTGTCACTCCTAGATCTTGCCGAACTGGGAAACGCGGCCGGCGCCGCCAAGGTCCGCAAGTGGGGCACCGGCCATCACTCGCCTACCGTCGACGAGATTCGGCGCGTCCTCATCGAAGCTGGGCGCGATCCGTTCTACCTCCGCGGCTAGGGCCCATCTGCTACCGGTGGGGGAGTCTCGCCACAGGGGGCTGGGCCGAGAAATCTTCGCGGAAAGAAGAGAACGCGAACTTTGGGGTCGGGCTACGCCCGACCCCAAAGTTCGCTATTCCTCGGTGTGCCGGCGAGGACTACGGCCCCGGCGTCGGTACAGGAGACTC
>CAZBJQ010000089.1:8953-12054 GCA_964492235.1 uncultured Anaerolineaceae bacterium | reverse complement strand
ATCACCGATCGCGGGGCGATCTCAAGCGGACGAAGATCCTGATCCCCAACTCCGCCCACGGCACCAACCCCGCCTCCACCTCGATGAGCGGGCTACAGATGGTCGAATTGCCCTCGGACGCGCGCGGCAACGTGGATCTGGAGGCCTTGCGCAAGGCGTGCGACGATTCGGTCGCCGGGCTGATGCTGACCAACCCCAACACCCTCGGTCTGTTCGAGGAGCATGTGCGGGAGGTGGTGGACCAGGTCCACAGCTGCGGCGGCCTGGTCTACGGCGATGGCGCCAACATGAACGCACTGCTGGGCGTGGTTCGGCCGGGCGACCTAGGCTTTGACGTCTTGCATTACAACCTGCACAAGACGTTCTCTACGCCACATGGCGGTGGTGGCCCGGGTTCTGGGCCGGTAGGCGTATTGCAGCCGCTGGTGGATTTCCTCCCCGGTCCGATCGTGCAGATCGTCGAGGAGGAGGACGACGAGCAGGCGCCTTTGTATGGGCTGGTCATGCCCTCCAGCACGATCGGCAGGGTGAAAGCCTTCCATGGCCACTTCGGCATGCATGTGCGCGCCTTCACCTACATGCGCATGCAGGGCAAGGCCGGGATGCGGGCGATCTCCGACCATGCCGTGCTGAACGCCAACTACATCCGCGCCCGGCTGCGGGATGTGTACCATGTCCCCTACGACCGGATCTGCATGCACGAGTTCGTGGCGGAAGGCCGCTGGGAGGATGCGCCAGGCGTGCGCGCGCTGGACGTCGCCAAGCGGCTGATGGACTTTGGCTTCCACCCACCGACGAACTATTTCCCGCTGATCGTTCACGAAGCGCTGATGATTGAGCCGACGGAGACCGAGAGCAAGGCGACACTCGACGCCTTCATCGAGGTCATGCGCAGGATCGCCGACGAGGCCCGCACCGATCCGGAGATGCTGCAGACCGCGCCGCACAACACGCCCTTCGGGCGCCTGGACGAGGTCCGAGCTGCCAAGGACCTGGTGTTGTGCTGTCGGCCAGTGGTGCTGGACACCGAAGGGTGAGCGACTGACCCTCTCGGCCGAGATCGCTGTGTTCCCCATGGGGTCCGTGCCCACCCGGACCCCATGCGCGTCGAATCGGCTCAGTCGTCGCCCTTTGCCGGCAAGGTGAAGCGGACGGTGGTGCCGCGTCCCGGCTCGCTATCGATGGCAATCTGGCCGCCGTGTGCTTCGACCAGACTCTTGGCGATGGTCAGCCCAAGGCCTCGGCCTCCGGAGTCGGCGGAACGGTAGGCGCGGTCGAAGACATAGTCGATATCGCCCGGTGCGATCCCCACCCCGGTGTCACGCACCCACACCGGGATCCAGCCGTTCTCGGCCGCCTCCAATGACAGGCGGATTCCTCCTCCCTCGGGCGTGTGCCGCAAGGCATTGGATAGCAGGTTGGCCAGCACCTGCTGCACGCGGACCGGGTCGACGTCCGCCGGCGGCAGCCGTGAGGCGGTGGTCACGAGCAGTTCAACCCCGCGCTGCCGCGTCTGTGGGCCGAACAGCAGGCGCACTTCATCCACCAGGCGAACCAGGTCAGTGGGTTCCCGGTGGAGGCGAAGCACGCCGCTCTCCAGATCAGACAAGACCCGCATGTCATCCACCAGCCGCGACAGCAGGCGGGTCTCCTCCATCAGCGCCGACAGGTGGGCCTCATCGGCCGGGTAGACGCCGTCCAGCATGGCCTCCAGGTTGCCCTGCAGAACAGTCAGGGGCGTCTGCAGTTCGTGATGCGTGTCGGCCAGCAAGTTGCGCCGCTGTTGTTCGGTGCGCTGCAGCCGGGCCGTCATGCGGTTGAAGGCGTGGGCCAAAGCCCGCAGGTCGCCCGGCCCGCGGGCCACCACCCGGGCGTTAAGATCCCCGCTCTCGACCCGGCTCGCGGCTTCGGCCAGGTCTCGCAGGGGAAGCAGCAGCCGGCGCATCCCGATCCCGGCTGCTGCCAGCCCGGCCAGCAGCGCGCCGGCGCCGAGCAGAGTCCATACGGGCATGGCCTGGGTCGGGACCTGCAGCCATCCCAGGGCAAACGAGAGCAATCCCACCGCCAGAACGCAACTGAACGGAGCGAGGAGGACGAGAAAGACCAACAGGCTGGCCAGACGCCAGAAGAACGCCCGGGGCACGCGCCGCAGTTCGTCCGGACGGCGGCGGTGTGCCGGCGGCCAGGGTTCGTTCTCGGGCCACCATCCGGGACGGTGGCGGGGATGGCGCCCGTGCCTCATCGCCGCCCACCTCGTCGGGTGGAGGCGGTGCGCATGAGCTGGCGGCCGGCGGAATACCCGGTGCTCATTCGTCGGCGAACCGGTAGCCCACGCCGTACACGGTCAGCACGTAGCGGGGGTTATGGGGATCGGGCTCCAGCTTGCGGCGGAGGTTCTTGATATGGGTGTCGATGGCTCGTTCATACGACTCGAAGGCCACGCCGTGCAGCGCTTCGAGCAGCTGGGCACGAGTGAAGATTCGGCCGGGCTGCCGGACTAGCACGGCCAGCAGCTGAAACTCGGCGGCTGTCAGATCCACCACCTGATTGCCGCGCAGGGTTCGCATCCGGGGGATGTCCAGGGTGACATCCAGGGCGCGGTAGACCTGTTCCGCTTCCGCGCTCGCCGACGCACCGGCCCGGCGCAGCACACTTCGGACCCGGGCCACCAGCTCCTTTGGGCTGAAGGGCTTGACCACGTAGTCATCCGCCCCAAGCTCTAGCCCGACGATGCGGTCGGCTTCCTCGCCGCGCGCAGTCAGCATGATCAGCGGGACTTGCGATCGCCGCCGCAGCTCGCGCGCTACGTCCAGCCCATCCATGCCCGGCAGACCGAGATCGAGCACGACCAGATCCGGGCTGTCGGAGGCGGCGCGAGCCAGACCGGCTGCGCTATCGCCGGCAGCGAGCACCTCATATCCGGTACGCTCCAGGTACTCGCGCACCAGCTTGACAATGCCGAGATCGTCCTCGATCACCAGGATGCGTTTCATCGCCCGCCAACCGACCCGTCTCGCGCCACGGGTTGCGGCTCACGTATTCTCGCGCATCCCGGGCGCAGTGGTAGACGAATGGGCTCGGCCTCCCGCGGCGGCCTGCGC
>CAZBJQ010000089.1:0-8943 GCA_964492235.1 uncultured Anaerolineaceae bacterium | reverse complement strand
GATCGGAGACGGACGGTTACCCAGCGCCCGGTCGTGTGCTTGTACCTCCCCCACACCTCTCCGAACTCCGCGTCCAGCATGCGCTCTTCGACGGAAATGAACCTCCTGTTGATGGCGAAGGCGAATCCCGGCACCACCAGGAGCGGGCTCAGGGATCTCAGGAACACCGCCAGGCCCAGAAGGATGAGCACGAAGCCGAGATACATCGGATTGCGGCTGATGCGGTAGACGCCGTCGGCGACCAAAGCGGAGGATGTCTCAAAGGGGAGCACCGTCGTTCCGGCCCGGCGGAGGGAGCGGTCGGCCGAGAGGTTCAGGCCAACGCCTGCAGCCAGCGGCAAGCCTCCGAGCAGGATCCATCCGGAAGTCTCGACCGTCGCCAGCGGGATACCCACTCGCAGGGAGAGCATGGCGAGGACCGCAACCAGGAGCCAGGTTGGCGGGAGACTTCGTCGACTGGTCATCGCCTACCTTCCAGCAGTCTGTCGCCTTTGTCCTTGCAGCGGAGGGATGTCTGGGGAGCCATCGGCGCCGGCCGGGAACCGACCCGCGCTTGCCGGGCGAGCGTCCCTCCTGCGCCTACGGGCACAGGGGGATGCCGGCAGGCGGCCTCAGGGAGCCGCCGGCGCCCCGTCGGTTGGCTCGTCTTGCGCACGGTGGGCCTGCTCATGCCAAGAGCGGAACATCGGCGGGGCGTCGCCGTCCCAGCCGCGACCTCGACCCCACATGCCGTGTCCCATGTGCCTCGGCCCGAAGGCCAGCCGCAGGAACACCAGCCCGGCGAACAGCACGAACATCGGGACCAGGCAGCTTGCCAAGAACCCGCCCGGCGCATACAGCCCTGCGGGGTAAGGCACAACCCCGGCTGGGGCCGACGCGGCACTTGCCGAGGCCAGTGCCTGTCCCTGGGCCAGGCCCAGGTTGTAGGCTACCAATCCGGCCCCACCAGCCACCATCGCCAGCATCAGTGCTGCCAAGATCCAACGGATAATCCAACGGTTCATTTCCAGCTCCTTTCGCATTTGTTTATGCTGATCAGGAGTGTGCCGCAGGAATGTGGGGGAATTGTGGACCGCATGCGGTTGTGTGATGGGGGCCGTTTCAGCCGCTCAACGGCAGCGGCAAGATTGCCTCGCCGGGGGTGCCGCCGCCAGGCACGCCTGCGGCGCGGGCGGGGTAGAATTCCGAGGGATGGGGGCGCTGGCTGACATGTCCGAAAAGTCCACAGTCAACTGGTCGGAGGCTCGCACCACGGTGCAGGTGATCTTGCCGGATGGACGGGTATTGGAGGGGGAGCGAGGGTCTCAGCTGGCCTCGCTGCTTGCCCCGGTCGATCCGGAGGAGGCACCCATCGTCGGCGCAGTGGCCAACGGAGAGCTGCGAGAGCTGACGTTTCCGATCGATATCGACTCTCGTGTCCGGCCTGTGCGGATGAGCGAGGCGGACGGCATGCGCATCTACCGCCGGTCGCTCACCTTCCTGCTGGCGGCTGCCTTCGAGGATCTCTTCCCGGGAACCAACCTGACGGTCGATCACTCAGTTGCCTCCGGCGGTTATTACTGTCAGGTGTCTGGCCGGGAGCCGCTCTCGGCGCTGGAACTTTCGCGGCTGGAGGGGCGCATGCGAGAGCTCGTCCAGTCCGACCTGCCCTTCGCCAAGATCCAGGTCCCGCTGGACGAAGCCATTCAGACTTTCGAGGACAAGGGCTACCGCGACAAGGCGCGCCTGCTCTCTCACCGACGCAAGCCGCACCTGGTCTTCTATGGGCTGCTCGGCCTCCGGGATTACCACCACGGTTACATGGTGCCCAGCACGAGGTATCTGCAGTGGTTCGGCCTGTCGCTGACCGGGACCGGTTTCACACTGCGTTTCCCACGTCGCCATCGCCCCACCGAGCTGCTGCCCCTCCCTGACTATCCCAAACTGCTGTCCACCTTCCGGCAGTACGGCGACTGGCTCGATCGGCTGGGCATCTCGAGTGCCGGCATCCTGAATGATGCCATCGCCGCCGGGCGCTCCCGCGAGCTGATCCTGGTGTCCGAGGCACTGCATGAGGGGCGGATCGCCGACATCGCCGCACAGATCACGGAGCGCCAGCCGGCCGTGCGGGCGGTGCTCATCGCTGGACCATCGTCCTCGGGCAAGACCACCTTCTCCAAGCGGTTGGCTATCCAGCTTCTGGCACGCGGCAGCTCTCCCTTCCCGGTCGAAATCGACAACTTCTTCGTCGATCGCGACAAGACACCGCGCGACGACGATGGCGAATTCGACTTCGAGTCCCTGGGAGCGGTCGATCTGCTGCGCCTGAACCATGACCTGCGTCTGCTGATCAAGGGCGAGAGCGTGCGATTGCCGCGCTACAACTTCAAGGCGGGCAGGCAGGAAGAAGGGGACGTCGTTCAGCTCCAGCCCGGCCAGTTGATCATCCTGGAGGGCATCCACGGCCTGAACCCGGAGCTGGTTGCCGACCTTCCGCAGCCGTCGGCGTTCCGCATCTATGCCTCGGCCCTGACGCAGCTCAACCTCGACCGCTACAACCGGGTCTCCACCACCGACACCCGTTTGATCCGCCGGATCGTTCGTGACGCCAAGCAGCGAGGCTACAACGCCTCCGAGACCATCCGCCGCTGGGAGTCGGTGCGCCGCGGCGAGAAGCGCTACATATTCCCCTTCCAGGAGAACGCCGATGTGATGTTCAACACGGCGCTGGTGTACGAAAGCTCAGCGCTGGCTCCGCTGGCCGAGCCGCTCCTGCGCCAGGTCGCCTTCGGCACACCTGAACATGTCGAGGCCAAGCGACTGCTGTCGTTCCTGGAATGGTTCCTGCCGCTGGACACCGAGTTGATCCCCGACAACTCGATCCTGCGCGAGTTCATCGGAGGCTCGATCCTGGAACGTTTCGACCTCTGGCATCCGACGGTCGTCGGTTAACGCCACCGACCCCAGCCCACGATGTGAAGTCCGCATCGGAGAGGCTGTCCCGAAAGCACCCTGGCCAGGAGAGAGATCGCGAGAAGCGGCGTTGGGGCGCAGCCCCCAACTTCTCGCCGTTCCCCCTTCGCGAGTCGGGCAATAGGGACAGCCCTCCGACCGCATCACCCCCTGGATTCTCCTGCGGGCGTGTGCTGCGGGGCGATTGGCACGGACAGTGGATGGGCTGGATCGGGCGAGAGTGGAGACTGCTCCGCTCTGACTTCAGTCGTCGGGTCGAGGCGGGCCGTCCGAGCTCCCTTGGCGGATCAGTTCGTCGATATCTGGCCGGTCGAGGCGGATGTCCTGAAACGAGCGGGGATCCTCCACGGGTTCGATATGCGAGAACACCGTCAGGTGCGGAAGGGGCTTGTGCAATTCAAGATCGATCCGTTCCAGCAAGTCATGACCACGCTGCACGGTCCATTCGCCTGGCACCTGCACATGAAAAGAGGCGAAGCTGCGGGACCCTGACTGCCGCGTGCGCAGTGCGTGGTATTGCGCGCCGTCGACGGCGAACCGGTCAAGCACGGCAGTGATCGCCTGGACCTCTTCTCTGGGAAGGGCCGAGTCCATCAACCCCTGCGCCGAGCGAAGCATCAGGCGGATCCCGGTCACCGCGATGTTGGCGCCGAAGAGGATGGCAATGATCGGGTCGAGGCGCAGGATACCGGTGATATTGACCATCAGAACGCCGATGATCACGCCAACCGATGTCCAGACATCGGTCATCAAATGGCGGCCATCGGCCTCCAGGGCGACCGAGCGTTCTCGCCGACTGACTCGGATCAGCAGGGTTGCCACGATGAGGTTGATCAACGTGGCCACCCCGATGACCACCAGGCCAACGTCCAGGTGGGACACCGGCTGCGGATTGAGCAGCCGCCGCACCGAGACGAAGATGATCCCGGCCGATGCTGCCAGGATCAGGCCGCCCTCGGCACCACTGGAGAGGTACTCGGCCTTGCCGTGTCCATAGCTGTGGCCTTCGTCCTCCGGCCGGGCGACGATGAACAGCACGGTTAGCGTCATCACGGCGGTCGTCAGGTTGATCGTCGACTCGAGTGCGTCCGACAACAGGCTGACCGAGCCGGTGAGGATCGCCGCCATGCCTTTGAGGCCGATGGTCAGGACGGCCGCGGCGATGGCCATCCACGCGAAACGCCGGGTGTTCGAGGACGCCTTCATGGCAGGCCGGGATTGTACCCGGGTGGTCCGGAGGCACAAGGCCTCAAGGGACGAATGCCCCCAAGAGCCAGAACACGGCCAAGCCGACGGCGATTGTCAGCCACAGGCTGCGGAAGCGAAGGGCGACGGCCAACGCCGCCAGGCCGGCCAACAGCTGGCGGTTGCCCAGGCTGAGGTCGAGCGGGCCGGCCGGCATTAATAGTGCTGGGGCGATGATGGCCGCCAGGACGGCCGGCGCCACATAGCGCAGACCGCTGCGGAACAGGCTCGGCAGACGGTCGGCCGGAAGCAGGCCGATGAAGGAGAACCGGGTCAGGAACGTCGCCACCATCCCCCCCAGGATGACCAACCACACTGCGCCGGAGTTCATCGGTCGGCCCCTTGCCCGGCCCGGCGTGCCCGCCAGGCTTCGAGGCCGACGCCCACACCAATGCCAAGCACGGCGGCCATGACCAGCCCCAGCCGATACGGCAGGCTGTTCAGCAGCACGGCAGCGATGCCAGCCACCAGGGCCGCCGCCACGCCTGGCCGATCGCTGATGCTCAGGATCAAGAGGGCGATGAACGTGAGCGGAAGGGCGACCTCCAGGCCCCAGGATTCGGGGACGCGCGCCCCCAGCACGATGCCCACCGCCGTGCTGGCCTGCCAGGCGGCCCACAGCGTCAACCCGGTCCCCAGGGTGTACCAGTGAGCCAGGCGCGTGTCCGGCTGGCGGTAGCGGATCGCGGCCACGGCGAAGGCCTCATCGGTCAGCAGCCACGCCAGGGGAACCTGCCAGCGCAGCGGCAGCCGGCTGACGTAGGGGGAGATCGAGGCGCTGTACAGAGCGTGCCGCAGGTTGACTATGAAGATTGTTGCCACGATCAACCACGCCGGCGCGCTGTACAGCATGCCCACGGCAATGAACTGGGCGCTGCCTGCGAAGATCAGGAGCGAGAAGGCCTGAGCGGCAGCAGGCGGCAGCCCGGCTTTCAGGGCCAGTGCCCCGAAGACCAAGCCGAAAGGGACCACACCCAGCAGCAGAGGCAGCTGGTCGCGAGAGCCACGCACGAACTCGCCCTGGGCTGATGGCACTCCCTGACGCAAGCCTGCGGTTGGCTGGGTTGTCAGGCCGGGGTTGCCGGGTGGGTGAGTCACAGATAAACCGCCTGATCCGGACTAGTCGTTCCCGGAGCAGCCAGAATGATACCCGGCCTCTCTCCACCCTGCGGTCGCTCGCCGGCGGGAACCGCCGACACCGCAGGAGCGTCAAGGGTGATAGCATCAGCAGCAGTGGGGAGGGGAGAATGGTCCGCATACTCGCTTGTCTACTTGCCGTATCGGCCGGTCTGGCGACAGCCTGCGCCATGCGACCGGCACCGCCTGAGCCGCCGTCCAACCCGGGGCCGATTGTGCCGGAGGGGGAACGCGGCCCGGTCTACATCGACGAAGCCGAACTCCTGCTGATGGAGAGCTTCCCTGTCCAGGTGAGGCTCCAGGTCAAGGGGACTCTGCCGACACCGTGCCACGCACTGAAGTGGGAGGTCACGGGCCCGGACTTGAGCGGCAGGATCGACGTCACGGCCTACAGTCTGACAGATCCCGACCAGGCGTGCATCCAGGTGCTGGAAGAATTCGAGGCGGGCATTCCGCTGGGTTCGTACGAGGAAGGACAGTACTCGGTCTTCCTGAACGGAGAGCAGGTCGGCGAGATCTCGCTCTGAACCCGGAACCCGCCCGAAGCGCGTTCCGCCCATTTCTCGGTACAATGGACGCAGCATGTCCCGATCCGGCTCCTCGTGGCCGGATCTAAGACTTTCCTGTGAGGGCGCACAGATGGCTGGCTTGGTTGGCCAGATGCTCGACCACTACAAGATGGTTGAGCAAATCGGCCAGGGTGGGATGGCCACGGTCTACCGTGCCATGGACACCCGCAAGGTGATCGAAGTTGCCATCAAGGTCCTCTCGCCGACGCTGGGCGGCGACAAGCGGTTCGTGCGTCGCTTTCGACGTGAGGCTCAGCTTGTCTCCCGGCTAAAACACCCCAACATCGTGTCGGTCACGGACTACGGCGAGCGGATGGGCTATGCCTACCTGGTCATGCCTTTCGTCGTGGGTGACACGCTATACGATCGCATGACCCGCAAGGGAGTCACCCAGGCGGAGGCGGCCCGATGGATGGGTCAGGTCGCGGAAGCGCTCCAGTTCGCTCATGATCGCGGGGTCATCCATCGCGACATCAAGCCCTCCAACATCATGATCACCCGTCAGGGGACAGCCCAGCTGGCCGACTTCGGCCTGGCGCGAATGACCGAGAGCTCGACCAGCCTGACGGGCTCGATGATTCTGGGGACGCCCGCCTACGTCTCTCCCGAACAGGGCAAGGGCAGTGACGTCGATGCTCGCTCCGACCAATACTCCTTTGGAGTGATCCTCTACCAACTCTCGACGGGGAGACTCCCCTTCGAGTCGGACACTGCCATGGGTACGGTCTTGATGCACATGCAAGACCCCCCGCCTCCTCCCCGTCAGTACAACCCCAATCTGTCGCCGCATATCGAGCGCGTCATCCTCAAGAGCCTGGCGAAGTCGCCGGACGACCGGTTTGTGTCCGTGGCTGCGCTCAACGACGCCTATCAGAGAGCGGCGCGTGGAGAGGCGCTGCCGGCGTTTGAGGTCCCGCCGCCTCGTCCTACGGAGGCGATGGCCCCTGCAGTGCCGGCCAGGCCGCAGGCGGGCCGTCCGAGGTGGCTGGCCTTTGCCTTGGGGTTGGCGGCCATCGTAGGGCTGGCCGCGATTGCGGCAGCTCTGCTCTTGCCTGGCACCGAACCGCCGACAACTTCGGGCGACGCTCCCCCCTCCGAGGCGACCGCGGCCGCAGTCTCCGGGCCGGCCATCCCGCCCACGCCAACCAGCGGCCCACCCTCGCCGACCGCGACTCCGGTGACCTCCGCTTCCTGTCCTGGCGTGACCATGCTGGGTTTCAGCCACAGTGGGCAGGACGTCTCCTGGTCGATCGACAATGGAGGTGCCATGCCGATCCGATTGACCAGCTTCGTGCCTGTCTTCCCGGAGGAGAATCCGCTCCAGGCTGTCTGGCTGGGCGGGCAGCTGTTGTGGAAGGCGCCGACCGAAGGACCCTACCCGGAGACGGGCGAGCTCCCCGACGATGCGCGGGCGGTGATCGAGACGGGGCAGGTGGTGACCTTGCGCCTGGTCTTTCAATGGCCGGACAGCCAACCCGGCTACAAACTCGACCTCGCATTCGATAGCGGCTGCAGCTTCTCAACTCCCTGGTAACCCCCACGCCGCGGCGGGAGGCGCAGCCGGCGTGAACCGGCCGCGCTGGGCGAATCCCCCTGGAGGATCCCCGATCATGGACCCGCGCCTGAGCAAGCTGGCCGAGACACTCGTCACCTACTCAATCGACGCCAGGCCGCAGCAGGAGGTGGCGATCTATGGTTCGCCCATTGCCGCTCCCCTCCTTCTGGAGGCCTACCGTCAGCTGCTCCGTGTCGGCGCCTACCCATACGTGTTCATGGGCCTGGAAGCCTACGTGGGTCTGGAGGGCCTGAACGAGATCTTCTTCAACGAGGCCAATGACGACCAGATCGACCACGTGACTAGAACCGAGGAACTCGTGCGCGGTCAGTTCCAGGGGATGATTGTTGTCCGCGCCCGGGCCAACACCCGAAGCCTGAGTCGAATCGATCCCGAGCGGCGTCGGCGGCGGGCCGCCGCCACGGCCCCCATACTCGAAACCTTCCTTCGCCGCAGCGCCTCAGGGGAGCTGCGCTGGTGTGTGACGCTGTACCCCACAACGGCCCACGCCCAGGATGCCGAGATGGGTATCCAGAGGTTCGAGGATTTTGTCTTTTCGGCGACCTACTCCGATAGCGACGACCCGCCGGCCCGCTGGCGAGAGATCTCCGCCCGGCAGCAGCGGCTGGTGGACTGGCTCGCCGGGCGATCGCAGGTCGTGATCAAGGGGCAAGACGTCGAATTGCGGCTGTCGATCGCTGGCAGGAAGTTCGTCAATGATGATGGGCGGATGAACATGCCGGCAGGGGAGGTCTTCACCGGCCCCGTTGAGGACTCGATGAACGGGTGGGTGCGGTTCTCCTACCCGGCGGTCTATCAAAACCGCAGGGTGGAGGGCGTGGAGCTATGGTTCGAACAAGGCCGCGTGGTCAGGCACCGTGCCGACCGTGACCAGGAGTATCTCGAGCGGATGCTGGAGACCGACGCCGGGGCGCGCTACGTCGGGGAATGGGGCATCGGCCTCAACCAGCGCATCGACCGCTTCATGGGCGAAGTCCTGTTCGACGAGAAGATCGGCGGCACCTTCCACCTGGCGTTGGGAAGTGGATACCCCGAGACCGGCTCGCGCAACAAGAGCGGCCTGCACTGGGACATGATCTGCGACCTGCGGCGAGGCGGGGAGATCCTAGTCGATGGCGAGTGCATCGTTCGGGACGGGCGCTGTCTGATCGATTGAGCGGGCGCTTGGCTTCCCCCGGAGGGCCGGCAGTCACCCCTTGCCACACGACTAAGGCGCCAACGCCGTGCGGCGGTCCCAGCCATGGGCTCCCGCCGGAAGCCAGTTGGCCTCGGATGAAAAGGCAACACGCATGATCGATCCAGGACCGAGGCCGCAGCTTCACGTCGCCGTGGACCTTGCGCCTCTGATTGAGGACGCCCTGAGCCCCGCTTCCCTGCGGCTACTGGAGGCGGTGCGTTTGCTGTCTGCGCCGCCCGCCGCCGTGCGGCTCACGGCCATCGCCCCCCGTGGCCGACTGCCCGACC
>CAZBJQ010000088.1:0-12231 GCA_964492235.1 uncultured Anaerolineaceae bacterium | reverse complement strand
GTAGCCTGCGCTCGATCGGCAATGTCCCCGGCCAGAGGGTGCCGCTGGGCCGCCTGCCTGCGGAGACACATGCGCATGTACGGCGGTCGGCGTCTTGTCCAGGCCAGCGCACGCTCGTTGCCTTCGCAGGAAGCAGGGCTGCCTGGTTACGCTCCGAGTAGGTTGATGAAGAATGCCCTTCTCTGAGAAGGAGATCCCATCAACCAGTTGACTTCGGGAGGCATGCCTACTTCGCCAGCCTCCTAATGCACCTGCTCCGTCAGGCGGTGGGTCAGGGAGCCGATGACGGTGAAGAGCGGATAACCTCGAGGGCAGGAATAGTCGCACATCCCGCAGCCTCCGCAGGCGACCAGCCAGCCTTCGACGTTCTTCGAACGCTCCATTTCCCCGGCCTGTGTCCACGTCTGTTCGAACAGAGGGCAGTAACCAGCTAGCCGCTCGCGGCAGGGATCGCATGCATGCAGATGCTCAACCAGCCTCTCCAGGGTTGCCTGTTCCGGCGTGAGGTGTGACTCGGCATAAGCCCGCACCTGCTCTCGCCAGGAGACCAGGCGTTGCATGACGCGTATCCGCCGGTTCTCTATGTCGGCCGAGACGGGCCGCAAGTCGAACCCGTCCGCTTCGAATGTCTCGAACAGAGCTGGATCTCTCACTTCCAGCAGGATGTGCTTGCTGGTCTCCACGCCGAACACTTGGATATGCAGGTCGGCGTCTTTCGGGTAGGGCTGGTCGCAAAGCTGGCAGCTCGGCCGGAGCCGGCTCGGCAGGATGCCACCCTGCGCCGCGAAGTGCAGTGCATCCTTGGTAATGCGGTCCGGGTCGAGGTCTTTGCCTTGCCGCCAGTCGAAATCCTCCTGCGGGAGGACTGCCAGGCAGTCGGTGCTGACCATAAAGGCGTCCGGCAGGCCCAGGGGATGACGTCTGGCGAGTTCACGCAGGCTGCGCAACTCGCAGGGCCGGAGGGCGAGCGCCACCGGGCCCGGGGGTCTGCGGCTGAGGACAGAGACGGCTTCGTTGGCGGCATTCATAGGCATCACTGGGGCGAAGGGATCGGCGGCCAGGAGCGACTCGGGCGAAGTGAGTAGGGTGGCTTTCATCGTTCGCCCACTTCTAGTCCAGGTGGGGATCAACATGCCGGTGAGGCCGCGGCCCAGCCACAGGCTGGCCAGCAGCTGGCGGATCGCCAGCAATGGCCCGTTGTTCTCGACTAGCATCAGGCTGTGCGTCGCCATCTCCCACTCTCCCCGGCGGGGCATTCGGCCTAGCTGACTGTGTGCGCCTTGAGAACCTCGGCCAGGTCGACAGCACCTACCGACTCCGACACCCCTTTCGAACGGATGGCATCGTCCATCATGATCAAGCAGTACGGGCAAGCTGTGACGATGACCTGCGCTCGGGCGGCCTGAATGGCCTCGTCGAGCCTGCGCTGGTTGATGCGGGTGCTGGGATCTGTCTCCATCCACATCTGACCACCGCCGCCACCGCAACAGAACCCAGCCTCTTTCCGCCGGGGCATCTCGACCGCCTTGAGTCCAGTGACGCTTTGCAGGACATCTCTCGGCTGCGAATAGATCTGGTTGTAGCGGCCCAGGTAACACGAGTCGTGGAAGGTGTAGGCTTGCTTCCCGTCGTCGGGACCGGGTTGGATCTTGCCCTGGCGGATCAGGTCGGCCAGAAGCTGGGTGTGGTGGACAACCGTGAAGGCGCCGCCGAAATGCGGGTACTCGTTGCGCAGCGTGTTGTAGCAATGAGCGCAGCCGGTGAGGATCCGGTTGAACGTGACACTGCGGAGGGCCTCGATGTTCTTCTTGGCCATGGTCTGGAACAGGTACTCGTGGCCGAGGCGTCGGGCCGTCTCTCCGCAGCATCCCTCGGCCTCACCGAGGGTGGCGAAGTCGACGCCGGCCTGCTGCAGCAGCAGTGCCAGATCGCGGCCGGCCTTCTGGCTGCGCCCATCGTAGCCATAGGCACATCCGACGAACCACAACACATCGGTGGCCTCGCCGGACTGCAACTTCCGAACCCCGAGCTCTTGCAGCCAGGGCGCACGGTTCTCTTTCGGCAGGCCCCACGGGTTATCGCGGCGCTCCATCTGGGTGAGGGCTTCGCCAACTGATCCGGGAACCTCGCCAGTTGTCATTGTCACATACCGGCGCAGCTCGATAACGGCCGACACCGGATCTACAAACAGAGGGCAGGCATCGAGGCAGGCGCCGCATGTGGTGCAGTACCAGGCTGTGTCCTTGGCGAAGGTCTTCCCAACCAGGGTTGCTGGCTCATGCCCGTTCGATGACACCAGGTCGGCCCGCAACGTGCTCGCCAGGCCGTACAGGATCTGGCGCGGCGAGTAAGGCATGCCGCTGATCGTTGCCGGGCAGACGGATTCGCAGCGACCGCACTGAACGCAGGCATCGAAGGAGAGCAGCGACTCGGAGGAGAACTCAGCGACCTTGCCGGCGCCGAGCAGTTCGGTCTCCTCGATGTTCTCAATCGTGGACAGCTCACCCGAGCTGCGCTGGGTGCGCGCCAAGATGTTCAGCGGCCCGGTGACCAGGTGGCGCATCTTGGTGAAGGGAATGATCGCCACCAGGGTTAGGCCCGAGACGACATGCCCCCAGAAGACCACCTGATGCAGGGCGTTCACGCCGGCAGGGGTCAGACTCAGCCCCTGAAGGGCGATCGCCATCAAGTTGCCAACCGGCGAGTACGCCCGCCAAGCCGGCGCAGCGCTCAGCAACCGGATCCCCTCGGCGAGAAAGCCAAGTACGACGATCAGCAGCAGCAGCCCGAGCGAGAGCCAATCATCCCAATGCGAGACCAGGAACGAGGGGCGCAACACGGCCCGTCGTAGGGCGGCCATGGCCACTCCGAGAAGGATCGCCACGCCTGCCAGGTCCATCAAGAGTTCGAAGGCGAGATAAGCAGCGCCGCGCGGGAAGAAGTCGATGACGAAGGGCAGGAAAAGCGGATACTGCAGCAGGTTGACGACGGTTCCCAGAACCTGGATGCTCACCCCGACGAAGAGGAGTGTGTGCATGATGCCGGGGTAGGCGCGCTTGAGCACGCGATCTTGGAGTAGAACGTGCCGGGTGAAATCCGTCAGCTTGCGCCGGCGTGCGCCGGGCGGGGCTGCAGCGGCGCCCGCCACGGGCAGGGCTTCGGCGGTCACGCTTCCCCCCCGATGTACAAGGTGCTGTCCTGGACGAACACCTGCAAGGGCATTAGGCCTTCCGGTGGAGGTCCGGAGATCACGGACCCGTCGGCGACGTTGAAGAAACCCTCATGACAAGGGCATTCGATCCTTCCCGAGTCAGGATTCCACTTCACCAGGCAGGCGAAATGCGTGCAAACCGCGGAGTAGGCGCGCATTCCATCGGATGTGTTGATGATCAGGGCGGGGTACCGGCCGAATCGCACCGTGACTGAGCCGCCGGGAGGCACCTGGTCCGGGGGGCCGATCGGCACGGGCTCCGAAGGGAACTCCTCCAGCTTGGCGGGCCAGAAGAAAGCAATGATCGGCCCGAACAACCCCGACACGCCCAGGGCGCTGAGTAGGATCGCCAGGATGCGGATCGCGTTCCGCCGGGGAAGGCCGCTTGTCTCAGGTGCCATACCCTTCTCCTAGGCTGCGCCCGGGGCTGTCAACTGATCGAGCCCAGGTACGTCAGGACGCCGATCGCGGCAAGCGTCACGGCCGAGACCAAGATCCGGCGGGTGCGGGCACGCTTGCTGTCCTGCTTGTGGTCGATGAACGGCCACAAGGCAAGCACGGCGATGGCAATCACGGGGATCACAACGCCAATACCCTTAGGGACGTATTTCAACATCTCCTGCAGGAAGAGGAAGTACCAATGGGCCTTGACGTGAGGCGGGGTGTTCATCGCATCCGCCGGTTGTTCCAACCCTATCGGGCGGAGGAAGCCGACTGCGCCAACGATCACTACCAGGACCATCAAGCCCGCGGTGACCCAGGCTTCCGTCGTGATGTGGTCCGGGAAGAAGGGGATCGTCTTCTCGTCTTCGGGATGGGTGTGCTCGGTCATGGCTGTCCCCCCTTCTCCTAGAGCGGGCGGGCAATGCCCTGGCGGCGGATCATCAAGAAGTGCGCCGCCAGGAAGAGGATGATGACCGCCGGCAGGACCATGATGTGCAGGGCGTAGAAGCGGCTGAGGGTTACGCCTGTAATGTCCCAGCCTCCTCGCAGAAAGACGAGCGCCAGGCTGCCAACGATCGGTTCAGCGCCGGCGATTTCCGTTCCGACTGTGCTCGCCCAGAAGGCCGTCTGATCCCAGGGCAGCAGATACCCGGTGAACCCGAACGCCAAGGTGAGGACCAGCAGGAAGACCCCGTTCACCCAGTTCAACTCTCGCGGCGGTTTGAAGGCACCAGTGATGAACACTCGCAGCATGTGGGCGACGACCATTACGACCATGCCGTTGGCGGCCCAGTGGTGAATGGCCCGGATGGAGGCGCCGAAGCGGACTTCGTTTTCGATGTACTGGATGCTGGCATACGCGCCTTCTGGCGTCGGCTGGTAGTAGAAGGCGAGCATGATTCCGGTGATACCCTGGATGACGAGCAGGGTGAAGGTGATCCCGCCAAGGCAGTAGAACCACCTGGTGGCGAACAGCGGAACGGGCTTCTTCAGCACCTTCCCCAGCGGCTCTTTGACCTGGTAGCGGCTGTCGACCCACTCGGCGCCGCGCAGCCAGAGCGGCTTCCACGGGGCGCGGGTGCGCCAGGCGCTGGCGGAGCGAACGAAACCGAAGGCGAAGACCATGCCGAAGGCGCCGAACACCGTCCAACGTGCCAGTGGCGTCCACAGGTTCTTCAGCTCACCTGTCAGGTGACAGTGCAGGCAGGTATCCTGCTCTGGCTGTGGCCAGGTTTCCGCCGGCGGCGGAGCCGACCCGGCCTGGACCTCCCGGCCCAAGTCGGCAACGGTCGGAGCGGTCAAGTCGCTGGCTTGCGAGGGATGCGACGGGGCGAGGGAAGCCACGACCGCGGCCGCGACCAGAAGCAAGGCTGGAATGAGGAAATAGACGCGACGCAGACGGGCCATGCCATCCACCTCTCGTTCAGCAGGCATCGCGGGTCCGGCACCCCACCGGCACGGCGATTTCTACTAGATAGGGTAGGGGAAGGCAAAATTACCGGGCAGTGCCGGGTTTCACCCCTTGCGGGGATGTTCGTCATCGCCCGGATGGTGGCCTTGAGAGTGGTTGCGCGCCGGCCGCGAGCCCGCCTCGAGCGGCCTCGCGCCGCGGCGACGAAGCTCGCCCTGCGGAAGGAAGGATGTCACCGAGGAGGTAGGTCGGTGATCCGGACGGGAGCGACGTCACCGACCAGGGGGAAACCGAGGATCCGCGCGTAGAAGAACAACTCGGCCTCATACGAGCGGCGAATGTTGTCGGCCTTGCGGAAGCCGTGGCCCTCTCCGGCGTAGCGCAGCAGGGCGTGTGGAATTCGGCGCGCGGACAGCGCGGCGGCAAGCCTCTCCGCCTGGGAGACGGGTACGACCGTGTCGTCCTCACCATGGAAGAGAATGACGGGAGTGTCGAAGTGATCGAGGTGATGTATGGGCGAGCGGGCTCGGTACAGCGACGCCGCCTGCGGCAGCGGGCCCAGCAGCCAGTCGAGGTAATGGGCTTCGAACTTGTGTGTGTCGCGAGCAAGCAGCTCGAGATCGGCTACGCCGTAGTAGGAGGCCGCCGCGCCGAAAACCCGGAAGAATGCCAGCGCGCACAGCGTCGTGAAGCCGCCGGCACTCCCTCCCCGGATCATCAAGCGGTTCCCATCGGCGCGCCGCAGATTGGCGAGGGCGACCGCAGCCTGAACGCAGTCCTCGACGTCAACAATTCCCCAGGCACCATGCAGCAGATCCCTGTAGGCGCGACCGTAACCGCTGCTGCCACCATAGTTGACGTCGACGACGGCGATGCCTCGGGTTGTCCAGTACTGAATCCAGGGGGAGAGGAACGTGTGCGCGGCCGATGTCGGTCCGCCGTGGCTGGCGACGAGCAGCGGCGGCGCCTCGTTCCTCAATGCGTGGAACCGGCTGGACTTGGGCGCATAGAAGAAGGCGAAGGATCTGCGCCCGGAGGCACTAGCATAAGAGAAATGCTCTGGGGAAGACAGATCCTCTCTATCCAGATCTACCTCGATCGAGCGATGCACAACTTCGGCGCGCCTGTGCCTGAGGTCGTAGCGCACAATCGATTGCGGCGTGGTTGGGGAGCCGCCGATCATCCATAGATGCTTCCCATCCCATCGAAGGTTGGGTGGGTAGCACGAGGTCAACCCGGTGGGGAGGCGCTCCAGACGGGCCTCGGCCGGGGAAAACAGGCACAACTCATCCATGCCGCCGCGCCCAACCAGGCATGCGATCTCTCCGCCGGGCAGGACGATGTAGCGCGAGAATCCAAGCGCCCACTGCGGCACACCAAGATCACCGTCCACGGAAAACACCAGGCGGGCCTCTCCCTGTTCTCCCTGGACATACAGGTTCCACCAGCCGCTGCGATCGCTGATGAAATACAGCCTGCCGTCCGGTCCCCAAGTCGGTTGAAACACCGACTCCTGTGCGCCTCCCGCGACCTTGTAAGGAGTATCCAGGCGCCAGCCATCCCCCACCCGCGCCACCCACAATTCCGAGCCCTGCCATGGCATCTGCGGGTGGTCCCAGGTGATCCAGGCCAGGAGATCGCCTTTCGGATGCAGACGCGGGAAGGCGAAGAAGTCGTGTCCAGCCACAAGTGTTTGGGGTGCGCGCTCCCCGTCCGTCGATAGGAGCGCTAGCTCGTTGACCACGCCCTCTGCGGAGTGGGACTCTCGGACGGCAACGAGGAAGTTGCGGTCGGCACTGAGCTCACCATCGGCGTACCGGACGGAGGCGACGCCGTCCGCAGCCGGGGTGATGGGCCAGGGGACCGCCCCTTCTTTGCGGCGATACATCCGCTGATCGGTGAAGTTGACGAAGTACAGCGCCGAATCATCCACGACCAGGCTGCCTCCCCCGTATTCGTGGACGCGCGAGCGAACGCTGAACCCGTCCGGGAGCAGCGCCTGTGCACCGTGGGAGGGGGTGAAGCGGAAGAGGCCGGAGCGGCCGCCCTCTTCTGGACGGATTTCGATCCAGTAGGCGGCATGGCGAGTG
Source organism: uncultured Anaerolineaceae bacterium (assembly GCA_964492235.1). GTDB lineage: Bacteria > Chloroflexota > Anaerolineae > Anaerolineales > E44-bin32 > PFL42. The sequence goes on along the minus strand of CAZBJQ010000088.1, from coordinate 5,075 downwards.
ACCCGCAGTTCCTCGAGTGTGCCGCGCCCGGTCCCGGCGGAGGCTACCATCGAGGCCGTCACTGGAGACAGCCATGAACCGTAGGGAGCGGCTATGCGCTTGCTCATGGTGCTTCCCGGCGTGCCCGGCAGCTAGGGGCAGGCGTTGTTCAGATGCTCGTCGAAGGTTTCGGCGAACAGATGGCGGCCGGAGCCGTCGCAAGCGGCGCGGAAGAAAAGGAAGTCGGTCTGGGCGGGCGCAGCCACTGCGGACAAGGAAGCCAGCCCTGGGTTGGCGATCGGCGACGGGGGCAGACCGGCATACAAGTATGTGTTGTACGGTGAATCCGATTCCAGATCGGCCTGGGTCAGCGAAGCCTTCCACCACGATCCATCGGGCTGGCGCCCAAGAGCATACTGCACGGTCGGATCCGCCTCCAGCCGCATTCCTTGCTGCAGGCGGTTAATAAACACCGATGCGATCAACGGTCGTTCCTCGGCGATGACAGCCTCGCGCTCGATGACCGAGGCCATGATGACCCCCTGGAATAGCGTCAGCCCGCGGCCCTCGAAGCCAGACCGGAGCGAAGGGCCAACGCGATCATCAAATGTCTCGACCATCGTCTGAACCAAATCCTCGGCGCTGGTGCTTTCGCCGAGGGCGTAGGTGTCCGGGAAGAGGAACCCTTCCGTGCTTTCGGCTGTAACCCCGAGGAGCTCCTGGAGCGCCTCACCTCTCTGCGCCGCGCGCAAGAAATCCTCCGGCGAGACGCCTGTCCCATCCGAGGGGAGAGCCTCTGCGATTTGCTCCAGCCGCCAACCCTCAGGCACTGTCAGTCGCTGCTGGCTGATGATCGCCAGTTGCAGCGCCTCGGCGATTTGAAACGCCGACATCGAGCCGGAGAGCGCATACCGACCGGCCTGAATCCGAGTGTCCAGCCCGTAGAGTCGCAGGTAGGCGCTGAGCAAAGCGGGTTCGTCCACGATCTGCGCCGCGACCAGGCTGTCAATCACCGCCTCCGCCGACTCCCCTGGGAGCACAATGATCTCTGCCATGGCCGCCGGGTCGCCGGCCGGCTGGGACAGGGCGCGCCCGCGCAAGAACAGGTACGCCTGTAGCCAGGCCCGGTCGATTCCAGACATCTCCGTAGGCGAGGCGGCGGGGGGCAAGGGCAGCCCCGCACCATCGGCCAGAATCACGGCCGCCGCGATTCCGACCATCAACAAAACCATGATGATCGAGGCCAACATCAGACAACCGGGGAGGGAACTACCTCGCCGAAGCATCCAGATACTCCTGCAAGATCACCGCCGCCGCGCGCGCATGCTCCAGGCGGTCCGAGGCATGGCCGAAGCGCGCAGCCTGAGAGGATCCCGTCTCGTCCCAGGTGACCACAGGGATCGACGTCTCCGTCTGCAGTGCCTGCGACAGTCGCACCGCCCGCCTGGCCTGAGGCCCGACCTCCCCCTCCAGGCCGTAAGGTACGCCGATGATGATCCGTTCCACTTCCTGTTCCTTCGCCGCCTCCAGAATGGCTGCTACGTCCTGCCGGCGGGATTGGTGGCGCACGACTCGCAGCGGCCGCGCGATGACGCCGCCGGGGTCCGAGACGGCCAGGCCGATATGCACATCACCAGGGTCGATGGCCAGCAGGCGTGCGATCAGGGCATCTCCCAGGGCATGAAAATCCCGATCCGGCTTTCGAGCCAAGGGAGTCGGGGAAGCCAGGCGGGGGTCAGGATGACCTGCGGCGGCGTAACCAGATTGGCAGACTCTATGAGGGCGCGGGATGCCTCGCCGGCCGGCCGGCCGCGAATCGCCTTGGCCATGGTGGCGCGGTTCACCGGCAGGTACTCCGACCACTCGGCGGTCACCTGGATAGCCTGTCCGGCCGGATCGCTCCCGGCCGACGCCTCCCCCAGCGATAGCGAGCCGGGGACAGGCGTCCAGGGTGGATCGGCGCCGTTCTGGATCGAGATCCAGGCGGCCTGGAGAGTCGCCTCCTGCGTCAACACCAGGGCCCCAATGAGGAGTTCTGCATCCACCCCCATTGAATCTGCAGGATCGCCGGGCTGGTGGTCGAATGCCAGATCGACGAATTCCAGGACGCGGACCGATCCCGGCACCAGTTTCTCGCCGGCCTTGAGGTCTTTCTTCAGTGCGACTTCGGCCTGGTCGAGCAGCTGGTCGACCAGCGCCCGCTGCAGGCTTTCCGGATCGACCGCGGCTACAGCAGGACGCATCTGATCCGATCCCCCGCCGAGGTTCTCTGGGTTACTGACTGATGCTTTCAGACCGAGCGGTCCGTCGATCGAATCCAGCGAACCTGCCGTCAGGTTGCCCCTCGAGCCCGGCTCGGCGGCAGCGATCGGTACACTTACGCTGCTTCCCTGCCCGGGGGGCAGCTCCGCCACGAGCGTCGTGACGAAACGCCCGCCGGCACCGTTGCTTGCGCGCAGGCTCGTGCCTTCATCGATGTCCACCTCTTCTGCGGTCAGGTTAGTGAAGACGGCCGTGCCGACGGCCGGGGCAGCCGGGACCTGGACTTCGCCAGTGGTCGGCAGGCGCAGTGAGCCACTCATCTTCAGCTGTACCTGCCGCGAAGGCAGGGTGGAGGGTGCAAGGCTTTCCGCCGGCTCAGCCGCGACGGTGAGGATCAGTGTGCGGTCGCGCCTCTCGGTGACAGGTGTCAGCACCACCTTGGCCGAGGGCAAAATGGCAGCCGCCATGACCAGCAGGGACATCACTGCCGCTCCGAACCACAGCCAGCGGTACGCACCTCTCAGGGGAGTGATGGCGGCCGAGCGCGGCGGACGAGGCGAGCTCCGGAGTACCCCGCCGATTCTCTTGGCCGGCGTTCCTGAGTGCGGGATTGTCGGGCGGGGCGGCCAGGCCCCTTCGGGTACTTCGTCGATCGAGGGGAAGCGCGGAATGCCAGCCGCTTCTGCAGCGGCCGTCAGGATCGGGTGCCGCGTGACCATGCCCAGTTGGCGACCACGGTGCGCCGCCTCCCGATGCAGCAAGACCAGGTCCAACTGGTTGAGCCTGGTTCGGCCTCGGTTGGGGTAGACGAGCACGACCCGAGGCGCCTGCGACCACGCCAGGCGGTCCCGGACAGAGGCCCGGTCATCCTGGGATTCGAGCTCGAGGATTTGCAGTTTCATCGACGGATCCGGCCGGCAGCAACCACAGAAGGCATCAGACCGCCTTCTTCTGGCGCGAGACGCCTACGTCAGCCTTTGGCGCACGTAGTGCGCCGCCAGGGCGAGCGCCTCAGGGAGCTTGGCAACATCCTTTCCACCCGCCTCGGCCATGCCTGGCTTGCCGCCTCCGCCGCCTCCCACGATGGCCGCGGTTTGCTTTACGAGATCTCCGGCGTGCAACCCGCGTGCCACGAGGTCGGCGCTGACTGCGGCCACGATAACCGGCCGGCCCTCGGCGGAGCCGCCCAGGACGATGACGCTTGACGGGTGACGGGCGCGCAGTCGATCAACCAGTTCGCGCAGGGTGTCGGCGTTAGCTGAGCCCACCTCACCCGAAACAAGTGTGACCCCGGCGACGTCCTGAGGAGCGAGGGCGAAGGCCAGGGCCTCCGCTTGACGGAGACGCAGCTGTTCGAGCCGCGTCTCGAGGGAGGCCTGGTCTTCGAGGAGAGCCTGCACGCGTTGCTCGACGCTGTCCGGCGATGTGCCGAGCTGGCGCGCCAGCCGCTCGAGAGCATTCATCCGGGACTTGATCAGTTCGAGCGCCGCCCGCCCGGTAACGGCCTCGATTCGCCGGATGCCGGCCGCCACACTCCCCTCCGAGAGAATGAGGAAGGTACCGATGATGCCGGTTTCGGGGACGTGCGTGCCGCCGCAGAGTTCGTACGACACTCGCTGCTCACCTCCTATGGCGATCGTGCGCACGGACTCCCCGTAGGTTTCTCCGAACAGGGCCATGGCGCCCTCGCCGATGGCTTGCTCTCTCGCCTTCTCCCGGCTTACCACACTGTGGTTTGACAGGATGGCCTGCTGCACGAGGGTCTCCACCCGGTCGATCTCGTCGGAGCTCATGGCCTGTGGGTGGGTGAAATCGAAGCGCAGGCGATCGGGCGCGACCAACGAGCCGGCTTGTCGGGCGTGCTCCCCGAGGACGGCTCGCAGCGCGCCGTGAAGGAGGTGGGTGGCGGTGTGGTTGCGCATGATGTCCCAGCGGCGGCCACGGTCGACGGCGGCGATGGCTGGATCGCCCTGGCGCGGCTCCCCGCGCAGGACGCTCCCTTGGAGCAAACTCAGCCCGGCGATTGGGCGCAGCGCCGCCTGGACCTGCACTTCCCACCGAGGCTCCCCCACCGAGACCACGGTACCTGTGTCGCTGACCTGCCCGCCCGCCTCGACGTAGAAGGCGTGCCCTGGCAGGACCAGTCTGACGACGTCGCCGGGGGAGGCCTGCGACACGCGTCCCTGGCTACCGACGATTGCCAGAATCGGGGCCTCGATTTCGAACCCGGAATACGGATCGACCAGTACGCCCTCCGACGGCAGGGCGCCGGAGGCCTGCAGCTCGCTCAGAACCTGCTGATAGACCTCGATCGGGATCTCGCCCGCCTCGTCAGTCCATTCGTCGCCGACCGAAGACGCGTCGCGGTGCGAGTCCATAGCCTGGCGGAAGCCCGCTTCCTCGACCTCCAGGCCCGACTCGCGCGCGATGTCCCGGGTAATCTCCAGTGGTAGACCATAGGTGGCATAGAGATCGAAGGCGCTGGAGCCCGGCAGCACGCGCTGGCCGCTGGCCGTGGCTGTGGCCATCAACTCGTTCAGATGCCCGACGCCCGTCTCGACGGTGCGGCGGAAGCGGCGCTCTTCGTCCAACAGAGTCCGAAGCACTGCCTGGCGGTTGCGCTCGATCTCCGGATACACATCCCCGTATTGCTCGATGACGGTCTCCGCGACCTGTCCAAGGAAAGGCTCATCAAAGCCGGCTTTGCCGCCGAAGCGGCTGGCGCGGCGCACGATCATCCTGCAGACGTAGTTGCGCCCGATGTTGCCCGGGACCACCCCGTCGGCGATCAGGAACGTCGCCGCCCGGATGTGATCGGCGATCACCCGGTACGG
>CAZBJQ010000087.1:0-12577 GCA_964492235.1 uncultured Anaerolineaceae bacterium | reverse complement strand
GTTCATGTGCGGCTTCGTTCGCGCATACTTCTGCTTGCCCATGTTCGTCGTCTCCGTCCTTTTCCTAGAATCGCCGTCGGCGGCCCGCTAGCGGGCGCCTTCCAGCACGCTGCGGGTGACAGCCTCCGACACCTCGGCGTAATGATCGAATTCCATCGTGAACACGCCCCGCCCCTGGGTCATCGACCGAAGATCCGTGGCATAGCCGAACATCTCTGCCAGGGGAACCGTGGCGTTGATCACCTGGGTCTTGCCGGGGCCTGCATCGATGCCTTCGATCGCCGCCCGCCGGGCCGCCAGGTTGCCCGAGACCTCGCCCAGGAAGTCCTCGGGAACGACAACCTCCAGCCGCATCACGGGCTCGAGCAGAATGGGACGCCCTTGCTGCACGCCCTGCTTGAAAGCCAGGGATCCGGCCATTTTGAAGGCCATCTCGCTCGAATCGACCTCGTGGAAGGAGCCGTCGATCAGGCGCACCACGATATCGGTGACCGGGTAGCCGGCCAGGACGCCGCCTTCCGCTGCCTCGACCACGCCTTTGCCCACCGCCGGGATGTATTCCCGGGGGACGGCGCCGCCGGCGATCTTGTCCTCGAACTTCACGCCCGAGCCCTTGGCGCCCGGCTCAAGCGATAACACCACGTGCCCGTACTGGCCCCGCCCACCCGTCTGCTTGATGTAGCGGTACTCGCTCTTCGGTACGGGGCGGCCAATCGACTCACGGTAGGCCACGCGCGGCCGGCCGATCTTTGCCTGCACCTTGAACTCGCGCTGCATACGGTCAACCAGGACCTCGAGATGCAGCTCGCCCATTCCGGATATGACGGTCTGGCCGGTGTTCTCGTCGGACCCAACGCGGAAGGTCGGATCCTCCTCGGAGAGCTTCTGCAGGGCCTCGGCCATCTTGCTCTGGTCGGCGGTGGTTTTCGGTTCGATGGCCAGGAAGATGACGGGCTCAGGGAAGGTGATGCTCTCGAGCACAATGGGGTTGGCCAAGTCGCACAGGGTGTCGCCGGTGAAGGTTTCCTTCATCCCCAGGACGGCGGCGATATCGCCCGCCAGGACCTCGGAAATGTCCTCCCGCCGGTCGGCATACATGCGTATCAACCGGCCCACCCGCTCGCGCTTCCCTTTGGCCGAGTTGTAGACCATCGAGCCCTGGGTGATCTTGCCCGAATACACACGGAAATAGGCCAGGCGGCCGACGTAGGGATCGGTGACTATCTTGAAGACCAGGGCGCTGAGCGGCGCCTCATCCTTGGCCTGGCGCGTCTGCGCTTCTTCGGTGCCAGGCTTGGTGCCGATGACCGGTGGGATGTCAAACGGTGATGGCAGGTAGTCGATAATCGCGTCCAGCAGTGGCTGGACGCCCCGGTTGCGCAGAGACGAGCCGCAAAGGACGGGAGTAGCCTTGCCCTGGATCACCGCCCGCCGCAGGCTGGATTGCAGCTCGTCCCGGGTGATCTCCCGGGCTTCCACGAACTTCTCCAGCAGGGATTCGTCGGTCTCTGCGATCTGCTCGACCATGCGGGCATGCGCCTCGGTCACCCGATCCTGCATATCCGCCGGTACGGGGCCACGTACGGGCTCGGTGCCTTGCTCGTCCTTCCAGATGATCGCCTCGTTCCCGAGCAAGTCGACCACGCCCGAGAAACCACCTTCGGCGCCAATCGGGAGCTGGATGGCGATCGGGTTGGCGCCCAGGCGGTCTCGCATCGATTCGATCGTGTGCTCGTACGAAGCCCCCGGGCGATCCATCTTGTTAACGAAGGCCAGGCGTGGCACGCCGTAACGGTCGGCCTGACGCCAGACAGTCTCAGACTGCGGCTCCACGCCCTGGACGGCGTCGAACACGATTACCCCGCCGTCCAGCACCCGCAGGCAGCGCTGGACTTCCGCCGTGAAATCGATGTGCCCGGGCGTATCGATCAGATTGATAATGTGGTCCCGCCAGGAGGCGGTCACAGCGGCCGAGACGATGGTGATCCCGCGTTCGCGTTCCTGCTCCATCCAGTCGGTGACCGTCGTGCCGTCGTCCACCGACCCGACTCGATGCGTCCGACCGGTGTGGTAGAGCACCCGCTCGGTGGTGGTGGTCTTGCCGGCATCGATATGAGCTATGATGCCGATGTTTCGATAGCGTTCCAGCTGATGCTCGCGCGACATATCTGACACCCCTGCCGCCTGCGGCAGGAGCTCCCTTCTACCAGCGATAATGGGCAAAGGCGCGGTTGGCCTCTGCCATCTTGTGGGTTTCTTCGCGGCGCTTGATGGCGGCACCTGTGCTGTTGGCGGCGTCCATCAGCTCGCCAGCCAACTTCTCGGCCATCGATCGACCGAACCGTGCCCGACAGGCTGCCAGGATCCAGCGGTGCGCCAGCGAAACGCGCCGATCCGTGGCAACCTCGACCGGCACCTGATAGGTGGCGCCGCCGACGCGCCGGGGCTTGACTTCCAGCATTGGCGAGACGTTCTTGATTGCCGCCTCGAAGACCTCCAGAGGCTCACGCTTGGCGCGCTCCTGGATGATGTCGAAGGAATCGTAGAGCACGCGGGCGGCCGTGCTCTTCTTGCCGCGGCGCATCAGGCTGTTGATAAACGCCTGGACCGTCTGGCTGTTGTAGCGCACATCACCCGGCATGACCCGCTTCTCAGGCTTGCTCCTTCGCATCGAACCGCTCCCTCTCAAAGTACGTCGGCCGAACGGCTGACCGTGGCCGACGTCCATCCAGTGCCTTAGACTTACTGTTCCTTCGGGCGCTTGCCGCCGTATTTCGACCGGCTTTGGCGGCGCCCGTCGACGCCAGTGGTGTCGAGCGTGCCGCGCACGATGTGGTAGCGCACGCCCGGCAAGTCCTTGACACGGCCCCCGCGGACCAGCACCACCGAGTGCTCCTGCAACGAGTGGCCCTCGCCCGGGATGTAGGCCGTGACCTCCATCATGTTAGTCAGGCGGACGCGGGCCACCTTGCGCAGCGCCGAGTTCGGTTTCTTCGGCGTCTGTGTCCGGACCTGCGTGCACACGCCGCGCTTCTGCGGTGCCCCCCTGGCAACCGGCAGCCGCCGCTGCTTGTTGGCGTTGAAGATGTACTGCAGCGCCGGCGCCTTCGTCTTAAGGCGCTTGGGCTTGCGGCCCTTCCGCACCAGTTGATTGATGGTCGGCACGATCACCCTCCACATGAAGCCGGGGCTCACGCCCCGGGCCTCCGGCCACTAAGCGAGGCCATCGGTTCAGCGCGATGGCCTCGTCTAGTTCGACGTCCCTATTCGGCTCGGATGGGCTCTTCCCACGCTCCCATCCGTCGACTAGTTCGGCTACGGACCCTTAGTTTACCATGCCGTATAAGATCTCGTCAAGCGCCCGGATTCCACCCCTTTCGGCCGGGAGGATGATCGATCCACCCCGCCCGGTGGGCCAGGGAAACGGCACCGTCAGCAACGCCTGAATGGCTGCCTCCCTCGTGCCCGTGGCCCCTTCCCATGGACAGCCAACTGCGAATTCGCCCGATCCTGTCGATGAGCTACCGCCTCGGCCAGTACCAGGCACCGTAGGCGCCACGTTGCCCGGGTAATGTCCTGAGCCACCGCTGGGGTGACGCCCAGGCGCTCCGTAGCTTCTTGCTCTTCATCCCGATCCCGTTCTCGCCAAGGCTCGGGATAGTGGTTGCCGAGCACGACCAGCCTCCAACCCCTTGTAGGCATCGTGCCACCCTTGCCGGTGGTGTGCCACCCGCAGGCAACGGGCGCAGCCAGAGGTCCCCCTCTCGAGCAGGGCCAGGTTGCCGGGCCGATCCTGCCTCGCACAGAAGCGTTTGTGATGGGAGGGACCTCAGCGGTGAACTCAGCCGCCGGGCCGAGACCCGGGAGTCCTTCGCCGCCCGGATTCCCGTGCCCGGGTCTGCAAGAGCGGAGGCTGGCGCCGTCGGTGGTTATCTTGTGCTCGCCCTGCGTGCCACGAGCGCAGCGGTGGCCAGACAGAAGAACAAGAGCGTGCGCATCATGCGATGGTCTGGCTGAGCTGGGCCCTCGGCACCGTACCTACAATGCTTCCCAGGAACGACGCGGCGACAGACGAGCTCGGGTACGGGCATGGAAGGCACACGACCTGCGGGGCTACGCCGAACCCCCACAGGTCGCGTGGTCATCTGCCAATGGACAAACCCGTCGGGCCACCTACACGGGAGCGGGCTTGACGGCGCCAGGTGCCGGCGGAGGTCTACCTTCCGCCGCCGCGCGACTCCATGTCCAGCAACCCCAGTCCCAGGCGCGGCGGCCTGGCTCGATCTTCTTCCTTGCCGAACTTCATCAATTCCCCGTCTTCGGCGATCGCCTCCACCGACAGCCCGAGGCTCTGCAGTTCTTTGACCAGGACCCGGAACGAGGCCGGGATGCCTGGCTCCTCGACCGGTTCGCCCTTGACGATGGCCTCGTAGGTCTTCACCCGGCCTTGAACATCGTCCGACTTGACCGTGAGCATCTCTTGCAGCGTATGTGCCGCACCGTAGGCCTCGAGTGCCCACACTTCCATCTCGCCAAAACGCTGGCCGCCGAACTGCGCCTTACCGCCCAGCGGCTGCTGCGTGACGAGCGAGTACGGCCCGGTGGAACGTGCATGCACCTTGTCCTCGACAAGGTGGTGCAGCTTCATCATCAACACCTTGCCGACCGTGACGGGCTGGTCGTAGGCCATGCCAGTCTTGCCATCAAAGAGGCGCTGCTTGCCCAGCACGGGCGCCGGGTTGCCGGTTTGGGCCATCACAGCCATCGACTTCTGGCGCAAAGCCTCGGGGTCGATGCGGCCGGGGTCCTCTCCGCCGTTGTCTTGGATCCAGATGCGCAGGCAGGCATCGATCGCTGCCTGGTCCCGCTGGAAACGTCCGTCCCCCTGGAGGGTCTCATCTTCGAAGAGCAGAATGGCGTCGGCGTCATAGCCCTGCTCTCTGAGCCACTGACGGGCTGCCGAGCGGCGAGCGTAGTTCGGATCGATGGCGATCTGTTCCGGATCGAACCCCCGGTCCGCCAGCCAGTTTTCGAGGTACAACTTGCGTACCTCGTCATCATCGCGAAACACGTCTTCCTGGTAGTAGCCGGCCGACTTCACCCACTGCCAGGCGCGATCGGCCACATCGTCCCAGGCCCGGTCGACCAGCCAGGCGCGTGCGAGTTCAGCCTCGATCTCATCCTCATCCGCCCCATCGAAGACAGGGGTGACTGCGCGGAACCCAAGGCGGTCGGCTGCCCACCCAAGGTGAGCCTCGAGGATCTGGCCGATGTTCATGCGGCCCGGCACGCCGAGGGGGTTCAAGATCAGGTCGATCGGTGAGCCATCATCGAGGTACGGCATGTCTTCCACAGGGACGACCCGTGAGATCACGCCCTTATTCCCATGGCGGCCGGCCATCTTGTCGCCTTCGGTGGCCTTGCGCTTTTGCGCAACGGAAACACGGACCATCTTCTCAACGCCCGCCGGCAGGTCGCGGTGCTCTTCGCGGGTGAAGACCTTGACGTCGACCACCTTGCCCCGTTCCCCGTGCGGCATGCGCAGGGAGGTGTCTTTCACCTCCCGCGCCTTCTCGCCGAAGATCGCCCGCAGCAGCTTCTCTTCCGGCGTCAGCTCCTTCTCGCCCTTAGGCGTGATCTTGCCGACCAGGATGTCATTCGGACCGACCTCGGCCCCGACGCGAATGATGCCGTCTTCGTTCAGGTCGCGCAGCGCTTCATCACCGACGTTCGGGATGTCATAGGTGATCTCCTCCGGCCCGAGCTTGGTATCTCGAGCCTCGACCTCATGCTTCTCGATGTGCACGCTGGTAAACCGGTCCTCCTGCACGAGGCGCTCGGAGATCAGGATGGCGTCTTCGAAATCCCCGCCTTCCCAGGACAAGAAGGCGCACAGCACGTTCTGCCCCAGCGCCAGTTCGCCGTCAGCCGTCGAGGACGAATCGGCGATCACGTCACCCGGACGGATGCGCTGTCCCTTGATCACCGCCGGCCGTTGGTCGATGCAGGTGCTCTGGTTCGAACGGTTGTACTTGCGCAGCTTGAAGGTCCTTCGATCGCGCCCGACTCGGACGATGACCTCGCTCCCGGTTACGGACTCGACCTCGCCGGTCACGTCCGAGACGACCACCTGCCCCGAGTCGAGGGCTGCCTGGCGCTCCATGCCGGTGGATACCAGCGGCACTTCGGGGCGGATCAGCGGGACGGCCTGGGTCTGCATGTTCGAGCCCATCAAGGCGCGGTTGGCATCGTCATGCTCGAGGAACGGGATCAGGGAGGCGCTCACGCCGACGATCTGCCGCGGGGCGACATCCATATAGTCGATCTCCGGCGGCGAGACGAATAAGAACTCGCCGTGGTGGCGGCAGGATGCCCGTTGGCGGATGAACGCGCCCTTCTCGTCAATCGGTGCATTCGCCTGGGCGATTACCCACTTGTCTTCTTCGTCAGCCGAGAGATACGACGTCTCTCCGGACACGAACGGCTCAATCGGAACTGGCCGTCCCAGCTTGGTCAGAGCCTTGACCAGTGGCGGGGTGATCTCCTGCTCGTCTTCAGCGATGACGCTACCACTCTTTGGATCTTTGATCTGCCCACGGATCGTCCTTCCTAGAAGGCGCTCATCCCCGGGATCGAGTTCGCGATGGACTTTGCGGTAGGGAGTCTCGATGAAGCCGAAGCGATTGACCTTGGCATAGGAGGCCAGGCGGCCAATCAGGCCGATGTTGGGCCCCTCCGGCGTCTCGATCGGGCAGATGCGGCCGTAGTGCGAATGGTGTACATCGCGTACATCGAACCCGGCCCGTTCCCGGCGCAGGCCCCCCGGTCCTAGGGCGGACAGAGTGCGCTTGTGCCGCAGCTCGGCCAGCGGATTGGTCTGATCCATGAACTGCGAGAGCTGGCTCGATCCGAAGAATTCGCGGATCGCCGCCACCACCGGACGGATGTTGACCAGGGAGACCGGCGAGAGCTGCTCCTGATCTCGAATCGACATGCGCTCGAGGATCACCCGCTCCATACGCCGGAGTCCCACCCGCAATTTGCCCTGGATGAGCTCGCCCACCGTCTTCACCCGGCGGTTGCCGAGGTGGTCGATGTCATCCGGGTTTACCTGGTTGTTGTTGATCTGGATCAGGCGCATCACCAGACGGACGACATCCCAGGTGGTAACGCGACGGTGCACCAGCGGCACGATCTCCTGCAGGTCGAGCTTCTGGTTCAGCTTGTAGCGGCCGACGCGCTCCAGGTCGTAGCGCCGCTGGTCGAACAGCTGATCGCGCAGGTACTCGCGGGCGTTGTCCAGCGTCGGCGGGTCCCCCGGGCGCATGCGGCGGTAGAACTCAATCAGCGCCTCTTGGCCGAGCGTGCGGCCCGGCTTGATCTCCCACGTCGGCTCCTGGCGAATGGTTGTGGCGATGTATGGATGATCAGGCTTGTTGTCCACACCCGAGAAGATCCCGATCAGCTCTTCGTCGCTGGCATCGGTGATCGGCGATACATCAAGCCCGTCGTCCACCGCCGACATGGCGCGCAGCAGGATGGTGACGGGCACGGTTCGCTTGCGGTTGAACTTCAGGGTGATGTAGTCGCTTTTGCGGGTCTCGAATTCCATCCAGGCGCCGCGATCCGGGATCAACTTGGCCGCCGCCAGTCGGCGGCCGGTGGCGCGGTCTTCCGGCGCCTCGAAGTACACCCCGGGGGAACGGATCAGCTGGGAGACCACCACGCGCTCGGTGCCGTTGATGATGAAGGTGCCTTTCTCGGTCATCAACGGAAAATCGCCGAGGAACAAATCCTGCTTGATCGGCTCCGAAACCTCCGGGCCCGCCAGCAGCACGGAGACATAGAGCGGCGCGGCAAATGTCAGGTCACGCTCGACGCATTCTTCGATGTCATGCTTTGGGTCTTCGAACCAGTACTTGAGTTTGAAATCCCGGGCTTCGCGGGACTTGCCGGGAAAGAACAGTTTCATCCCGCCGTTGTAAGACTCGATCGGGGAGATCTCGTCAAACAGTTCGGCCAGCCCCTCCCGCATCAGCCACTCGAACGATTCCAACTGGACATCGATCAGCGTCGGTAGCGAGAAGGCATCCTTCGTACGCGAGTACCACTTCTGACCTGTGGGGGCCATGACCGCTCCTGTGTGCTCTTGCGCCCTGCGGCGCGGAACAAGGAAGGGCGGGCGTCCGCCCCCGCAAATGCCTCTCCGGCAGGCTACGTGCCGGCAAGCCTGGCACCATCAACTGCGAATGGTTATGGTAACACGCCTGTGCAGGGAAGTCAATATGGACTGGCCAGCCGGGTGCTAGCCCTGGCTACCATACAGCGCCTGATAGATGGCATAGACCTCCTGGATCGAACGGATGTACTGCTGGGGTTGGTCCAGGCGCAGGATCTCTAGAAAGAGATCCGGATCGTCGGGGGCGATCTCATTCCAGATATCGGCGTTGCCCGGCCCGGCGTTGTAGGCAGCCAGTGCGGCATACGTGTCACCCTCATAGCGCACCAGCTGGCGGGATAAGTAGTAGGTGCCGAAGCGGACGCTGACCAGCGGCCGGTACAGGTCTTCGGCGGTGTAGTCGGGAGGCCAGCCCAACTGATCGGCAATGTTCTGGCCGGTGCTGGGAATGACCTGTGTCAGGCCTCGCGCCGCGGCATACGAAGTGGCGAAACCCTCGAACAGGCTCTCCTGACGCACCAACGACAACAGCAAGGTCCCATCGAGGCCGTAGGCCGCGGCTTCCGACAGGATCAAGTCGCCGAAGTAGGTGCCAAACCGGACATGGTTGAAATACGCCGGGGCGGTCATCGTGGCGGCGTCATCCATCCCCGCCAGGTTGAGGATCTGGCGCGCCGTGAAGATGGCGGGTTGATACAGCCCGAGCCCCAGCATGGTGTGCATCAGGCGATAGAGGGACTCCGCATCCGTCTCGAATGCCTGGCGCAATGCGGTGAACTCCTGCTTCGCCAGCCCGTACTGTCCGAGCTCCCAGAACTCGAGGCCGCGGATCAGGCGCGGGTCGTTGGCCAGGTCCGGCGTCAGCGACGCCAGAGGCTCCGGGCCGTCGACGGCGAAGGTTGAGCGCAACCAGGCCTCCGCCTCTGCCCGTTCGGCCTCGGCGTCGAGTGTGAAGTCGGGCAACCCGGCGGCTTGAAACGGCAAACGACCGGCAAGCACATCTGCGGCTCGAACCGAGTAGTATCCGGTAGGATCCGCCTCGGCCGCCTCATCCCAGGCCTGGCGGGCGGCATCCTGGGCCCCTTGCGCCTCATACGTCTTCCCTACCCAGAACTTCGCCCGGGCGAGCTCGCCGCTGTCGGCGGCCATGGTCTCGGACAATTCAAAGGCGGTCCGGGCACCGGCCAGATCTTGTTTGCGGTAGCGGGCGATCCCTGCCAGGAATGTACCCTGCCGCGCCTCTTCGGTTTCAGGGTATTCCGTCGGGATGCGCAGCCAGATTTCTGCCGCGCGCTCCAGATCATCCACCCGTTCCGCAGTTCGTCCGGCCAGGAAGAGTGCCTCAGGCGCTTTCGGGTCTGCCGGCAGCGCCGCTACGTAGGCCAGGAACGTCTCGACGGCCTGGCGGTACATGCTTAGGTACGCCCATTCGGTCCGGGCCTTTTCGAGCATGGCGGGTGCCCAGCGGCCATCGCCGGGATAGCCGTCCACAACGCGGTTGAAATCGGCCAACGCCCCATTGGCGTCGCCCAGAGCCCGCCTGGTGAGACCCCGGAAGTAGTAGCCCTCGGCCGAGGGCGCGGTGGCAAGGGCGCGATCCAGGGCACGCAGACCGGGCTCGTAGGCACTGGCGTAGTAGTCCACAACACCACGCAGCAGTTCGTTGACTTCGACCTCGGCATCGACCAGGCGTACCAGCCCGCTGTAGCTGTCATAGGCTTCAGGGTAGCTGTCGATGGATTGTTGGTAGCGGGCATAGGCGCCCTGTGGATCGCCGAGGCCCTCCAGCGCGTTTCCGCTCAAGAACAGCAGGGTGGCGCGCGTGGCGGGATCTGTCACCACCTGCAGAAGCGCATCGAAATGAGCCAGCGCTGCAGCGCCGTCGCCGTTCTCGAGCATGGCCTGACCTATCTGGATCTCAAGAGCGATGGGGGCATCGAGACTTCCGGCTTCCTTGGCGATTTGATAATGCGGGATGGCGTCGCCCGGGCGGGCGACCTGTCGCAGCAAGTCACCGATCCGCTCCTCGACGTGCGAATCGATTCTGCCGGGTCTCAGCTCGAGGTAACGCTGATAGTCGGCAATCGCTTCTTGGCTCAGCCCGGCCTTCTCCTCGGCCAGGCCTCGGAGGTAGCATGCCTGCGCCACGCGCTCGTGCGCCGGGTAGGCGGCGAGGAAGGCGTTGAAGGCCTCGATGGCCTCCCAAAGCCTGCCGCTCTCCAGCAGCGTTCGAGCGTAACCGAACGAAGCCAGCGCCGCTTGATCCGATTCCGTGGCATTCAAGCGAGCGGTGTTGAATTCCTCGAAGGCCCGATCCCAATCTCCATAGAACAGCGCCTGGTCTGCCGCCAGCAGGCGGACCTGAGGTTCGGGCGTCGGCGTGGCAGTCGCCGTGGGCGCCACCGTTGCCGTTGACGATGCGGTAGGCGTGCTGGTGGGCGGCGCGGGCGCTCCCCAACTGCAAGCAAGGCTCGCACCGAGCAGCAGCATCGCCAGTGCGGTGGCCGTTGCTCTGGCTCCAGACATGGGTGGCATCATAAGGGACGGCGCCGGCCGCGTCAAACCTGCCCCGGCCCCTTGTGCCGGGGCAGGTTCCACAAGCGACAAGCAGCTCTCCTTGGGGACAGAAGACCAAGAATCGGCCCGTTGTTCCCCCCGCCGCCTGGCCGACCCCATGTGACAGGTGCCTGCGCCCGCGCTTGGAGCGGAACCCGGGAGAGCGCCGCCTGCGCAGAACCAGTGATAGACTTGGGGGTGTCCAGCCGGCGCACCGAGTTCGGCGGGGACCGCAACTCCACCGCTGCCAAGGGCAGCGGATTCTTGCGCCGGGCACGGGTCAGGATGGGCCGTTGTGGAAATCCTGCTGACGGGATCAATCGCCTACGACTACCTGATGACCTTCCCCGGGACTTTCCGGGAGCACATCCTCCCGGACGAGCTCGATCGGATCAGCCTGTCGTTTCTGGTCGATAGCATGATCCGCCGCCGGGGCGGGATCGCCGCCAACATCGCGTTCACCCTGGCGCAGCTCGGGGAGCGGCCGTCGGTGATGGCAACGGTGGGCGAGGATTTCGCCGAATACCGAGACTGGTTGAACAGCCAGGGAGTCGACACCACTCATATCCAACCGGTGAATGGACTGTTCACCGCCTCCTTTTTCGTGACCACCGATCGCTCGAATGCCCAGATCGCCAGCTTCTACCCGGGCGCGATGTCAGAAGCCTCCAGCCTCCGCCTGTCCGACCTGCCTACCCGACCAAGGTTGGTCGTCATCTCCGCCAACGATCCCGAGGCGATGGCCTGTTACGTGCGGGAATGCCACGATCTTGGCCTTGCATACATCTACGATCCGAGCCAGCAGGTTGTTCGTCTCGACGCCGAGACGTTGCGCACCGGAGTGACCGGTTCTCTGGCCGTCTTCGGGAACGACTATGAGTTTCGCCTGATCGAAGAGAAAACCGGTCTGTCGCCGAAGCAGATCGATTCCCTCTCTGGTTTTGTCGTCATCACCCGGGGGGAGCGCGGGGTGGATCTGCTGGCGGACGGCACCAGCGTCCACGTGCCTTCCGTGACGCCTCGCGCCATTGCAGACCCCACCGGCGTGGGAGATGCTTTTCGCGGCGGGTTCCTCAAGGGCTTTCTGCGCGACCGGCCGCTCGAGACGTGCGGCAAGATGGGTGCGCTGGCGGCAACCTACTGCCTCGAGCATCCCGGCTCCCAGGGGCATGCCTTCGACCTTGCTGCGTTTTCAGAACGCTACCAACAGATCTTCGGCGAGCCGCTCGGCCTGTAGCCAGCGCACCCGATAGCGGACTGTGGTGACCCGTGCGCTGCGGCACCGGACGGACCTGAGGAGGAGCAGACCATGGCCAAGTCGCACGATGTGAAGGACCTGAAGCAGGCAGAAGGTGGACGGAGGCGAATCGCCTGGGCCGATGAGGAGATGCCCGTCCTGCGGCAGATCCGTGAGCGGTTCGCCAAGGAGCGACCACTGCAAGGCATGCGCATCTCGGCCTGCCTTCACGTCACGACTGAGACCGCCAACCTGATGCGCACGCTGCAGGCGGGCGGAGCCGACAGTGTCCTCACGGCCAGCAACCCACTCTCGACGCAAGATGATGCGGCGGCGTCGCTGGTGTACCACGATGAGATCCCGGTCTACGCCATCAAGGGCGAGGACACTCAGACCTACTACAGGCACATCCACGCCGCCCTCGACCACAAGCCGCACCTGACAATGGATGACGGGGCCGACCTGGTGAGCAGTCTGCACAAGGACCGGCGGGATCTGCTTGAGGAAGTCCTCGGCGGGACCGAGGAGACAACGACGGGGGTGATCCGTTTGCGGGCGATGGCCGCCGACGGCGCGCTGGCCTACCCGGTGATCGCCGTCAACGA
>CAZBJQ010000086.1:0-12650 GCA_964492235.1 uncultured Anaerolineaceae bacterium | reverse complement strand
CGGCCAAGCATGTCACAGAGCAGTCCCCATTGTCGCTCATTGGCGGCGCCCAGCATGAACCAGCCATCGCGGGCCGAGAATGCCTCGTAAGGGGCGAGATTTGGGTGGGCATTGCCCAAACGACGGGGCTGGTCACCGCCAACCAGATAGTTGGAGGCTACGTTGGCCATGAGGGCGATCTCCGAATCGAAAAGGGAGATGTCTACCTGCTGCCCCTCTCCCGTTCGATCGCGAGAATGCAGGGCCGCCAGAATTGAGGTGGCGGCAAACATCCCGGCGGTGATGTCAATAATGGGTATCCCCACGCGAGAAGGAGGCCCATCCACCTCCCCGGTGATACTCATCATCCCGCCTTCGGCTTGAAGAATTGCGTCATAGCCGGGGCGTTCAGCCAGGGGGCCGGTGCGTCCATAGCCGCTGATGGAGCAGTAGACCAGTCTGGGGTACAAGCTGTGCAACTCGGGATACCCCAGTCCCATTTGATCTAGAGCCCCGGTGCGATAATTCTCAACCAGGACATCAGAGATACTCGCCAGTCGGCGGATGATCTCTTGCCCTTCCGGGGTTTGGATATTGACCGTCAGACTGCGCTTGTTGCGATTGGCGGCAAGGAAGTATGCGGATTCGCCTGGATAGGGGCCATACGGTTTGCCTACAAAGGGCGGTCCCCAGCCACGGCTGTCATCCCCGCTATCTGGCCGTTCCACTTTGAGTACATCTGCGCCCAGATCCCCCAACATCATGGTGCAGTATGGGCCTGCCAGAGCGCGGGTCATATCCAGAATCCGAATGTTGACAAGGGGTCGCATGGTCTCTTCTCGACTGTTGATGTTGACTCAGTGATGTGACACGTTCATGGCCTTGGTGAACGGCGCTTGAAGAGAACATAGCTGATCTAAAGTATAGGCCCTTCTTTCGGAAGGAGCAACAACGAGTCACACGACTGCCCCTTTCTATGATCGCTTGGGCCTGCAATTGTCTGGACGCCATGTTCCCCTAGATAGTGAATAGGATTGTTGCCTGACCCCGCGTGGGGGTAGGCCGCTGCTTTCATACGGCATGGTTGCCTCCCGCGCGATAGCGTCTGATCCGCTGATCGCTGCAGAACCAGGCCAATGCACCCATGTCTTCGGACGAGACACGATGCCATCCCGGCGCGATCGCACGAGCCACGACCGGCATGCATCGCCGCCGGCATTTGGATCAGTCGACCATGAGCCCAAGTGGGTTTCAAGTGGGGTGAACCCGGCCTGCCTCGCGCCGCCTGCCGCCTGCCTGACACCGGCCTGCCACAATCCTGTGCTATCCTGTGCCCAATGTCCGCGCGCAACCTCGTCGTCGACGACGAACCGTCGGTCACCGAGCGCCTGGCGTACAACCTGCGCCAGGCGCGATACAACGTGCTCGTCGCTGCCGACGGACACCAGGCGCTGCGCCTGGCCCGTGAAGCACAGCCGGAGCTGATCCTGCTCGACCGGATGCTCCCCGAGATCGAGGGCCTGGATGTGTGTCGCGAGCTGCGCAAGTCAACGGCCGTCCCAATCATCATGATCACCGCACTCGGCGAAGAGGTGGGCCGCGTGGTCGGGCTGGAGGTCGGCGCTGACGACCATGTCACCAAACCGTTCAGCGCGCGCGAGCTGCTGGCGCGGGGCAAGGCTGTCCTGCGCCGTGCCCGTCCGGAGGAGGGGGAGCCCGCACCGGCGATGGTCCTGCACGGCACCGGCGAGCTGACGCTGGATGTCGAACACCGGTTGGTCACCATCGGTCCGCAGCCGCTGAGGCTGGGCGCATGACTTTCGGAGCCGCCGCAGTTCGTCCTGTCTGGGAGCTCCGAGATATCCCCCACTTGCTCAGACAACACGGCAAGGCGATGAAGATCCGAGGTATCAGAATGGTGGCGCTATTCTGGCAAATGTGGTATGATATGTCCTCTATTGACATGGGCATTGGCACGTGGGTTCCCAGGATCGCACAACCTCCCATTTCATGAGCAACGGCGAGCGTAGATGGTTGGTGGCACGCCGCGAGGAGCCAGGCGGCATCGCCGATGGTTTGTGCCGGCAGGCCGCATGGGCGCAAGTTCCGTGCGATTGAGGTTTTGGGCCGCCACGCAAGTCAACAGACTCCTGGTCTGGCGCATTCTGACCGACGGCAGTTCCCCAGAAGCGTCCAATCGACCCGGGTTGATGTAATCCCATCCGGCAAGCGGCGTAGTTCCCTTGTGATTGGCAATGGGAGGCCCTCCATCGCCGAACGCAGGGGCAGCGCGCCATCTGAAACGACCCATGGAGGGTGTTATGAATGAACAGATCCTGAAGGCGGTAAAGTCAGTCCGGGCATCTGCGCCCGTGCTCCTTCTCTTCGGAGCACTGGTCCTCGGTGTATCTGCCTGCAGCCTGGGGAGCAAGCCGGACGATACATCCACGGTGAATGCGTCGGGCGGGGATCAGGCTACATCGGCACCCCAGGCCGATGCTCCAACCGCGCCGGCCGCTTCGGCCCCCGGCCTCGATATTCTGTCGATGAATGCCTGCACCATGTTCCCGGGCGAAGCGGTAGCGGAAGCGCTCAACGCCACATTATCGGACCCAAGCAACACCGGCACGGGCAGCGGTGGGCCGGACTGCACCTATGGCATGCTGACGGACGGAGGCAGCGGCGGCACGCAGCTGTACTTCATCAACCTTATCGATCCTGACCTGTTTGAGCTTAGTCTGGGCGCGCTTGTCGATGCGAAGCCTATTGAAGGTCTCGGGGACAACGCTTTCATGGGCACCCGCGTGGGGACAAAGGCCTATGAGATCATGGTGCGGAATGCCGGCGGCGTCTCGGTCGATGTTCTGGGTGACGATGCCGACCTGGTCCACAAGCTGGCCGAGTACGTCCTGACCAATCTCTAGCCGTGGCAATTGTCAAGCTCGGGAACGGCCTCTTGGCCTATCACGCATCAGGACAACCCTGCTGCATAGCTGATTGAGCGATTGGGCTGCAAAGGCTGCAGCCATTGGCGAGCGGGCGGTCTGTCTGTCCCATTCCGGGCGGAGGAGTAGAACCAGGCCTACCGGGTTGCAGTCTCACACGCCCGTTCTGCAAACGCCTCAGCCCATTTCGCCTGTCTAAGTCACCATCAACTTTAGGAGAAAGCATGTTCAAGACTCTCAGCATTAGTCCTGGCAGTAAGCAGAAGTTCACCTCGTTGATTGCGCTCATATGTATGATCGCCCTGAGCCTTTCTGCCTGCGAAGGCATTCCATCGAGCTCATTAACCCCGACCCCATCGACCCTCACGAGTTCCCTCTTGTCGGAAGGGCAGTCCAATGCTGGATCGACCGCAGAAGCGACCGCAGTGTCGACCGAAATGTCCGGATCCAACAATGGACAAGAGGAAGACCTTGTCGATATCTGCGCGCTGATCACGCAACCGGAAGCCGAGGCGGTTCTTGGCCAACCAGTCACATCCATCGACCCCGGAGTGGACCAGGACGAAGATACCGGAGGGACGCTCTATTTCTGCACCTATGTGGGGACAGGACTCACTGTCGTGATTACTCTAGTGGATGCGGGGTCAGTCGTGGACGCCAAACAGATCATGGAACAGCAACTCGCCAAGATGCTGACTGATGAGGCCAGCACAACGAGCACCCAGGAGGACGGCCTGGGAGACCAGGCTTATTGGACAACAACCGAGCATGCTGCCCAATACACCGCTGTCAAAGACAACTATATCTTCAGCGTCGTCCTCGGCGGGAATATCGGGGACCCGGAGGGGCACCGGGCCGCGCTCCTGATCTTGGCCAAGTCCATGGCTTCCAGACTCTAGATCCAACCCCGGTCTCTTGAACCGTAGGCCTCCAGGCTGCCCGATGAAAGGTGGCCTGGAGGTTGCCGTGTGCGGCCCGAGATCGCCTCTGGTGGCCTAGAGGTCCCTAAAGTGCCCTTCCCCCTCCGGGGACCTTCGGCGGGGACACAACAAGCGAGTACTTCTCCCACAACACCGCTGGCCTCGGCTCTTTAGACCGAGGCATGAGTGGATGCTCTTCTCGTCTCCAAGTATTCAAAGCAGCAGTGATTAGGAAACGACACCCCCAGAACAGCAAGGGATCGATCAGATCTGCGAAGCTCAGACGCCACGACAGCAGCGCTTTCATGGATCCTGGAGGGGGCGGAGCGTCGCGAGGAAGGACTACGGAACAGCGATGAACTCGGCCGTGGATGACGACTTGGGGATGGGAACACGATCCTCGCGGAGGCCGGCAATGTGCATCTCGATCGCTTGATGCATCCTGCGCGTTACCTGCCCACGGGTGCTTCCCGTCGCGACACATCCCGGTAGGTCCGAGGAGTAAGCGGAGTAGTTGCCGCGCGCCCGCTCGCCGCCTTCCGGACGGTCCAGGTTCGGAAGACCCTGGTCCAGCCGCCTCCCGGGAGCTGCGCTGACCTGCCTGGCCAGTGATGCCAACCGGGGTTGTAGAATACCGAGGGTGTGGGCGAAACCCACACCCTCGGATTCGAAGGCAGCCCGTGTCGAAAGACCACCCCGCAAACAGGGCCCGGCGGTCGATGCCTCTCGACTTCCGGCCGCCGGGCAATTGCGGCCAATCTCTGCCCACCTGCCGGAGAGGAAGTTGGGTTCTACGCAACCTCCCGAGAGTGCACTCACCCCCGAGGCTCCTTCGGACGAAGCCACTCCGGTACCCACGCGCCGGTCGGCGGCAGCCCGGATCCGGCGCGGCGTGAAGGAGACCTTCATCTCCCTGCGCCATCCAAACTACCGGTTGTGGTTTGCCGGTCAATTGATCTCCCTTTTCGGCACCTGGATGCAGACGACCGCGCAGGGATTCCTGGTCTACGAGCTCACGCGATCGTCGGCCTATCTCGGCTATGTGGGGTTCGCGGCTGGAGTCCCCAGCTGGCTGTTCACGCTCTATGGCGGCGTGGTCGCGGACCGCATCCCTCGCCGGACGCTGCTGGTCATCACCCAGTGCGCCATGATGTTGCTGGCCTTCACCCTCGCCTTTCTGACTTTCACTGGCAGGGTTCAGCCATGGCACATCATCGTCCTGGCGTTCCTGCTCGGCACGGCCAACGCCTTCGACGCCCCGGCGCGACAGTCCTTCACGATCGAGCTGGTCGGCCGGGAGGACCTGACGAATGCCATCGCCTTGAATGCAACGATGTTCAACGCCGCTACCGTTGTCGGTCCGGCCGTCGGCGGCATCATCTACGCCCTGGCGGGAGCGGCCTGGTGCTTTGTAGTCAACGGTGTCACATTCCTGGCGGTCATCACCGCTCTCTCGTTGATGACCCTGCCGCAGCTTCCGGCCCCAAATACACAGGGTTCGGCGCTCGGCGAGCTGCGCCAGGGGCTTCGCTACGTAGCGCAGACCGAGAGCGTGCGTAAGTTGATCGCATCCCTGGGCGTATTCGCCTTGCTCGGGATCGGGATCGTGACGCTGATCCCGGCTTGGTCGGTGGAGATCCTGGGCGGAACGGCGGCCACCAATGGCCTGCTGCTTTCGGCGAGGGGCATTGGAGCTCTCATCGCCGGATTGATGATCGCCTCCCTCGGGCGGCACCAAGTCAAAGGGAGACTGCTGACGCTGGGGAGCTTTGCCATGGGCCTCCTGTTGTTCGCCTTCTCGGCCGCCCGCCTCCTTCCCCTCTCGCTGTTAGCCCTGGCCGGGGTCGGCTGGGGCTTCATGCTGATCGTCAACACGATCAACGCGCTGGTGCAATCCCAGGTTCCGGATGCATTGCGCGGACGGGTGATGGGGATCTACACCCTGGTTTTCTTCGGCATGATCCCGGTGGGATCCTTGCTGGCCGGCGTTACAGCCTCCCGGGTCGGTGAACCAGCGACGGTCGCCCTCACCGCCGTGTTCCAGCTCGGCTTTGCCGGGCTGCTGTGGCTGCGCTGGCCAAGCCTGCGCCGGCTGCCCTGACAGCCCACGACCCGTCCCGGGATCCTCCCTCGTGGCGAACGCTCTACCGGGTCGCTTTCCGGCCCAGGCACCGATGGAGCTCTGGCAGCGCGCCTTGCGCCACCGAACGGCGTCAGGGGATGTGCTCTCAGGGCTACCGGACCGATGGCTGGCGACAGGCGCTGCGATCGTCAACAAGATTCGGGGTGGCGCCGGCAGGATCAGACGCCATTTCCCGGCCCACCACGGCCGGTCGCAGAAGCCGGCCAGGCGCAGGACCGGGCGCGATCAGGCGGAGCTTGCTGAAGGGGAAGTAGCACAAGAAGAGTGGCGAGAGCACCAAGATCGGCCGGTACACCCCGCGGCCAAAGGCGAGGACGAACGTCAGGAAGCCACGCAACACCACAAAGACATAGGTGAGCGACGGCAGGGTAGATCGACTGGACATTCGCGAAACGAGGCGCCGCCCGGGTCGGAAGGGTACCGTAAGCCTCCGAAGCACATACCTCGGACACCTGACAGGACGGGGTTCACCTGATCAAGGCGAAGATGGCGACCCTCAGGAGCGGATGATGCGGCTACCGCAGGCGCAGACAGGCAGCTTCCCAGCCGGGCATCAACGGTTCCAAGGCCGGATCGATCTCCCGGCAGGTATCGATGACCTGCGGGCAGCGGGGATGGAAGCGGCAGCCGGCCGGGAGCGTGACCGGATTCGGGGTCTCGCCATGCAGAATCGTCCGCTGGCGCCTCAGCCTGGGATTGGGGACCGGGATCACGGAAAGCAGCGCTTGCGTATAGGGGTGTTTCGGGCCGGCCAGCACTTTCCGCGTCGGGCCGATCTCTACGATCCGTCCCAGGTACATTACGGCGATCCGATCCGTGAAGTAGGCGGCGGTGCCGAGGTCGTGGGTTATGCACAGGATCGAGATGCCGCGTTCCTTGCGGAGCGTGTCCAGCAGGTTGAGGATCTCCGCCCGGATTGAAACGTCCAGCATGCTCACCGGTTCATCGGCAATCAGCAGGCTCGGCTCGAGCACCAGCGCCCCAGCGATGACCACGCGCTGACGCTGCCCCCCAGACAGCTCGTGCGGTCGACGAGAGAGGTATGCGCCCGGGGGGTTGAGCCCGGCATCCGCCAGCGCCTGGTGCACGCGCTCGAGCCAGGCGTCACCAGTCCCGGCCAGGCCGTGCACCTGCAACGGTTCAGCCACTGTCTCCAGCACGGTGGTCCGCGGGTTGAGCGACTCGTAAGGGTCCTGAAACACCATCTGCATCTGACGACGCATGCGTTTGATCGTCAACGCAGGTAGCACCGAAGGTTCTCGGCGATAGTCCTGACCGTTCAGGACCGCCATCGAGGCGATTGCTTTCCGCCTTGGTCTCTCCCCCAGGTGCGTCACGTCCTGGCCGTTGAAGCGGATGGTGCCACCATCGGCCTTTTCCAGTCCCATCAGGGTCAGCGCCGTCGTGGTCTTCCCACAGCCGCTCTCCCCCACCATCGCCAGGATCTCCCCGCGCCCCAGGGTGAACGAGACGCCGTCAACGGCATGCACCCACTGCTGGGGCTGGCGGCGAAGGGCAGCCAGAATCCCGCGCGATACTGGGAAGACCTTGCGCAGGTCCTCGACCTCCAGGATGAAGTCGTTCCCCGCTGGTGCTGAAGATGTCCTGGGATCAGCCGGATTCATGCGGGGCCTCGCCCTGCTCGAGATGGCAGGTAATCCAATGCCCGTGGTTCAGCTGGCGGGGTGCGGGCTGCTCTTGGAGGCAACGCTCGAAGACAGACGGACAACGCG
The DNA here is from genome assembly GCA_964492235.1 of uncultured Anaerolineaceae bacterium. Classification (GTDB taxonomy): domain Bacteria; phylum Chloroflexota; class Anaerolineae; order Anaerolineales; family E44-bin32; genus PFL42. Next base: position 4,930 of record CAZBJQ010000086.1, on the reverse strand, counting down.
CGGCGAATCGGCACCCGGGGGGTAAGTCATTGAGCCGAGGCGGGTGGCCTGGAATCGACACCAGTCTTGCTTCCGGCCGGCTGAGATCAGGGAAGGCTGCCAGCAGTCTACGCGTGTAAGGATGTTGGGGACGATTGAAGATCGTGTCGACGTCGCAGTACTCTGCGAGGACCCCGCCGTACATAACAAGCACCTTGTGGCAGACTTCCGCCACGATGCTCAAATCATGGGTGACATAGATGACCGACAGGCCGAGTTCGGACTGCAAACCCTCAAGCAATTCGAGGATCTGCGCCTGGATCATCACGTCCAGAGCCGTCGTGGGTTCGTCGGCGATCACCACTTGAGGGCTGCAGGCGAGCGCCATGGCGATCATCGCCCGCTGGCGCATGCCACCGGAACACTGATGGGGGTAGAGCGTTTCACGGCCGCCCGGGATGCCCACCGTTTCCAACAGCTCGATCACCCTCGGGCGAGCCGCGTTCAGGGTTGGCGACATGCCGTGCACGACGAGCGCCTCACCGATCTGGTCCCCTATGGTGCGGACAGGATTGAACGCGTTCATGGCGCCCTGGAAGACCATGGAGATCTGGCGCCACCGGACGGAGCGCATTTGCGATTCGTCGAGATCCAGCAGGTCCTGTCCTGCAAGCCGGATCTCGCCGGAGACGATCCTGCCTGCAGCCGGGAGGAGGCGCAGCAGACTGAGCATGGCCGTTGTCTTGCCGCAACCGCTCTCCCCCACCAATCCCAAGGACTCTCCGGTCCTCAACTCGAAGCTGAGGTCTTCGACCGCCTTGAAGATGCCCTCGTCGGTCTCGAAATGGGTCGACAGATGCCGTACTTCGAGCAACGGAGGTGCAGGAGTCAGCGCGATCATCCGTCCGTACCTATCGGTTGGGCGGCGCCGCGCCGCAGAATCATCTTCTCCTCCCCCTGGAGGTGATGAGTCTTGAGGCGCGGATTGAAGACCTCCTCCAAGGCATTCCCCACCAGGGTGCATGCCAGGACTACCCACACGATGCCCAAGCCAGGCGCTACAATCGACCACCATGCCCCGGCGCTGATCGCTCCCCGCGTGAAGGCGAAGTTGATCATCCCGCCCCAGCTGAGGGTGGTGGGATCGCCGAGCCCGAGGAAGCTCAGCGTCGACTCATCCAGGATGGAGAGCGAAATCACCAGAACGGTATTTGTCACCATGAGTGGGAGGACAAGGGGGAAGATGTGGCGCCGCAGGATGTAGAAGTTGCCGGCGCCGATGGCACGCGCCCGGGTGACAAACTGACGTTCCTTCACACTGAGCGATTGGGCGCGCACGATGCGAGCCGTTCCGGTCCAGCCCAGGAACCCGATTACCAGGATAATGTTCCACAGGCTGGGACCGAGGATAGCCACGATCACGATCATCAGCGGCAAGTCGGGTATCACCAGGAAGATGTCGGTCAGCCGCATCAGGAGGTTGCCGATCCGCCCGCCGAGGAATCCGGCGGTAAGTCCAATCGATCCGCCAATGATCATCGAGATCATCGCCGCCGTGAAGCCGACCACCAACGACACCCTCGATCCGTAAACGAAGGAACTGAAGACGTCTTTTCCGCCGTCGTCCGTCCCCATGATGTGCTCAACGCTCGGGTTGGCGTAAATGTCCTCGACCGAGACTTCGGCGGTTTGACTGGGATCGAAGGGCGCGATCCAAGGGGCGAAGACGGCCATAGCGATCACCGCCGAGAGCATGATCACCCCAACCTGGCCCATCCGGTTCTGGGTCAGCAGCTTCCAGCCAGCTGCCAGGCTCTTGCCCCAGTGTCGCAGACGACTCGCCACTCAGTTCACTCTGGCTCGGCCCGTGGAGGCCCCTTCGCCTGGTGAGTGCCGTGTGCTCGGTCCTCACGAGGGGGCGTCCAGATGGCCTTTATGGCGGGGTGCCGTGATCCCGCTGTCGTCACTCTCCAACCGGCGAAAGAGCCCACTCTTGCGGGAATGCCACCGCTATCCGGGTCTGAGCTGACGATCATGGCGCTTTCACCCTCGGGTCAAGGTAGCCATAGACCAGGTCCGCCGCCAGGTTGGCCAGGACCACGCTGACGGCGATCAGCAAGAACGCGCCCTGGAGCACCGGGTAGTCCTGCCGGCGCACCGCATCGTAGATCATGCTTCCGATGCCGGGCCAGGAGTAAACGGTTTCCACCTGAATGGCCCCGGCAACAGTGAAACCCAGGTTGAGGGCGATCAGCGTCACGATGGGAAGCATGGCATTCTGCATGGCGTGATGGCGCAGAATCTGAGCGTGGCTCATCCCCTTGGCCTTGGCGGTCAGGATGTAGTCCTCCGAAAGGATTTCGAGCACCGAGCTGCGCATGATCAGCATGTACTCGCCCAGGAGCACGATGGTGAAGGTCAGCGTTGGCAAGATCAGATGTCTGGCCACGTCGAGGGCCTGTTCCCACCAGGACGAGAACTCGACTCCAACCGTCTGCTTGCCGGCGGTCGGCAGGCCGAAGTAGGCGCTGCCGAGTATCAGCAACAGAATGCCAAGCCAGAACGTCGGCAGTGACCATGCCGCCAGAGAAAAGGTGATGGCACCGGTGTCGAAGGCCGACTTGTTCTTCCAAGCCGCCAGCAGGCCCAGCCCGACGCCCAGGATGATGGCCAGGATCTGCCCCCCGAGGACCAGGAGCACGGTGTTGAGCAGCCGTTCGCCCAAGAGCTCCGCCACCGGCCGGTTGAAGTTGAAGGAGATCCCCAGGTCACCCTTCGCCAGGCGGCCGAGGTAGGCGAAGAACTGCGAGTCGAGCGGATTGCCGCCGGCCAGGTTGAGGAAAACCGCCTTGTCCAATCCGAAGCGCTCCGCCAGCGCGGCTCGTGTCTCAGCCGTGAGCCGCGGGTCCTTGGCGATCGAAGATGTCGGGTCTCCTGGGAGGATGCGAAAGAGGAAGAAGTTGAGGACCAGGACGAAGGCGATGGTGAACAGAGACCAGCCGGCCTTCTTGATGAGGTAGTCGCGTCGTTGCATTCGGCCTCGGGATGGCCGAGGCGGCCTGGTGCCGCCTCGGCCTCTTCGGACAGGCGGGGATCAGTTGACCGGCTTGACCGCCCTCAGCGACAGCGGATCCTGCAGGTACAAGATCTCGTTGCTGCCCTCCGCCGGCAGCGGCCATCCTGTGAAGCGGTCGTTGCGGAAGGCCTCCACATCAGACTGATAGTAGGGGATGATGTAGGGCAAGTCTTCCAGCATCAGGCGCTGCAGGTCGTGCACCATGGACACACGTGTGGCCTCATCCATCTCAACGGCCTGCGCCGCGAACAGCCGGTCGTACTCGGGGTTGGCGTAACCCGTTTCCGACATGCCGGTGGCGATCTCGGCAGTATTCAGAATGCTCATGATGAACGTCGGGTCAGGGTCGCTGGTCCAGCCCCACATCAGCATGTCAAAGTCGAAGGTCGGACAGCAGTTGGCGGTGACGGTGTCCGGCTCAAGAACCTGCGGCGTCATTTTGATCCCGATATCGCTCCACCACTTCGCCAACTGCTCGGCCTCGCGCGGGCCACTGGTGATGTCGGATGGAATTTGCATCACGATGTCGAGCGGGCGCCCACCACAGTCCATGTCCACCGGGCACTCGCGGATGCCGTCCCCATCGGTGTCCAAGTAGCCGGCATCGTCCAGCATATGGTTGGCCAGGGGGATGTCGAACGTGTAGTCTTCCAGCTGGCTGGCATAGAACTTTCCCAATGCCGCCGGCACAAGGCCCAGGCCGGGTGTGGCCAGGCCGAGCTCGGCGATGTCCACGATCTGCTGCTTGTCCACGGCGTGCGCCATCGCCTGCCGGACGACACGGTCACGCAGCGCCGGGTGCCCGGAGCAGACTCCGCCTGCCTCCACCGGGCAGACATCCGGAGAGCTCAGATTGAAGATGTAGTCCCGAAACCCGCGGCTCGTCCCGGTGGCCACCGTGATGTTGGGGTCGCCGCGGAGGGAGGCGACCACGGTGTGGGGCATCTCGGTGATCATGTCCAACTCGCCGGCGCGCAATGCCTGGACAAGTGCGTCTTCGTTGTCATACTTCTGGAAGACGACTTCATCGATCACGGGCGGCTCATTGTAGTAGTCAGGATTCGCGGTCAGTCGGTAGAATTCTCCCTGCTTAAATTCCTTCAACCGGAAGGGTCCGGAGCCGACCATGGCTTCATTCTGGAAGGCGACCGCCGCGTCGAGGTCGCCGGCGAAGGGCTCCCAGATGTGCTTGGGGAGGATGTAGGTGTACATCACCTGGCTCTCGAAGTTGGGAACCGGAATGTCCAGGGTGATGACGGCCGTGTGTTCATCAACCGCATCGACGTCGGCGATGTGGCTGGTATAGCCGCTCATGTAGCCGAAATCGCCCCAGTCCCGGTACGACAGCAGCGTGAAGGCGACATCCTCGGCTGTGACCGGAGTGCCGTCAGACCACACGGCCTCGGGCTCGAGGTTGAAGGTCCAGGTCAGGCCATCCTCCGATACCGTCCGGCTTTCTGCAAGGTCGGGATAGTAGTTGCCGGCGAAGTCGATCTTGACCAGCGAGCTATAGACCAGCTCATTCAGGTCGGTGGCTTCCGTCAGCCAGGCATTGCCCGGATTCTGGGAATCGGGAAACCCCGGCATGCCGATGCGCAGCACGACCGGGGCCGCCTCTTCGCCAGCGCCGGCTGGGGCGGAGGTCGGCACGGCTTGGCCCCCACAGGCAGCAGCCGAGAGGGCGATGACGAGCGCGACCGGGAAACAGTGCAACCAATGACTGGCTCTCATTTCAGTTCTCCTTTTGCTGTCGGAAGCAGGGCGGGACAGGCGGGGCGATGGGCCGCAGCCCGCGGACGGCCGGTTCTCGGCGGTGCCCGATCGATGTCGGGCGGACGGTTCGGCCATCCTCAGGAGGAAGGCAGTTGGCCATGA
>CAZBJQ010000085.1:10795-12739 GCA_964492235.1 uncultured Anaerolineaceae bacterium | reverse complement strand
CGTCATCACCTTGGGATGATAGGCGAGGATCACCACAGCCCCGAACTCGCTGATCCCGCGCGCCCACATCATCAATGCGCCAGCCAGGATCCCGCGCCGGGCAAGCGGCAGGGTGACATGCCAGAAAGCCTGTAGCGGGCTGGCGCCATCCGATAAGGCCACCCGCTCGAGCTCAGCGTCCACCAGGCCGAACGCTTCCCGGCTGGTGGTGACCAGGAACGGGGCACTGACGAACAACATGGCGAGCACGATCCCGGCCAGGCTGTCCGTGAACATCACCCCGACCTGGGAAAAGGGCCGGCCGAGCCAACCATAGCGCCCGAACACCAGCAGCAATGCCACGCCTGCCGCCGTGTGCGGAACGATCACCGGCAACATGACGATCGACTCCACCAGCCCCCGCCCGCGGAACCGCCCTCTGGCCAACAGGTACGCCAGCGGGACACCGGTGAGGATGCCGATCGCTGTCGCAGCCGCAGCCCCGGCAAAGGTGACGGCGAGCGAGGTCCGGACTTGCGGGTCACCGATGGCCAGCGCCAGCCCCTGCAGCGAGGTCCCAAGCAGGGTGCGGGCCAGGGGCAGAAGGATGAACGTCACCAGCGCACCCCCGAGCAGGCCGAACAGGATCGACGCCAACGCAGGCTGTTTCCTCACGAGCCCTCCGAATCGTCGCACAAAGGTCGGATCAAAGACGGCATTCGATCCCCGTTAGCTGCCACCGGCCGGGCCAGTAATGGGTGGAAGTTGTCCTCCATCACCGACCGGCCTTGGGGGCCGAGCAGGAAGGCCACGAACTCGGCCGCAGCTTCCGGGTGAGGAGCACTGCTCGGGATCGTGACACCATAAGCGATCGGTTCACCTCGGAACCGAGGATCCACCGTGGCAAATCGGTGGAAGTCTAGCTGCACCTCGACCCGGCGATAGCCCGGGCTGTTGGCCGGCTCGCCGAGACTGACCTCGGCAGGGAGTTCGATCATTCGCAGGCCATGTTGCCGGATCACGCTTTCATACTCGAAGGCATAGTCGATGTCGCCGGACTCGAGCAAGGCCAGCAGCTGGATGCTGCCTCCTCGCAGGCGGAGATGCGAGTCGGATCTGGTCTCCAGGACCTCGGGGACACTCATCGTGCTCAGATCATCGTCGCGGAAGATCGTCACCGGGTAGGTGAACTGCCCGCCGAACATGTCATCGAATAGGCCATAGCTCGCGGCCTGGCGCTCCGCCAGGGCAAAGGCCATCAAGGCGCGGTAGCCTGAGGCATCGAAGCGGGGATCGGCCAGCCCCAGGATCACGTCCGGTCGCGCCAGGATCTCCGCCCAGTTGTAGCTGTCGATCTCGTCGACGTGGCGGCTGCGGTCGGTGGCGGCGACGGCCAGCCGATTGCCGGCAAATCGACAGGCCCAATCCGCATACGGCTGGCCGGTCCGCGGATCCACCGCCTCGAACATCAGCATCGGAATCAGCGAGGCGTCGGCCGTTGCGACCACATCGATCGGCTCCTGCAGTTCCGTGGCGTGACGGATCACCTGGATGCTCCCGTGGTATTCCGGGCGCACATCCATCTGGGGATGAGCATCTTCGAAGGCCTCCTCGAGAGCCTGGAAGGGCAGAATCAGACTGCCCGCGGCGAACACTACCAGCGGAGTACGCTCGCCCCCTGCCGGCACCGGGCGGGTTGCTGCCGTCGCGGCGGGACGCCCGGAGGCAGGCAGACAGGACCCGCACACCCAGGCCCCGACCAAAATCAGGCGACCAACCCGGAGGGTCGCTCCGTTCACCTCGTCCTTCCTCGAGTCGGCCCGGGCAAACCTGCCTATCCCGGCCGAGGCGGCGGTGTTGACCCGGTGCAATCCGGGCAGCTCACCGGAGTCGTTGGCGGGGGCGCGCTCGGGCGAACCCGGTTGCAGTGCCGTCCGGCTACTTGGCCTCGATCTGAACGATCCC
>CAZBJQ010000085.1:0-10695 GCA_964492235.1 uncultured Anaerolineaceae bacterium | reverse complement strand
GGGCGAACCCGGTTGCAGTGCCGTCCGGCTACTTGGCCTCGATCTGAACGATCCCCTTCACCCAGGCGTTGCTCGGCAGGCCAGGCATGGCCAGCGCGTACTCTCCCGGCGTGTCGGTGAAGGCCAGCAGGCAATCGGCGCAATTCAGCACATCCGCCAGGGGGACCTCGGTGGCATAGCCGTCCCCGGCCGTCAGCACCAGAGTCTTGGCCTCCGGCTTGACGCCCGCCGCCTCGAGCAGCGCAAGCACAGGTACGCCCTCGTACTCCGTTGCCCCCTTCTTCGGGTGGTCGAGGGTCTTCTTGACCACGCCCATCGCTCGCAGGTCGCTGTCGGCGAGACGGAGCTCAGACCCGACCAGCCCTTGGACCACGACCACAGCCCCGCTCGCCGAGGCGGCCTCTGCCGTGGGAGCAGCCGTCGGTACGGGCTCGAGACTCAAGGCAATCTCTCGGATCATGCCCACCAGCTGGTTCTTCGGGAGGGTCGAGCTGACGAGGCGAAGCGGGAAGTACTTTTCGGGCAGCGGCTGGCCGTCCACCAGGTTGGCGACGAGCAGCTCCGGGTTGCGCGCCACCGAGAGGCTGTCGAACTCGGCGGAGTATCCATCGGCCGCAGTGACGGTGATCGTGTAGCCAGCCGACGCCACCGCGTCGTTGAAGGCCGGGCCTTCGTGCTGGATGGCATCGTCGACGGACCCGGCCAGCAGCCACAACGGCACGCCGGTCCAGACCTGCCCTTTGTCGTCGGTCCACGAACCTCCGTGGCACTGCGGCGCCGAACAGGACTCGAAGCTTGCTCGATCGATCGTATCGCTCAGCGCTCCCACCAGGCTGAGTTGCCATTCCTCGACCAGCTCCTTGCGTTCGACCGCCGTCACCCATTTCACCGACCAATGTCCGTCGGTGACCTGGTTGCCTTCGGGGCTGACGATGGCCACGCGCAAGGGGCCTTCCTCGTCAGACATGGGCTGTCCTTCTCGTTCGAAGGCAAGAATGGCGGTCAGGCGGGGCGGGGATTTCATCTCATCGCCGGTGGCCGGATCGTAGGCAATGAAGGCTCCTTGCTGGATCTGGTCGCCGGAGAACGTGATGCTGTATCCATCCTTGGCCGTCAGGCTCAGGCCCGTCCCGGGTTCCACGGCGCCCACCGCCTGTGCCAGGTCCTTGAGGGCCACACCCCGATACACGGCCGGCAGCGTGATCTCCCCGGTGCTGCTCTTGATGCCGCCGTAGCCGTCCGTTGCGGGCAGCTCCTGGAGCGCCTCCATCGTCAGTTCCGTCGTGCCGGATATGCCGGTCAGCGTCAGAACTGGTACGGCAGCGACGGTTGCTGTCGCTGGCGGAGCAGGCGGTGGAACCGTTGGGGAAGGCGCCGGGGTCGCCGCCGGGGAACAGCCGGCAACTACCGCCGCCAGCACGAGGAGCAGGCTTCCAGATACGGCTCTTTGCAGGCGCAATCTCATCAGTGAACTCCTTCTTCGCTTTCTGTTTCAGTGGACGATCAGTTGCTCGCCGGTGTGTGCCGCGTCGTAACCTCCCAGTTGAGTCATGTGCCGCCGGAAGGCGGCGCTGTGAAGATGATTGAGCAGGATCTCGAACTGGCGCTGGCCGAGGTTCTCGGTCGGGATGACCAGCTGGTAGCGCTCCTGGAACAGCGGCAAGAAGCCCAGGCCAAAGCGGCGGGCGGCGGCCAGCAGGCCGATGCCGACGTCGGCCAGATCGTCCCGGACCGAGGCCGCGACCTGGGTGTGGGTCCGTGCTTCGACGGCGTAGCCTCGGATGGACTCGGCCGCGACCCCAATCTGGCGCAGCGCCGCATCCAGCCATAGGCGTGTGCCGGATCCCCGATTGCGGTTGACGAAGCGCAGCTCGCCGCCGCCCAGGTCCGCCAGGCTGCGGACCTGTCGCGGGTTGCCGGCCGGGACCATCAGCCCCTGCACCCGGTCGGCCAGGTTCACCAAGGTCATCGATCGGTCGGGGAACAGGTGGCCGACATAGGAGCGGTTGTATTCGCCCAAGTCGGGATCGAAAAGGTGACAGCCGGCCAGGTGGCTCAACCCCTGGCGCAGCATGACCAAGCCATCCAGGCTGCCGTTGGACAGAGTCAGGAGATCGGCCACCCCGGCGACCTCCTCACCGAGCATCTCGACCGCCAGATCATGGCTGCCGGAGAACACCAGGGCTGAACCGCTGCGGGCTTCCGGCAAGACCAGTGCCTGGATGACATACGCCTGGGCGCTGGGGCGGTACACCTTGTCGAGGGCGCCGGCTGCCACTGATTCCACCAGCCCAGCCTGTTCCAGCCGCTTAAGGTGATGCCGCACCCAGGCCGGGTGGCGGCCGATCTGCTGGCCCAAGCCGGTCAGGCTGGCCGGCTGCGCCATCAACAGCCGCAGCAGGTGCAGCCGCCGAGGGTCGGAGAGCACCTTGAGCTGGTCGAAAGCCTGCAGCGTCTCGTAATCCCGCATCTCGTTAAGGAAATCCTTAGCAGGTCGGATTCTAGCTGATCCGGGTTCTGCAGGGAAGCGCCAATCTTCCTGGCCGGGCAGCGCGCATGATCCTTGGGAGAGTGGCCTCCGCCGGCCGGCGTCGGTCCCCGCGCGGCGCAAGCGGGAATTCCCATCACTGCCCAGCCAGGCATCTCCTCCTCGGCCGCTTGCTGGTCGGCTCCGCGGACCGGCCGCGGGAAACCCCTCCGCCTACTCCAACCCAGGCAGACCAAGCCTCGCTAGGCGATTCGGGCTTGCAGACGGTCGGCCAACCCGCGGGACGGGCCCGAGAGACGGCGGGCGTTCCGCGGCAGGGCGTTCCCCTCGGTAAGCCGGAGTTGGGACTGAAGAGGGTTGCTGTGGAACCAGCAGACTGCTGCAGGGTCTCGCTTGGGGATCGGAAGCTTCCAGCTGTCAGGCGATCTACCTGCAGCTGCCCACATAGATGGTCGGAAAGCCCGTCGCTCTCCTAGCGGTATAGGCGAGGCACGCGAGGACTGATCCCGCAGGTGACCTCGTAGTTGATCGTGCCCCAGGCATCCGCTAGGGCGTCGGCGCTGTTCTCCGCTGTTCCCTGCCGCCCCAGGAGCACGACCTCGTCCCCGGGACGGGCCTGAACCTCGGAGGGAACGCGCACGGTGATCTGATCCATGGACACGATCCCGACCACCTCGGCCGGCAGGCCGCCTACCAGCACCTGAGCCCCCGGCTTACGCCGGTAGCCGTCGCCGTAGCCTACCGAGACCGTGGCGATGGTCTCGGGTTGTTGCGGGCTGTACGTGAGCCCGTAGCCGATCCCCTCGCCGGCAGCTATCGACTTGACCTGTCCAACCCGCGCCTTCCATTCCAGCGCCGGGTGCAGGCTCGCCCCCAGGTCGACCTCATTGGATGGCTTCATCCCGTACAGCCCGAGGCCGATGCGAATCAAGTCATACTGAAGATCCGGCCAGCGCAAGGCAGCCGCCGTGTTTGAAAGATGGCACCAAGGAGGACGCAGCCCCGCGCCGGAGAGCGTCCCCAGGACATCCTGGAAGAGGGCCTGCTGGCTGTGGGTGGCGGCAGGGTCGGCATCCCCGGCTCGGGCGAGATGCGAGAACACGCCCTCAAGCTCGACGCCGTCGCCGGCGTGAATCCCTTTGGCGAGAGCAAGGATCTCGGAGGGGGGTGCGCCCAGACGGTGCATCCCGGTGTCGACCTTGAGATGCAGGAGGGCGGTGCGTCCGGTCTGGTGGGCTGCGGCTTGCGCCGCCGCCACCTGCGACGCCGCCCATACCGTCAGGGAGATGCCATCGGCAATCGCTGTCGGGTAGGCTGGGATCGGCACGGCCCCCAGGATCAGGATCGGGCAGGTCAGTCCGGCCCGCCGCAGTTCGAGCGCCTCGTCGAGGCGCGCAACTCCACACCAGACAGCGCCGGCCTCTAGAGCAGCCCGGGCAACCTGCACCGCGCCATGACCGTAGGCATTCGCCTTGACCACCGCCATGACGGCCGCATCCCAACGGGCGAACTGGCGGGTGTTGGCGCGCACTGCCCCCAGATCCACCTCGGCCCAGGTCGCGTGGGAGGCCGTCTGCTGCATACGGCAAGTATACGAAGTCATACCCATGCCGACAACCGACGCCGTAGGTATAATCCCAGGTCGCCATGACCCCCGAGGGTTGGATCACCCTGCTGACGATCGCGTTGGCGGCCGTCCTGCTGGTGACGGAGCGGCTCCGCCCGGATGTCATTGGCATCCTGGTCGCCCTCACCCTGGGGCTAACGGGAGTGATCACGGCCGAGCAGGTTGTCTCCGGCTTCAGCCAGGCAGCCGTGATCACCATCCTATCGGTCTTCATCCTCTCGGAGGGACTGGAACGCACCGGGGTCACGGCCTGGCTGGGCTCGCGCATTCTGCGCCTGGCGGGCGCGCATGAGCGCCGGCTGATCGGCACGCTCACGCTCACCAGCGCCGGGCTGTCGACCTTCATGAACAGCATCGCCGCCGCCGCCATCCTTGTTCCGCCGGCGATGGGCATCTCGCGCAAAGCGGAGATCCGCCCCTCCCGCCTGCTGCTGCCGCTGGCCTACGGCGCCCTGCTAGGGGGCACGGCCACACTGCTGACCACCGCCAACATCATTGTCAGCACGACCCTCGGACAGGCGGGCTTCGCGCCCTACGGCCTGTTCGACTTCCTGCCTGTGGGCCTGCCGCTGGTGGTCGCCGGCACCGCCCTGCTGGTCTGGCTCGGGCCTCGCCTGCTCCGCCAACGCGATGTCGCCAGCGAAATCGCCCGGGTCCGCCGCCCGCAGACGGAACTTGCCAGCCTGTACAACCTCGAGGCCGGCGTGTCCGCCTTCTTCATCCCGTCCGACTCCATCGTCGCCGGTCAAACCCTGGGCGCTCTCGGCTGGGGCCGGGACTTGGGGCTCACCGTCCTCGGCCTCCACCATCGGGGGCGTTGGAAGCTCGCTCCGGACAGGGAGACGGTGGTTCATGCGGAGGATGTCCTGCTGCTTGAGGAACATCCGCCTCGGAGCTTCATCGAGGCCTACCGGCTGCAGCCGCACACCGACCCCCGGTTGCTCGAGACGATCGCCACGGCTCAGGTGCCTCTGGTCGAAGTCGTTCTGGCCCCCCGTTCGGAGCTCAGTGGCAAATCCCTGCGGCAGATGCGGTTTCGGGAGCGGTACGGCATCCAGGTCATCGGCTTGTGGCGGGGAGGCGCCGTTCTGCAAGGCGATCTGGCAGATCAGCCGCTGCATTTCGGCGACGCCATGCTGATGCAGGGTCCGCGGGAGAAGTTCGATCTTCTCCGTAGCGACGAGAGTTTCCTGATCCTCGAGGCGGAGGCTGTTGAGCCTCCGGGGTGGCGGGCCTGGCTGGCGACGGCGATCCTGGTCGCCAGCCTGGGGGCGGCCGCCGTCGGTCTGCTCCCGATTGCCATCGCCACGCTCACCGGTGCCACGCTGATGGTGCTCACTGGCTGCATCCAGATGGACGAGGCCTACCGATCCATCTCTTGGCGCACGATCTTCTTCATCGCCGGGATGCTGCCGCTCAGCATCGCCCTGCAAACCACGGGACTGGCCGGCCTTCTGGGGGATGGGTTGATCGCGCTAGCCGGTGGTGCAGGCGCGCTGGAGCTGGCGTCGGCTATCCTGCTGGCGACGATCGGCGTGGGCCTGCTGATCGGCGGGCAAACGACCGCCGTCGTGCTGGCGCCGGTGGCGATTGCCGTGGCGAAGAGCGCCGGCGCCGATCCGCGGGCGATGGCGATGGCGGTGGCCGTCGGCTGCTCGCTGGCCTTCGTCACGCCGCTCGGCCACCCGGCCAACCTGCTCGTCATGGGCCCAGGCGGCTACACCCTGCGCGACTACCTGCGCCTGGGCGGGCCGCTGACCCTGGTGACGGCCCTGCTGACGCTGCTCGGGCTGCATTGGGTCTGGGGCCTGTGAGCGCCATCCGTTTCGACCTCGAGGCGAGGGACGGACGGGCCCGAGCCGGGGTCCTGCATACGCCGCACGGCGTGGTGCCGACGCCGGTTTTCGCACCCGTGGGCACCCAGGCCACCGTCAAGGCGCTGAGCACACAACATCTGGACGACCTCGGCGCCGCATTGATCCTTGCCAACACCTATCACCTCTTCCTGCGGCCAGGCGAAGAGCGGATTCGGCGTCTGGGCGGCCTGCACGCTTTCATGGGGTGGACCCGGCCGATCCTTACCGACTCCGGCGGCTATCAGGTCTTCAGCCTGGCCGAGACGCGCCGGGTCGACCACGACGGCGTCACTTTCCGCTCGCACATCGACGGCTCCACCCACCGGCTGACACCGGAGGCTGCCGTCGCCATTCAGGAAGCGCTGGGCGCGGACATCATCATGGTTCTGGATGAGTGCGCGCCGCCGTCCGACCGCCGCTACAACGAACAGGCCATGGCCCGCACCCACGATTGGGCCCAGCGCTGCCTGTCGGCGAAGCGCAGAAGCGACCAGGCACTCTTCGGGATCGTCCAGGGCGGGGTATTCCCCGACCTGCGTCGTGATTCCGCCCGCTTCATCGCCTCTCTCCCTTTTTCCGGTATCGCCATCGGCGGGCTGTCGGTTGGGGAGACCAAAGTCGAAATGCATGCCATGCTCGACGTGGTTACCACGGAACTCCCTCCGGGAAGTCCCCGCTACCTGATGGGGGTCGGCTCACCGGAGGACATCGTGGAGGCGGTCGTGCGCGGGATCGACATGTTCGATTGCGTCTTGCCGACAAGGATGGCTCGCAACCACGCCGCCCTGACCCGCCGCGGACGTCTCAACTTGCGCAATGCCGCCTTCGGCGACGATCCGCGACCGATCGATGAGGCCTGTGACTGTTACACTTGCCTGCACCACAGCCGGGCTTATCTGCGGCATCTGATCGTGGCCCAGGAGATGCTGGCGGCGACCCTGGTGTCCATCCACAACCTGCGCATGCTGATCTGCCTGACTTCAGATCTCCGCCAGGCGATCGTGGAAAGCAGCGTGGCTGATTTCGCCGAATCGTTTCGGCGCGGGTACCGCAAGCACCGCACGCCGGAGGCTTGAACATGACCTGGCTGCAGGCCATCGTTCTTGGCATCGTCCAGGGCCTGACGGAGTTCCTGCCGATCTCCTCGTCCGCCCATCTCGTCCTGGTGCCGTGGTTGATGGGGTGGTCGCTCGAATCCGAGGCCGCCTTCGTCTTCGATGTGCTGGTGCAGCTAGGCACGCTGGTCTCGGTCATCGTGTACTTCCGCGCCGACCTGCTGGGGATGGCCCGGGCCATGCTGGTCGGGCTGCGCCGAGGGCAATTCGTGACCGATGCGACGGCCCGCCTGGGGTGGATGGTGCTACTGGCCTCCGTCCCGGCTGCGGTCATCGGACTGCTGATCAAACCCTGGGTGGAACGCGCCTTCGCCTCGCCGACGGCGGTCTGCGTCTTCTTGCTTGTCAATGCCGCCCTGATGGCAGGAGCCGAGCGCCTGGCGAAGATGGCCCGCAACCTGACCGCGATCCACTCCCGGGATGCCCTTTGGATCGGTGCCGCCCAGGCCCTGGCGCTCTTCCCCGGCATCTCGCGTTCGGGCTCGACCATCTCGGCCGGCATCGTCCGGCGCTTCCTGCGGCCGGAGGCGGCGCGCTTCTCCTTCTTGATGTCGATCCCGGTCATGCTCGGCGCCGGATTGGTGGCCTCCGTCGACCTGGTCCAATCGCCATCCACGGCGCAACAGATCGGGCCGATCTTCGTCGGATTCACTGCTGCTGCCATCGTCGGCTACCTCGCCATCCACTGGCTGCTCCGGTTTCTGGCACGGCATCCGCTGACGGTATTCTCGATCTACTGTGCCGTCATCGGGCTGGCCGGCCTGATGTTGTCCGCCGTGCGCGGGTGAAGCCATGCTCTGTCAACAGCAGACCGCCCAGAGCAGCGCCGCACACGGTTGGATCCTCGGTCTGGCCGTAGGGCTGCTCTTGTTCCAGGGCGGATGCGTCAGCCTCGAGCCAACCGCCCTGACCGCCCCGCCGCCGCTGGTCGCCGTAACCCCGGGGTTGGAGCCCAAAGTGCGCGGCTGGGTCGAGGTCTATCGTAGCCAGGTAGGAGTCCCTCCTTTCGATCTGGACGTTATGCCGCTCGAGGCGGCGCAGGATCGTCTCCGCCGGGGCGAGGTTGCCCTTGCGTTTACGGCTGCCTCCCCGCCGGATGGATGGTTCGCCACGCCCGTCGGGGAGGAACGCATCGCCGTGGTCGTCAACCCGGACAACCGAGTGCGCGGATTCGACCTGCGACAGTTGGAGAGGCTGTTCAGCGGGGAGTATGTCTCATGGGCGGACGTGCAAGGCGAGGAGGCTTCGGTCCAGGTCTATATTCCATTTCCCGGCGATGACCTGCGGGCGGTATTCGCCCAAACCACGCTGCGTGGGCGCAGGATGTCACCCAACGCCCGCCTGTACCTGACCCCGGCCAAGGCCGTGACGATGGTCGCCGATGACCAGGACGGACTGGCGATCCTGCCCCTGTCGGCGCTGACATCCGACGTGCGTGCGGTGCGTGTGGAAGGAGCGCTGCCGGACGACGCCGGCTCGTCCTATCCGTATCAGGTCGACATTCTGGCCACGGCGCCCAGCGAGCCGACCGGCGCGCTGCGGGAGTTCCTGAGCTGGCTGCAGGCCTCGAACCTTCCCTAGCAGACTGCGCCAAAGATACGCTACGGCGGATGTGTGGGTTCAGGACATGTGAGACAGGCTGCAATCGCCACTGCCATTGCAGGAGGCGAGCTCACCCATGGGTAACAGGACAGACTTGCTTCCGGCCTGACCCCCTTGCCCCCTCCCCGGCAGTTGTTCGCTTGGCAATGCAGTCGTCCTCACGCAGGGCGAGCCCTTCCAGGGTGCTGCGGACCCCTCCGCTTCCCTGCGCTTCCCCTCGGCTTCCCTCCGCTTCGCTACGGGATGCTCCGCGATCGCTACGGGATGCTTCCCGATCGCTACGGGATGTTTCGCGATGGCTACGGGATGCTCAGCGGATGCATGTAACGCGTGGCTGGCCAGCTCTGTTCGAGGCGAGCACTCGAAGCCTGCCCCAAGAGCCCGCTTCAGGGAGTGGAAAGCGCGACATGTGGGGTTTGGGCTGCGCCCAATCTCCCTCTCGCGTTCGGTCTCCTCGCCGGGCTGCTTTCGGGACGGCCCCAGCCCACCCCGTTCAAGGTGCGTCGCCAACCGCCCGGGTGTGTCTCACCCGTCGGCTCAGGCAAGACGCAAGAAAGGGTTCCCCCGCCGCTCGCGCCCGACTGTGGTCGCCGGACCGTGTCCCGGGTAGATGGTCACATCGTCTGGCAGGGTCAGCACCTGCGTCTGGATACTGGCCAGAAGGATGTCCCAACTCCCGCCGGGCAGGTCTGTCCGCCCCACTCCGTCGGCAAAGATCACGTCACCGGCGAAGAGCAGGCGCGCGGCCGCGCAGTAGAAGACTACGTGGCCGGGGGTATGGCCAGGGGCATGACGGACTTCGAACTGGTAGCCACCGAGCTGCAGCTGCATCCCGTCCGTCAGATCGACGGTCGGCTCCGGCCCGGGATCAAAGCCGGGAAGGCCGAAGAAGCCCGCCCCGCCATTGAAACGCCACAGCGACTGGTCCTGCGGGTGGAGGGCGACCGGCGGCGGTCCTGGCGACAGGCGCACCAGGTCGGCGACGCCGCCAAAGTGGTCGAAGTGCGCATGGGTCAGCCAGATCGCCCCCAGTGTCCATCCCTGCCGGTCCAACTGCTGGTGGATGTGCTCACCGTCCCAGGCCGGGTCGATGACGACCGCCGTTCGGCTGCGCCGCTCACCCACGACGTAGGTATTGGTCTGCACCGGGCCCAGCGTCAGGCCGAGAATCTGCAGGTCATCGGCCGGGGTCGAGTCGGGCTGCGGCTCCAAGGGTGTCCCTCCCGGGGCGCATGCGGTGCGGCGCCTGAGGACTGAAGATAACACACACTCGGGAGACTCGCGCCTTTTCCCCGCCCCGGCGACGATGCTAGACTGGGTCAACTTCGTTGGGAGGCGAGCATGACCCACTATCCCCCCGAGCCCTTCCGCATCAAGATGGTCGAGAGCATCCGGCTACCCAGCCGTGCCGAGCGCCTGTCCGCATTGAGGGCAGTTGGCTACAACGCCTTCGGCCTTCGGGCCGAAGACATTCATATCGACCTGTTGACCGACTCCGGCACAGGCGCCATGAGCGATCACCAGTGGGGCGCGATGATGATCGGGGATGAGTCCTACGCCGGGGCACGTTCGTTCTATCGCCTGCAAGACAGCGTTGAGCAGATCTTCGGCTTCGCGCACTTCGTGCCCACCCATCAGGGGCGGGCTGCCGAGAACATCCTGTGCGCCCTCTTCGCCCGCGAGAATTGGTCGGTTCCGTCAAACATGCACTTCGACACCACTCAGGCCAACATCCTGGCTCGTGGCGGCCGGCCGGAGAATTTCCTGATCGATCAGGCAGGGGACCCCAACGCGATCCATCCTTTCAAAGGCAACCTGGATGTTGCCAAACTGGAAGCCTTCCTGCGGGAGCGGGGCGCGCAGCACGTCCCGCTGGGGATGATCACCGTCACCAACAACGGCGCCGGTGGACAACCCGTCTCGATGGAGAACATCCGGGCGGTCAGCACCACCTACCGCGAATACGGGATCCCATTCTTCATCGACGCCTGCCGCTTCGCCGAGAAC
>CAZBJQ010000084.1:0-12825 GCA_964492235.1 uncultured Anaerolineaceae bacterium | reverse complement strand
CCTACGGACTCGAGACCATTCAGGACAACATCAACAACTTCCAGGCAGCCAACCCGGCCTGTCAGATTAACCTCAAGGACTACTCCTGGCTGGACTACCATGACACGATGGTCGGACGGTTCGCCGCCGGCGACCCCCCGCCGCTGCTCTACGGGTCGGACCACTGGCTGCAGGAGTGGGCCTCAGCCGAATGGTTGGCCCCCATCGACGAATCGTTCCCCCAGGTCACCGGCTACAGCGGTGAGTTGGCCCCGTACGCCCTTCAGGGAATGACCTACAACGATCACGTGTACGGCCTGTCCTACTACGCCGACACGATCGACTTCGTCTACAATGAAGACCAGTTGATACAAGCGGGCTTCGATGCTCCCCCGCAGTCCTGGCAAGACGTGTGGGATATGTCGGTGGCGCTGAAGGAGCAAGGAATCACCGAATACCCGATGATCCTTGCCTTCTCGCAGTCGGAAGGTGCCTCCATCGAGGCCATGATCTCCATGATCTACGGCCGCCACACGGGTGAGGGCGCTTTGTTCGATGCCGCCAATCAGCCGACGTTCGCCCAGGAAGGCAGTGCCGCCTTCGAGGCGATCCAGTGGCTCAAGGAAGCCTATGACGCCGGCCTCCTCGATCCCGCCAGCCTGCAGACCGCCGAGATCGATCAGGTCAAGAGCATGCAGTCCGGCGCCCATACCTTCACCATCCTGCCGCAGTACAACATGGCGGAGCTGAACAAGCCCGAGAGCGGCTCCTTCGCCGGCAAGTTCAAGATAGCGCTCATGCCCGGCGACAGCCATTCGACGGTCGGCTATGTCCGCTTCTACGCCATGACCCCCGGCGTGGCCGAGCTGGGCGATGCAGCCCTCGACTGCGCCTGGAAGTTCCTCGAGTACTTCGGCGGTAAGACCGACGGCAGCTACACCGTTGTCAAGCGCTGGGCCGTTGAGAACGGCCTCGGCTTCGCCCAGCTCCCCCTGTTTGACGACGCCGAAGTCAAGGACGCCTTCGGCAAGTGGGGGGATGTGGCTGTGATCAAGCAGCAGGCCGAACTAGCGCGGGCCAAGGAAGGCCTCACGCCATGGTTCGGGGCCTGGGACGTCTTCACCCGGGCCGAGGTCCACAAGGCCATTCTCGGCCAGCAGAGCACAATGGACTCGCTCAACAACATGGCCGCCAAGTGGAATGAACTAGCTCAGCAGTAGGCGCAGCATGCGTCGGATGGAGGGCAACCGCCGTTCACCGAGCAGGTTGCCCTCCGTCCTTCGTTTCAGGATGGAAGCGGAGGTCGACAGGAATGGCGTCCTATCCGGCACCAGCCATGAAGCGCCACGGACTCAGGTTCGGCCGACGAGTCTATCCATACCTCTCCATCCTTCCGGTCGTCATGGTTATCGCCTTGTTCGCCATCTACCCGATCATGCACGCCGTTCGCATGAGCTTCTTCAAGTACCTGCTGACCCGGCCCAACGACCACCCCTTCGTCGGGCTCGGCAATTTCATCGAGGTCCTGACGAGCTACTACTTCAAGAACTCGATCCAGATCACCGCCATCTACACCCTGGCGGCCGTCGCCGGCGTGGTTGTCTACGGGCTGGGTGTGGCGCTGCTGCTGAACTCCCGCGTCAGGCTGGCGAGTGCGCTTACGATCGTCATCCTGCTCCCCTGGGCCCTGCCGGCAGTGGTCAGCGGCCTGCTGTGGAAATGGATCCTCAACGCCGACTTTGGAATTCTCAACGGAGTGCTCTTCGCCCTCGGCATCATCGACAGTTACATCCCCTTCCTGGCCGACCCCACACTGGCCAAGGTCAGCCTGATCATGGCCTTCATCTGGAAAGAGGGCCCGCTGGTGGCGATCTTCTTCCTGGCGGGTCTGCAGTTGATACCCGACGAGTACTACGAGGCCGCCAAGATTGACGGCGGCGGGGCCTGGAAGATATTCCGCTACGTTAAGGTACCTTTGCTCCGCCCCGTCTTCCTGATTGTCATCGTCTACGAGACCATGACAGCCATCCTGACGTTCGACACGATCTATGTGATGACCGGCGGCGGTCCGGCCAACTCGACGGCGCTTATCAGCTGGTTCGCCTATGCCGAGATCTTCAAGGGCCTGAACCTCGGGCACGGTATCGCCCTGGCCATTCTGATCGCAGCCATCACACTGGTCTTGATCGTGTTCTACCTGCGAGCCCTGAAACCGGAAGAAGTCACCTCGTAGCCGCAGGGAGGCATACTGCCCCATGAACCAGAAGCTCACCCGCAAGGCCGAGGCGATCCTTCTTAACTCCCTGGCAGCGCTGCTGATCGTCTTCATCGTTGGGCCGCTGGTGTGGGTCGCCGTGGCCAGCATCCAGGGCGAGAACGAGCTTCTGCGCCACCCTCCGCGCATTATTCCTCAGAACCCGACCCTCGACAACTACAACTACGTATTCACCGGGAAAATTCCCACCGCCTATGAG
Organism: uncultured Anaerolineaceae bacterium; assembly: GCA_964492235.1. GTDB lineage: Bacteria > Chloroflexota > Anaerolineae > Anaerolineales > E44-bin32 > PFL42. Next base: position 10,372 of record CAZBJQ010000084.1, on the reverse strand, counting down.
GTCAAAGGCCAGCTGCGCAGCCGAATTTCTCAGGAGGCGCGCTTGATCCCTGCTGCCCTCAAGAACAGCTTTATCGTTGCAACCTCGGTGATGGCCGTTAACCTGGTGATCGGTTCGGTCGCCGCCTACACCTTCGCCCGCAGGCGCTTCCGCGGCAAGACGGCCTTGCTGAATTTCATCCTGGGCAGCCGCTTGCTGCCTGTAATGGCCGTGGCCATCCCCTACTACGTTATCATCCAGACGCTGGGGCTTCTCGATACCCACCTTTCACTGATCCTCATCTACCTGGCGCTGACGCTCCCCTTCACCATCTGGTTCCTCACGTCGTACTTCAACGGCATTCCCCGGGACTTCGAGGATGCCGCCCACATCGACGGCTGCAATACGCTGCAGGCTTTGACGCGCGTGGTCATTCCCATCGCCCTTCCCGGCTTCGTGGCCGCTGCGGCCTTCGCCTTCATGACTTCCTACAACGAGTTCCTCTTCGCCCGTTTCCTGACCCAGTCGATCGACTCTCAGACCGGCCCGGTCATCATCTCGTCCATCGCCGGCAATCCCGACGCCAGCTACACCCTGATCTCCGTGGCCATCACCCTGGGCTTGATCCCGCCGCTGATCCTGGCACTCGCGCTGCGGCGGTGGCTGACCGAAGGACTATCGACTTCGATCACCTTCCGCTAGGCCGATTCTGGCGATCGGCGCTGGAGAAGCACTGTGGCAGACCGCGATAGCGAGCTGGCGAAGGTCGAATGCCGCCGCGGCGACCTGACGCTCCCCACCTACCGACTGCTGGGCGAAAACCGGAACCCGGTCTTTCATTCGCAGTACGGGGTCGCGCACATCTACCCCTACACCCTCCAAGATGAGATGGCCTCGACGCCGAGCGAGACTCGCTACCGCACGCTCGAGCTTGAGAATCGCTATCTTCGGCTGATCGTCCTGCCCGAATTGGGAGGCAGGGTGTACTCCCTCTACGACAAGATCGCCGGGCAGGAAGTGTTCTATAAGAACCCGGTGATCCGATTCTCGCCGCTGGCCATCCGGGGCGCCTTCTTCTCTGGCGGCCTCGAGTTCAGCTTCCCTGTGGCACACGCACCTACCACGGCCAGCCCGGTCAATTGGGCGATGACGGAGCATGCCGATGGCAGCGCTTCGATCCATGTCGGCGGAATCGAGCACTTGTCCGGCCTGCGTTGGACCGTCGCCCTCAGCTTGTTCCCGGAGCGCTGCGCCGTCGCTCAGGATGTTCGCCTCTCCAACCCCACGCCGCTTCCCGGTCGCTACCACTACTGGACGAACGCATCCCTGCCCTCGGATGATCAGACCGAATTCATCTATCCGATGCGGCGGGTCCGCTCTTATGAATTCGCCGGCACCGCCTCTTGGCCGATCGCCCGCCTGGACCTGATCGCGGGCCAACCCGGCCTGCCAGGCATGGAGGGCGTGCCGATGTGGCCGGCGCTGCGCATGCATGCACCGGTCAACTTCCGCTGGGAGAAGGACATGCTCGCCCAAGTGTCCATCTTCGGCCGTCAGGTGGCCGCCGACTTCTTCGGCTCCTGGCAACACTCGCGCAATGCCGGATACGCCCATTTCGCCGACGCCGCCGATGTCGCCGGCATGAAGCTGTGGTCCTGGGGAAGGTCAGAGGTCGGCATCGTCAACCAGACCGCGCTCACCGACGACGGCTCGCTCTACGCCGAAACCCAATGCGGGGCCATGGAGACCCAGCTCGATTTCGAGTTCATGCCTCCCGGCGAGACCCGGTCATGGCGGGAATGGTGGCTTCCTTTGCGGGGCCTCGGGGGGCTCTCCTGTGCCACCCCCGAGGCCGGCGCCCGCCTGGCCGTAGCCCAGGGTGACGACGACCGGATGCAACTGCTCGTCGGCCTCTGTCCGGTCCGCCCCATGCAGGATCTCCATCTGACCGTCGGGCTTCCCGGCCAGTCGCTGATCGACGAGAAGATCTCGTGCGCGCCGGAGAGCCCGTGGTCTCACTCGACAGGGATCGACCCGCGTCTGCTGGCTGACCGGCCGCTCTCGCTTCGCATCACTGACCCGGCTGGGAGGGTCGTGCTGGAATTCGTCCACGACCGAGGGGCCGGACCCATCGAACCAGCAGCCGCCTTGCATGAGCCCACCGGCGGCGGCCCGGACGGGTTCTTCCGTCAAGGGGTTGAACACGAGAAACTGGACAACCGCCTTCAGGCCCTCGAGGACTACCGCCGGGCGCTGGAGGCAGCGGGCGACTATGCCCCGGCTCATCTGCGGCTTGGCCTGATGATGCTCCGAGCCGCCGACTTCGAGTCCGCTCGACGACATCTCGAAGGAGCGGCCCGCAGCGGCGCAGCCGAGGCCCGGTACTACCTGGGCCTGCTCTGCCGGTATCTTGGAGATCCCCGCGCCGCGGCCGGGCACTATGCCGCCGTTGCGCGGCAGGACCCTCTCTGGTCGGCCGCCCAACGCGGCCTGGCCGGAGTCGCCTTGTTGGAGGGCAGGTGGGACGACGCCTCCGCCCTGGTTCGCAACGCCGGCAGCGGGGAGACCCGATCCATCCAGGACTCCCTGCTCCTGGCCGTTGCCCTTGGCCGCGCTGGCCAAACGGACGCTGCAAGCGCAGCCCTGCGAACTGTCCTCTCGGCCGATCCGCTCTGCCTTGCCGCTCTCCGCGAGGCCAGCCTGCTAGATCCTGCGGCGGGCGTTTCGATGCTGCAGACGTTAGAACGCTTGCTGGCAGACGATCGCCAATACCATCTGGACCTGGCAGGCTTCTATCTGGATTGGGGCTTGTACCACGATGCCCTGGCAGTCCTGACAGATGCCAGCCCGGGTTGGCACCATCCTATGGGCTGCTATCTCGCAGCCTTCATCTGTACAGCCATCGGGGACGAAGAACAGGCGCTGCGCTGGACGGAGATGGCCGACCAGGCCGGTCCTGATCTGGTGTTTCCCAGCCGGCTGTGGGAGATCGTCGCCCTGCACCATCACCTGCAGCGTGCCGCTCCCCATGCGAAGGCCAAGTACTACCTGGGGACCTTCTACTACGCCCACCAGCGGTTCACCGACGCAGCCGGGCTGTGGAAGGATGCCCGGGAGCAGCTCCCCGACTTCGACGTCCTTCTCCGCAATCTGAGCCTTTACGCCTGGAATGTGAAGCACGACCGGGCGCTGGCGACGGGGCTGCTGCAACAGGGCTTGCGGCTGAATTCGGGGAATCAGGACCTGTATCTGATTCTTGACAGCATCTACTCCGAACAAGACTTGGGCGAGGAGCGCCTCGAGCTGCTGACGGCGATGCGCCGACTCGATCCACCCCGCGAGGATGTCCGTAAGCGGATGCTCTCCATGATGGTGGAGCTCGGAATGCATGAGGAGGTGCTGCGAATTCTTGCGGCGGAGGAATTCGTCCCTCTCGAAATGGATCAGAGCTTCCACCGGGTCTACGTCCGAGCGCTCCTGTTGCGGGCCGGGGCCCACCTGAAGGCTGACCGTCTGGAGGACGCCGCTCAGGACTATCGGCTGGCTCTGGACTACCCTAAGAACCACGGCGTGGGACGGCCCACTGCGAGCACCAGCGCAGAGGTCCTCTACCGGCTCGGGTGCGTATACGAGAAGCTCGGCAGGTTCACGGAGGCCATCGACACCTGGCAGGCCGCCGGGCGCGAGCATCACGCGTTCGGGGACGAACTGTATCCATTTGTCCAGCTCGCTCTCGACAAGCTCGGCCGGTACAGCGAGCTCGGTTTCACGGTTTGATGGGCGCATGGCGGGAAGCGCCGCGGCGCTACCACCCTCATCCCAATGCCTGGGGCGAGGAGTCCCTCACTAGATAACCCTCGAAAGGAGTACATGAGATGAAGGTGCTTTATGCCGGTGACGCGGCAGCGAAGATCGGCCCCGTGTTTGTGGCCTCTCCCTTCAATGTCGAGGTGAAGGGGTTCTCGACGCATATCTGGGGACAACCCCTGATCGACGCCCTGACCAAGGGGGGGATCGACGTGCGGCACATGAGCCCGGATGTGGCGATCGCCGACTTTCCCCGCACGGTGGAAGGACTGTCGGAGTACGATGTGCTGATCCTGAGCGACATCGAATGTGAGGTCTTGGCTCTATACCCGTTCTGGATCCCGGGGACAGAGCTGCCGCGCACGAATCGCCTCAAGGCGATTCGGGAGCACACACGCAACGGCGGCGGGCTGCTCATGATTGGCGGTTGGACTTCCTTCAGCGGGAGGTTCGGCCACGGCGGCTACTATGACACCCCGGTTGAAGAAGCGCTCCCGGTGGCCTGCCTCAAGGGGCTGGATGATCGAGTTGAGACCCCGGAAGGCGTCCACGTCAACATCCATGAGCCAAGCCACCCGATCCTGAAGGGCATTCCCTGGTCAGACTGCCCGGTCTTTGAAGGCTTCAACAAGATCCTCCCCAAAGCCGGGTCCAAGGTGCTGGCCACCATCGGCGAAGGTGAGGACGAGCACCCTCTGGTCGTGGTCTGGGAGTTCGGCCGGGGCCGGGCGATGGCCTTCTCCACGGATTGCTCGCCGCACTGGGCAGCCTACTTCCAACCCTGGGAATTCTACGGCCAGTTCTGGCGCCAATCCATCCAGTGGCTGGCAGGGGCCTCCTGAATGGAAGAGATCACATTCGCCGTCATCGGCGCCGGCTTCATGGGAACGGTGCTGGCCAAGACCGCTTCGGCGCTCCCCCATGTACGCTGTGTCGGCGCGGCGGACATCAACCTTGGCCATGCACAGGAGTTGGCAGCAGCCACGGGCTGCTCTGCCTACTCTGACTTCAAGGTAATGCTGGCCAAACAGAAGCCGCGGGCTGTGATCATCGCAACACCCGAAGACCTGCACTGTGAACCTGCCCTCGCCGCTGCCGATCAGGGGTGCGACATCTTCCTGGAGAAACCGTTGGCGACCTCACTCGAAGATGCCGACATCATCATCGATGCCTGCGCCAGGCATCGCGTTAAGCTGATGATGGGACACATCCTCCGATTCGAGATCAACTATGCGATGATCGAGAGCGCCATCCGGGAGGGGACCATAGGCCGCTTTCTATCTGCCTATGCGCGCCGGGTCACTCCCATCTCGGAATCACGCCGTCTGGGAGGCCGGGTCAGTCCGATCACCTATATCGCCGTCCACGACATCGATCAGATGCTCTGGTATCACCCGCAGCCTATCCGCTCCGTGTATGCACGCGCCCTGAAAGGCAGAGTGTGGGATGAGCTCGGCACATACGATAGCGCCTGGCTCACGATCGAGTTCTCCGACGGGGCACTCGGCATCCACGAGGTCGGCTGGTGTCTGCCGGAAGGATGGGCCGGCTGGGATCAACCACCGAGTTGGGGCGGCTTCGGCGATGTATGCATGAATGTCGTCGGCACTGAGGGTGTCCTCAACCTGAATTTCACACCCATGAATCTCTACGCATGCACCCGCGATGGCTGGAAGCTCCCGGACACACGTCACTGGCCGAAGATGGAAGGGAAGTACGTGGGAGCTGTGAAGCAGGAGATGGAGCACTTCTTCGACTGCATCCTGAAAGACCATGAGCCTCGCGTGACCGGCATCGACGGCCGGCGCTCCGTCGAGGTCATGCTCGCAGCCGAGATCTCCATCGCCGAGAACAGGATCGTCGGTCTCCCGCTGGCCCAGGGCTCCATCCCCGCACCCCACACCGGTATGTGACTCGCAATCTCAGGCTGTGATGAGCTTACGGGGTTGGGGCGTTGCCCCAACCCCGTAAGCTTCTCTGCTTCTCCTGCCGAAGCTGCTCCAGGATCTGCGGCGCTCCATTCTCGTCTGCAGCGGCGCTCAGGGTGCGGCGGACTCCAGCGCCGCCTCGAGGTCTTCCTGCGAGACCAGCCCCACCCACTGCTGGGCGATCTTCCCCTCGGCGTCGAGAAGTAGGATCTGCGGTTGGACCCGGAAGCCGAACTGCTGCTTGAAGCCGTCGTTCCTCGGGTCTTCGATATCGAGATAAGCGAAGTCGATCTTGTCCCCATACTTCTGCTCGAGCCCGTGCACGACGGGTGCCAGTCGCTGGCAGGTCGGTCACCAGAAGGCGAAGAATTCGAGAAAGACCGGCTTGCCCTTCCCGATGACAACGCTTGCGGGGTCGGTCGCCTCGAGGCCGCCTCGGGCTGTGGGCGTGGCACCGTTACCACCCGACCCAGGTGCCTCCCCCGTCGGAGCCGGGGTGGCTTGGGCTACCGTGGTCGGCGCCAGGGGTTCAGCCGGCGCCGTGGCCAGATCGATGGGCTGTGTGGCGGTTGCCGGCGCGCAGGCCGCGAGCAGAACGGCAATCGCACCCACCAGCTTCAAGGTCGCGTATCTCGTCACGTGTTCACCTGGCCGTGGCCTGAACGACGGCCAGGGCTGCTCTCGTTGGAGGCAATAGGATAGCAGGATTCCCTGATAGGAGGCTTAGAAGCGGTGGATTGGGGATCTCCCCAGGAAGCGGCGCCCAGCGGGTCCGGGGTGGATGGGCCAGAGGCAGGCAGCGGGTGAGGCCAGCCAGGGCTGGCTGCATTCCGGGCGCAGGCTTGGCTCCTGTCGACCAGCGGGCCTAGCAAACCCGCGACGCACCCGCTATACTCCCTGGAGAATCCCCGGGCCCCATGCCGACCATCCGGCGGGAGAGGCCGCAATCACCGCGCCGTACGTGCTCGGCCCGCCTTGATGGATCGACGACGAGGTTCCCATGACACAGCTCTTGGTGGAATGCATCCCGAACTTCTCTGAGGGACGGCGCGTCGACGTCGTTGAGGACCTCGCCGGCGCCATCCGCCGCGTGCCGCGGGTGCGGGTGCTCGACATCCACATGGATCCCGATCACAACCGTTCTGTGATCACTTTCGCGGGTCCGCCGGACGAGGCAGCCCAGGCCGCATTCTCCGCCATCGCCAGGGCGGCTCAGTTGATCGATCTCAACCAGCATCGGGGCGAACACCCGCGCATCGGGGCGACCGATGTCGTGCCATTTGTCCCGCTCTCCGGCGCGAGCATGCAGGACTGCATCCGGCTGGCGCGCGGGCTGGGCGAACGGGTCGGCGGCGAATTAGGGATTCCTGTGTACCTGTACGAGGCAGCCGCCACCCGCCCTGAACGGGTCAACCTGGAGAACTTGCGCCGAGGCGAGTACGAGGGGTTGAAGACAGCCATCGAGACGGACCCCGGACGCGCACCGGACTTCGGGCCCAGCAAATTGGGCAGCGCTGGGGCCACTGTGATCGGCGCCCGGGCGCCGCTGATCGCATACAACGTGTACTTGACCACAGACGATGTCGAGATCGCCAAGCGCATCGCGGCGGCCGTGCGCCAGTCGTCCGGCGGCTTCCGCTTTGTCAAGGCGTTGGGGATACTTGTCGAGGGCCGGGCGCAGGTCTCGATGAACCTGACGGACCACACCAAGACCCCGGTGGCCCGCGTGCAGGAAGCGATTCGGAGAGAGGCCCGGCGCTACGGGGTTGGTATCGACCATGCCGAGCTGGTCGGGTTGATCCCGCAGCAGGCGCTGGTCGAGGCTACGCGTTGGTATCTTCAACTGGATCAGTTCGCCGCCGGCCAGATCCTCGAGAATCGCCTGTTCGCCTCCGCCGGGGTTACGGAGGAGGAGTCGTTGGTCGAGGCGCTGGCCGAGGGCACGCCCACCCCCGGTGGTGGTTCCGCGGCGGCGCTCGCCGGCGCCACCGCCGCCGCCCTGGTGACCATGGTGGCGCGGCTGACCATCGGTAAGAAGAAGTATGCCGACGTTGAGGCCAGGATGACCGAAGTCGTGCAGCAGGCCGAAACGCTCCGCCACTCGCTGCAGGCTGCCGTCCAGGAGGACTGCCGCGCCTTCGAGCAGGTGATGGCCGCCAGACGCATGCCGAAGACTACGCCCGAAGAGGTGGCGCGGCGCCGCCAGGCGCTCGAGCTGGCAACGCTCCGGGCAACCGAGGTCCCAATGCGCGTGGCGGAGCAGGCCTGCCAGGTGCTGGAGCTCGCCGGCGAGGTCGCCGAGAAGGGTAATGTCAGCGCGGCCAGTGATACCGGATCGGCCGGCGCCCTGGCGGGCGCTTGCCTGACGGCCGCCGGTTGGAACGTCCAGATTAACGCTGCCAGTCTCGAAGACCGGGCGATGGCCCAGGCCTGGCTGCAGGCGCTTGAGGAGTTGAAGCGCCGGGCGGGCGAAGCCGAAGCCCGCTTGCGCCAGGCGATCAACGCTCGCACCGGCCTGGGCGGTTAGGAACTGGCTGAGCAGCGAGCGCAAGATGAAGGAAGGGGCAATGCTTGAAGACTGACCCTGGCCCGTTGTCAGGAGGCCTGCCGGCAGCGGCGAGGGGACGAGCAGCGGACCACTACCACCCGCTGGCGGCGAACAGCCTCCTCAGGAAGTCGGTGCGTTCGGCGGCGGTCATCGGGCGGGGCCGAGAGTAGTCCTCGAGCATCCCTGTCAGCAGCTCGGTGCTAATGTGCCGCCCATCGTAGAACACGTGCCGGTCGATGAAGAGCTCCCTGTTTTCCACTCGGTCCATCTGGTCGAAGAACAGGTTGCCGAGTCCGTAGTGGATGAATGATCCACGATCGAACTCGAATCCCTGCGGTTGGTGGGCCTGACTGCCGCTGACGATCACGGCGCCCGCATCGATCGCCTGTCGGAAAGCGGCCACCTGGTCGGGCAGCGGGCTTGAACGGTTGGCTTCTGCCCACTGGAAGGTGAAGATCGGCAGGTAGCCCTCGGATTTCAGCTCGCTCACAACCTCCATCACTTGAGGATCATAGCAGGGTGTGGCACCCGGGGCGTTGTCCTTGGCCTGGGCGTATCCCGGGCCGGGCTGATTGCACCCCAGGAAGGCGAGCCGGTTGCCGTTGTGCTCGAGCTTCACCGGCTGCAGCGAGGCCTGTAAGTCCCGTCCACCCCCGAAGACCGGCCAGCCTCGCTCCTGGTACATCTCCAGGGTGCCCAGGAACGCCGCCGGGCCCCAATCCAGCACGTGGTTGCCGGTCAGTTCGACGACGTCGGTGCCGATGTCTTCCAACAGCCCGATGTTGTCCGGCGCGCTGCAAAACCGCAGGCTGTCCTGTCCGGGCTCCGCCGGCGGGCAGTTCTCGGCAAACGCCACCTCGTTGCTGATGTGCGTGATGTCGGCCGTACGCAGCCAGTCGCCGATGTCGCCCGCCGGATAGGTGACGCCCTTGCTTTCCATGCGCCAGGCGGTGGCGCGCGTCAGCGCCGTCACGCCGGTCATCACGACCCGCGTCAGCCGTGACTCGTCGCGATTGGTGGCCGGCCAGCCGGCGGCAGCCTCGACTCGCCCCGCGGTCAAGGCCTGTGCCAGCGCTTGGGCCGCGGCCGGCTCGCCGCTTGCCCCAAGCGTGAGCGTGAGCGGGTAGGTCTTAGGATCGAAGCCTCGATCGAGGGGAGACCGACCACCGACCTGCAGAACCTTCCATCGCGGCTCCAGCCGGTCAAACGGCACGATCGCCAGCGCCGGCCGAGCTGTCCAGGCCTGATCGAGGATCTGATCCGCCTCCACCACAACCACGGCCTCAGACGCTGGGCCGAGCAAGGCCTGCACCGGAGCGAGGTCCTCGGCTGAGACGAGAATCGGCCAGGGCGAGGGCTGTGCCCCGGACCACCACTCTCGCAACTGGGCCCCATCCACGGAATCCTCGATCTGCGCAAAGGGCGCCACTAACGCGTACACCCACTGGGTAAGCGGAACGTCCCCCCCGGCTTCTAGCCGCACCTCAGAGTCACCCCGGGCAGCAGCCATCTCGACTGACAGGCCAGCCAGGGTGTCGATTCCCGCAGCCACAATCTGCAACTCGGACGGGACGGCGGGATCGATCCACAGCCGGACAAGGTCCGGCGTGGGCGTCGCCTGCTCTGGAACAAACGCCGTCGCGGTCAGCGTGGGGGGGAGCCCGGTGGAGGCAGCGCTGGCAGGGCCTCCGGGGTTTTGGCAGCCTGCACATAGCAGGGCGACCAACAGGCCGGGCGCGGCAAGGTGAAAGGGCAGTCTGGACATCGGCAGGCCGGAATCGCTCCTTCAACTCAACTGCGGGTTTCGGTGTCGGCCTAGATGAATTCCCCCAGCCGAGGCCGGGGGACACGCAGTCAGCAAGATGCTAGCCAATTGGCGATCCAGGGAACGCAGCCAAGGATGGATCAAACGCGTCGCAGTCTAGCACAACACGCCGGACCCATCAATCGCCTGTATGGGTTCAGGCCGTTTGAGACACGCCGCAATGGGCACCTGCCGTGGCGGGAGGCAAGCTCACCCATCGGGGGCAGGACAGACTTGCTGCCGGCCTCACTCCCTTGCCCCTCGCGACACCTGCACCCCGTTCGGGCCGCGAGCCACGGCCCGCCG
>CAZBJQ010000083.1:0-12871 GCA_964492235.1 uncultured Anaerolineaceae bacterium | reverse complement strand
GATCGAGTTGAAGTTGATCGTGCCGGTGATGCCAGGGAAGTCCACCAGGGCGCGCACGGCAGTGGCTACCGCGCCGCGCTCGGGCATCTTGTTGCCGGCTGCCTTGGCGGCGTTCTCGATGGCCTTCAGGCAGATGGCCATGGCGTCGTAGCCCTGCGCGGCGAACGGCTTGGGGCCGGCGCCATACTTGGCCGTGAAGTCTTCCTGGAACTTGGCCGTGCCAGGATAGAGCTTGGCCGGGCCGGCGACCGTCGAGTAGTAGGTGCCGCCGCCAGCCACGATCGCATCGCCAGCGATGTTGACCGCCTCGGGCGAGTCGAAGCCGTCATCGCTGACGAAGAGGCCCATATAGCCCTTCTCGCGAGCCTGCTTGATGAAGACGGCGATCTGGTCGTAGATGCCGCCGAAGAACACGGCGTCCGGGTTGGAAGCCAGCAGAGGCGTGAGCAGGGCGTCGAAGTTGGCCTTCTCCTCGGTGCCTTCGAAGCCAAGAACTTGCATGCCCTTGGCCTCGGCCTCAATCCGGAAGAACTCGGCGATGCCCTGGCCGTAGGCCGTCTTGTCGTGCAGGACGTACACGCTCTTGACGCCCTGCGAGGCGGCGAAGTCGGCTGCCACCACGCCCTGGACGTCATCGCGACCCACGATGCGGTTGACTTCGAGATAACCGCGGGTTGTCACCTTGGGGTTAGTGTTGGCGGGCGAGACATTCGCCAGGCCGGCGTTGTGATACTCCTCGGATGAGGGGATCTGGACGCCGGAGTTGTAGTGGCCGACAATGCACAGGACTGCCGGATCGGACACGATCTGCTTGGCGTTGGCCACGCCGTTGTCCGGGTTGGCCTGGTCATCGTACGGAGCGAGCTGGACGGTGAAGCCCATCTCCTCCAGCGGGCCCTTCAACTGCTCGAGGGCGAGCTCGGCGCCGTTCTTAATGTCGACGCCGATGGCTGACTGCCCGCCGGACAGCGGGCTCTGCGTGGCGATCTTGATGGTGCCGCCACCGGCACCCCCGCCGCAAGCGGAGAGAATGAAGCTGGCGACTACGAGAACTCCAATGGCAATGCCGATACGTTTCATGGCTTGCTGCCTCCTCCAGGGAGAAATCGCTGTTGATGATTCAGGCAATGTCGAGCACGGGGAACGGGGTCTGTGCGAGCCGAGTGCCCTCCTTTCCACAGGTCTGGGCCGGCGTAGCCATAGCCGAAGCCCGGCGTGATGCCGGGCGTATTTGCGATGCACCGGCGAGCGCAGTCGCTCCCCAGTGGCTTGATTCTATAGCCCCCCATGGGTGGATGTCAACCGCCAGCCCCTCTCTGTAGGGAAGGAGAATCAGCCGCGATTTCGTGCCGCTCTGAAGTGGGCCGTCTAACGCCCATTTACCCTCTGTCCATCCGGAGACAGGCCTCGTGTCGGGCCAGGGTCGTGCTCCACGAAGCGGAAGGCCCCAGCTTGTGCGGGAAGACCTCACACCCGCCGGGCCGGCATACGGACCCGCAGGCACGATTCGAACTAGGATCATGCGGCAGGGATGGCAGCCGGCACGTGAACTGAGCGGGCCGATCGTCGACAGCCCAGGGGAGGTGGGGGAGGGGATGCCGGGTGAGCCGCCGCCTCAGGGCTGCCGACGAGGGCGTTGGGTGTACAGCAGCTCCTCCCGCATGCGCAGATCTGTGCTGCGAATCTTGACCGCCAGTTCGGCGGCCAGATTGCGCATCAACCGGAAGCCCAGGTCCGGATGCTCCATGCAGAGTGCCATCAGGCTGTCCCGCGGAACAACCAGCAGGTGGGTATCGTGGCTGGCACTGCGAGCGGTCGCCGAGCGCAGGCCCTGGTCCACCAGGGCCACCTCGCCGAACGACTGCCCACGGCGCAGCGTGGCGATGGTCGTCGGATGGGGCACGGCCTCCGGGCGGTCGCTCACCAGGCTGGGGTCGATAAGGATTTCGACTTCCCCCCTGACGATGATGTACAGCTCATCGCTGGCGGAATTCTCTTCGAAGATGAGCTCTGCGCTGCCAAAACCCTGTTCGCGACAGATGGCGGCAATCAACCGTAGTTGTGCCTCATCCAGATCGAAGAAGATGTCATTCTGACGCAGAAGGCCGGTGTGAATCATGCCCACGCCCTGAGTGCGGACCAGTCTAGCACAACCACATGGCATGTCAATCAAGCCGCTCGGGCGACGCCATCATGCGAAGGCTGGCCGCTCTTGGGGTCGGCACGGCTGCGGCGATGGCTTGACGGGGAGTGCGGCACTGGCTAGGATTGTCTTGGCGAGGGTGATTCATGCGCATCGGCATGATGGCGGATGTCTACAAGCCCCACGTAAGTGGTATCACGCACTACATCAGCCTCAACCGTAGAGCATTGCTGGCGGCTGGCCACGAAGTGTTCATATTCACGTTCGGGGAGAATACAGCCGGGGACGACGAAGCAGACGTTTACCGATCGCCCGGCCTGCCCTTGGCCCAGACTGGTTATCACCTGTCTCTGCGCCACACTCGCAGCATCCGCCGCCTCATTCAGTCGATGGACATCGTGCACGTCCACCATCCCTTTATCAGCGGCCGACTGGGGTTGCGATACTGTCGTCCGGCCGGGATCCCGGTGGTCTTCACCAATCACACGCGCTACGACCTGTACGCCCAACACTACCTCCCGGTCGTCGCGGATTGGATCGGCGCAGGGCTGCTTCAGGTCTATCTGCCTTTCTTCTGCGCCGAGGTCGATCTGACGATCGCCCCTTCGCAAGGGCTCAAAGGCGTGTTGCAGGAGTTCGGGGTCGAGTCCGATATCAAGGTGATCCCAAACGGCGTGGAAATGCGTCCCTACTTGGAGATGGGAGAGCCGCTGGCGCGGGCCAGCCTGGGTGTTCCGAAGGACCGGTTGCTGCTCGCCTATTCCGGGCGCCTCGGCCCCGAAAAAAGCCTGGGCACCTTGCTTCGCGCTTTCGCCGGGGTTCAGGACGCCGTGCCGAACCTGAACCTGCTTCTCATCGGAGATGGCCCAGAGCGCAGCGAACTGGAGTTGTTGGCCCACAGCCTGGGCATCGCAGCCAACGTGCACTTCGCCGGAATGGTTGAGTACAAGCACGTGCCGGCTTGCCTGGCGGCCTGCGACGTCTACGCGACGGCCTCGGTCACCGAAGTCCATCCCCTTTCAATTATCGAGGCGTTGGCCAGCGGTCTGCCTGTCGTGGGAATCGATTCGCCTGGAGTGGGGGACATTGTGGTGGACGGCGTCAACGGGTTGCTCAGCCGTCGGGACCTGGCGGCGTTCACGGCCAATCTGACGCGGATCTCCCTGGATGCGGACCTTCGCCTTCGTCTGGCGGAGGGCGCCAGGCAGTCCGCGAGTCAGTATGACATTGCACGGACCTCGCGGCTGGTTCTGGATGAATATGAGCGCCTGCTGGGCGCGCCTCGCCGGCAATGGAACCCGGCCTGGCTCAACTTCGTGAACCGCCTCAGGTCGGCCGTGTCTTGAACCGACAGGTCATTGCCCGGTTAGGGGAGACGGCGGCCTTCGACCACCTGACGCACACAGGATATGTCGTCCGGCATCGCAACTGGCATGGGCCGGGCGGGGAACTCGACCTAGTGGCCGAGAAAGACCAGACGCTGGTCGTGGTCGAAGTCAAGACCAGGTCCTCCCAGTCGTACGGAACCGGGGAAGAGGCCGTGACACCGAAGAAGCTCGCCCATATAGAGCAGTGTGCCCTGGCCTACCTTGAAGCCCTTGGTCATCCCGAGCAGGCGTGGAGAGTCGATGTGATTGCCGTCGATGTGGACCGCGCCGGGCGGATCACGCGGCTGAGGCACCTGGAGGATGTCCTGCAAAGATGAGCGCGGCCGATGCCCTGCCGTCATTGGTCGCCATCGTCGGCCCGACCGGGGCGGGCAAGAGCGCGGTGGCGATCGAAGTCGCCGAGCAGGTTGGCGGGGAGATCGTCTCCGCCGATTCGCGCTTGCTTTATCGAGGCATGGACATCGGGACCGCCAAGCCGTCGCTTGCAGACCGAGCCCGCGTGCCGCATCACCTGATCGACGTCGCTGATCCACAAGACACGTGGAGCCTGGCCCGGTTCCGAGCCGCAGCCATGGAAGCCTTCGAGTCGATCTATCAGCGCGGGAACCTTCCTCTGCTGGTCGGAGGAACGGGGCTGTACATTCGGAGCCTTCTGGAAGGGTGGGCGGTCTCGCCGGATGGGGCGGACGCCCAGGCGCGGCGAGGCTGGGAAACGATTGCAGCTCAGGTTGGTGCGGACCGGCTGTACCAGATGCTCTGCGATACCGACCCCGACTCTGCAGCCAGGATCGACCGGCGGAATGTTCGCAGGGTGATGCGGGCGTTAGAAGTTCACCAGATCACGGGGCGCCCTGCCAGCCAGCGACCGCAGCGCCGGCCGGTTGCGTTTCGTTCCCGGATGGTCGGACTGGATCTTCCGCGTCACGTGCTGTACCCTCGCCTGGACGCGCGCCTGGACGACATGTTCAATGGGGGCCTGGTGGACGAGGTCCGCCGGCTGCTGGATCAAGGGGTCCCGCCGGAGGCGCCCAGCCTGACCGCCATCGGTTACGGGGAAGTCGTCCGCCACTTGTCCGGCGGACTTACGCGGCAACAGGCCATCGACGAAGCCAGGCGAAGGACGCGTGTGCTTGTTCGTCATCAGTCCAACTGGTTTCGTGCCTCCGACCCGGCGATTGACTGGTATCGATCTGGTCCTGGAGTGGCGGATGTGATTGCGGCCGAAATCCGGCGGTGGCTGTCAGCCGGGGCAGCCATGCGGCATTGACGCACGAAGGCTGCAACCCTGGGATACTGCCTCCCGCCGGCTGATGCAGCTTCTGGAGGCCCGGCTGGCGAGGCGCTTCAGGCGAGGGCGAGGATCACGAGCATTGCGGCCGCGGCGACGATGGCGGAGGCCGGGATCGTCAGCAGCCAGGCGACCAGCAGGTCGCGCAGGACGAGCCAGCGGACCTTGTTCGCCCGCTCGGCAGCCCCAACGCCAATGATCGCCGTGCTCATGACCTGGGTGGTGCTGACCGGGCCACCGGCGATGGCGGCGGCCATGATCACCGCCCCCCCTGCGATCTGCGACGTGAAAGCGTGGACCGGTCGGACCTTGAAGATCTTCCCTCCCAGCGTTCGGATGAGTCGCCAACCGCCGAGTGCCGTGCCAAGGGCGATGGCCGAGGCGCAGATGAAGATTACCCAGATGGGAACGACAAACGAGTCCAGCACCCCGGCAGTCACCAACCCGAGTGTGATCACGCCCATCGTCTTCTGGGCGTCATTCGCGCCATGGCTCAGCGCCAGCCCGACCAGGGTCACATACTGGGCCCGACGAAAGAAATCGTTGATCTTTGGTGTGGCGCTGCGGCTAGCGGACAGAGTGATGAACATCACCAGGTAGCCGATGGCAAGCCCCAGAATCGGGGACACGAGCAGGGCCACAACAATCCTCGTCAGGCCTGCCAATTGAATAGCTTCAACACCACTTTCCACCAAGGCGGCCCCGACCAGTCCGCCGATCAGGGCATGGGACGACGAGGACGGCAGACCGGCGTACCAAGTGAAGATGTTCCACATGATGGCCCCGACCAGGGCGGCAATCACGACCGTGGTCGTAATCGCATCCTGCACAAGCAGCTCGTCTCCGATCGTCGTCGCCACCGCCACCCCGAACAAGAAAGGGCCCACGAAATGCGCGGCGGCTGCAAGCAGCAAGGCACGGCGCGGCGGGATCGCTCCCGAACTGATCGGTGTTGCCACGACGTTTGAGCTGTCATGGAAGCCGTTGAGAAGATCAAAGATTAGGGCCAGGGCGATTAAGACGTAGACCATCTGGGTGAGGCGCCTTCCGGGCGCGGGTGCAGAAGACTAGCAGCGGGGGAGCATTCCGTCAACTTGACCGCCGCGCGTCTACGCTGCCCCCTCCAAGGTTGTATACGGCCAGAACCGTCAGGGCGATGGCTGCCCCCGGGAGCAGGGCGAGCCGCGGCGCGTCCAGCAAGTGCTGTCGACCGCTGTTGAGCATGGCTCCCCACTCGGGCAGCGAGGGATCGCCCGCCAGTCCGAGAAAGGTCAAGGTCGTGATTCCGAGGACCGCCCAGGCGAAGTGTGTGGCCGCCAGTGTAGAGAGCGAGGTCCGGGCATTGGGGATCATGTGCCGGCGAGCGGTCCACAGCCGCCCCGCGCCCAGAGCGCTCGAGGCTGCGACATAGCCGCGGTCGCGAATCTGCTGGAAGGTCGTTCTGGAGAGCCGGGCAAAACCTGGCGCCGCCCCCAGGCCGACGGCGAGCACTACCGCTGTCAGGTTGGGCCCGAGGCCGGCGACGAACAGCATCGCCAGCACCAGCCCTGGGATGGCCATCGAAGCATTGACGGCGGTCACGATGCCCCGATCCGCCCAGCCTCCGAAGGCGGCAGCGACCAGACCGGCCGTGGCCCCAGCCAGAACGGCCAGCCCGGTCGCCAGGAAGGCAGCGCCCAGGGTGACTCTCCCCCCATATGCAAGCCGGGACCATAGGTCTCGGCCGAGCGAATCGCTGCCAAGTGGCAAACCCGGTCGCGAACCCGAGATCGGCGGAGCGACAGGCTGTAGCGGATCATGAGAGGTCAACAGGGGCGCCAGCAGGCTGATGGCGACGGCCAGACCCAACCAGGCTATCGCCAGCGTGAGTCCGATCCTTCTGGTCACGGTGAGCCTCGCAGACGCGGGTCGACGACGACCGCCAGGACATCCGCCACGACATGGCTGACCGTGTACAGGAGCGCCGCCAGGACAACCAGACCCTGGGCAACGGCGTAGTCGCCTTGCAGGATCGATGTGACCAGCAAGCGGCCGATGCCGGGGCGAGAGAACACGGTCTCAGTCACGACCGTCCCGGCAAACAAATGGGCTGCCTGCAAGGCGCACAACGAGATCACCAGCGGCAGGGCGGGCCGCAGAGCATGCCACAGCAGCCGTGGACCGCGCCGGATGCCGCGGGCGGTCGCCGCCGCATAATACGGCTCGGACTGGCTTTGGGAGAGTTCGGTGTGGACCACCCGGGCGATCGCCCCGGCCGAGGCGAAGCCCAGCACGAGCGCCGGGAGCATCAGCCCGCGGAAGGGCTGAAGCCCCTCAAGCCCGATCGATCTGAACGGTAGCTGACTGAAGATCAAGATGGCCAGGATCCCCGTGAATGCGACCGGAAGACCGGTGGCAAGCCCTCCCACTATTTGCGCCGCCTGGGAGGCGGCACGTTGCTTCGACCAAGCAGCGATGATCCCCAGGCCAAGGCCGAGGGCAATCCCAATCACCAGCCCCATGGACGCCAGTTGAAGCGTAGGCCAAAGCTGCTCAAGGATGACCGCCGTCACCGGGCGCCCGGTGAAGATGGATACCCCGAGGTCGCCTCGGACAAGCCCGGTGAGGAAGGAGGCGTATTGCAGCAAGAGCGGCCGATCCAGGCCCAGCGAGGATCGGATGGCTGCCAGTTGCTCCGCCGAGGCGAGATTCTGGGAGAGCAGACTAGCTGTAGGGTCTCCGCCTCCGAGTCGCAAGGCGAAGAACGTCAGTGTGACTGCGGCGAAAGCAGTCAACAGACCGTCGCTTATCCGGCGGCCGACTCTAACTACGGTGCCGGGCGCAAGTCGATCAGGTAGGGATTCCATCCCTGGGGTGAGAAGCGGAGCCCGCTGAGAGTCCCGCGATGGACAACCAGATTGGTGTAGTCCCGCAAGGGGAGGATGAGGGCCTGCCCGGCGATGCGGTCCGCGACCTGGCCATACAGCGCCAGCCGGTCGGAGCGGGGAGCAGAAGAACGTGCGCCGGATTCGAGCAGCGCGTCCAGTTTGGGATCTGACCATCCCGCCCAGTTATACAACCCATCCGAGGTGAAGAACGGCCGCAGCAGGTCCGGGTCGGTTCCAAAGAAGTTGATGCCAATGGCGTGATACTCGCCGGCGGCTTGCGCTTCCTTCAGCGGGCCGAAGCCAGGTGCGACCTGCAGGTCCACCTCCGCCCCGAGTGCGGTCCACGCCGCGCCAAGCAACTGGGCTGCTTCGGGGTTCGACCCCCAGGGCGGGACCACCAATCGCAACAGCAGAGGTTGGCCATCCTTCTGCCTTGTTCCATCCTCGTCACGCTTCCAGCCGGCGCCGTCCAGAAGCTTGCCTGCCCGAACTGGATCGTAGGCGCCGACATCCACCGAAGGCGAGAAGCCGGGCGTTACCGCAGAAAGGGGTCCTTCGGAGACGGCCGAGTGCTCGCCGAAGACCGTGCTGACGATGGATGGCCGGTCGACTCCAAGGAGAAGCGCCTGGCGCACCGCGAGATCGTCGGTCGGAGGGCGCTTGGTATTGAAGAAGAACTGGAGCGGCTGGCCAGGGATGGGGACTGCCACCAACACAAACCCACCGTCGGACACGAGGCGATCGGCATCATGCGGCGGCACCTCGCCGACAACATCCGCCTCCCCGCTCTGCAGCGCCAGGGCGCGGGTCGCGGGGTCTTCGAAGAAGCGAAACGTCACCCGCCCGAAGTACGGCTGGTCGTGGGCGTAGACCGACGGCGCCCAAGCGTAGTCCGGGTTGGCCTCCAGCGTAAGGTGATCGTTGGGGATGTACTCGACGAAACGGTAGGGACCCGTGCCGACCTGGTGGAACTGGTAGTCTGCGGTCCCCCACTCCTGCAGAGCGGCCGGGGAGGCTATTCCCAGGTAGACCTGGGAGAGAGAGTCGAGAAGCGGCGCGAAGGGCTCCTTGAGCCGGAGGACCACGGTTGCCGGGTCAATGACATCGACGGACTGAACCGGGCCCAGCATCGAGGCGGCCTTCTGCGAATGATTGGCCGGGTCCAGCACACGTTCGAGGTTCGCCTTGACTGCTTGCGCCTCGAATGCGGTTCCGTCGTGGAACGTCACATCCTGCCGCAAATGGAAGGTGTACTGGCGGCCATCCGGCGAGATCTCCCAGCTCTCCGCCAGTCCGGGGACAAACTCCAGGCTCTCCGGGTCCTGGAAGACCAGAGTGTCGTAAACCGAGCCAAGCGGGATTGTGAGCTCAGAGGAGGCATTGAGATGAGGGTCGAGCCCGGTCGGCGCAAGCGTGAGTCCATAGCTCAATGTCTTGTCTTCGGTGCTCGATCCGGCACAGGCCGCCACCAGCAGCGGCAGCAGGAGGGACAAGAGGCGGCGCATGTGGATCAGAACTCTCTGGCCAGCAGCATGGCTCCGATCAGGCCGGCATCATCCCCCAACGCAGCAGGCACGATCGCTACTCGATCGCGATAGGCGGGATGCATCAGCGCCCCACCAAAGGCCGCCCGGATGGGTTCCAGAATCGGGTCCCCGAGTTGAGACACTCCACCACCGAGGACGATCCGTTCGGGGTCAAAGGCGTGGACCAGGCTGGCCAGGTACTTGCCGATGATCGTCCCGGCCTCCTGGACAACCAGCTGGGCGAGGGCATTGCCCTCGATCGCCGCCTGGCCGACGTCCGCCGCAGTGAGCTCCAAGGTCTGGTCGAGCGGGGTGCCGGACTGCTTTGCCAGTTGCTGGGCCATCCGCCGGCCGATGGCGGGGCCGGAGGCCATGGATTCCAGATGACCGAGCTGGCCGCAGCCACAGCGCGGTCCGTTGGGGTCAACGAGCATGTGGCCGAACTCCGCCGCCAGGCCATGTGCCCCGAGCAGCAGCTGCCCATTCACAATCGCGCCGCCGCCAATCCCGGTCCCGATGGCCAGAAAGACGAGATTGAGGACCCCTCGGCCGGCACCGTAACGCCACTCAGCCAGGGCGGCCAGGTTGCAGTCATT
The DNA here is from genome assembly GCA_964492235.1 of uncultured Anaerolineaceae bacterium. Taxonomy (GTDB): domain Bacteria; phylum Chloroflexota; class Anaerolineae; order Anaerolineales; family E44-bin32; genus PFL42. Next base: position 3,063 of record CAZBJQ010000083.1, on the reverse strand, counting down.
TCCCAGAGTCACAGGACATTGAAAACGAGCGGCAAGCCGATCTCGCAGAGGGACGCGGTCCCAACCCGGCAAGTTGGGCGCGCCGAACACAACGCCCTGTGCGGGGTCGAGTGGACCGGGCGCGACGACTCCCATGCGCAACCCGTCGTCTCCGGCGATCCCCAATGCCTCTATGGTCTCGATGATGCGCAGGATGACCGCCTCCGGACCGTCCTCGGCGTGAGTTAGAACCCGATTGATATTCGCTGCTTGAGGTTGGTCGGAAGGAAAGAGGGCCGCCCGGATGTTAGTCCCGCCAAGATCAACGGCCACGACAGGAAACATGTGGTGAGTATAACATGTGCGCTTGCCGATTGAACCCCGCCGCCGTAGAATGCAAACCTCATGGCGAAAGACGTCAGCCCTGTCAGGGAGCAGTATCTGGAAATCAAGCGCCAGCATCCGCAGGCGATCGTCTTCTTCCGACTGGGCGATTTCTATGAGACCTTCGACCATGATGCCGAGCTGGTGTCGAAGGAGCTCGACATCGTGCTTACCTCGCGCAACGTGGCCAAAGGTGTCCGCGTACCGATGGCCGGCATCCCGCATCACGCCCTGGAGAGCTACCTCGGACGCTTGATCGAGAAGGGCCACCGGGTCGCGATCTGCGATCAAATAGGTGACGCGGCAGTGCGTGGTTTGTTCCCGCGTGAGGTCGTCCGCGTGGTCACGCCCGGGACGATTGTCGAGCCTGGCCTGCTGCCGGGCGATGCCAACAACTACCTGGCGGCGGTGGCGCTGGAGGGGCATCGCATTGGGATTGCCTACACCGACATCACAACCGGCGAGTTTGCCGCCACGCAGTTGCAGAGCGAGGACGTACAGTCGGCAATCCGTCTGGAACTGATCCGGCTGGCTGCAGCCGAGGTTTTGTTCCCCGAATCCTTGCAAGTCCCCGAAGGGGTCGCCGGACAGGCAACCCGGCTACCGGACTGGCAGTTCGAGCCGCAGCGGACAAGCGACCTGCTTCAAGGGCAGCTGCGGGCGGCGTCGTTGGACGGATTCGGAGTGGGCGAGATGCCTCTGGCCGCGCGGGCGGCTGGTGCCATCATAGGCTACTTGCGCACCACCCAACCTGCCGCCCTTGGCTTGTTGACCTCCCTCACGACCTACTCCCTTAGCGACTTCATGGCCCTTGACGCTCCCACCCGCCGCAACCTGGAATTGACGGAGACGCTGCGCACAGGTAAGACCAAGGGCTCCTTGCTTGGCGTGCTGGAGGCGACGGTCACGCCCATGGGCCGCCGTCTGCTGCAGAGTTGGATCTCCCGGCCGCTGCTGGACGTGGCACGGATCGAAACGCGGCTCGACCTGGTCCAAATCTTTGCAGAGGACGGACTTCTGAGGGCGGAATGCCGGGCGTCTCTGGAGGCCTTCTCCGATATCGAACGCCTTGCCAACCGGGTGGCGTCCGGCTTGGCCGGTCCGCGCGATCTGGTCGGCCTGCGTTCGGTCCTTCGGCGACTGCCGCGGGTGAAGTCCGTGCTGGCCGAACGGTCCGCAGGCCCGCTCAACCAGGTGGACCAGGAGATCGACCTGTGCCAACCGCTGCTCGACCTGCTGGAACGGTCCGTGCCCGACGATCCCCCCGCCACTCTGGCACACCCCGGGATCATCCGCCCGGGTTTCTCGCCGAACCTGGACGCGATTGTAGAGTCCTCCCGGGGAGCGAAGGATTGGATCTCCAGCCTCGAATCGGTCGAGCGCCAGCGCACCGGGATCAGGAGCCTGAAGGTGGGGTACAACAAGGTCTTCGGCTACTACATCGAGGTCAGCAAAGCCAACACAGCCGCCGTGCCTGCCGACTACATCCGCAAGCAGACGCTGGTCAATGGGGAGCGATACATCACGCCGGAGATGAAAGAGTACGAGACGGTCGTGCTCACGGCGGAGGAGCGAATCCGTGAGAATGAAGCCGAGCTCTTCCGCGAAATCTGCCGCACGATCGGCGCCGAGTCGTCGCGGCTGATTCGCACGGGTCAGGCCTTGGCCAGGTTGGATGTGACCTCGGCGCTTGGCGAGACGGCGGCACGCCGCGGTTACGTCCGCCCGAGCTTCTCCTCGGAAGGGCTCGATATTCGTGACGGACGACACCCGGTCGTGGAAGAGGGTCTGGGGCCACAGCGGTTCGTGCCGAATGACTGTGCCTTCGAAGAGGGCGAGAGGCTGCGCGTGATCACCGGGCCAAACATGTCCGGCAAGAGCACCTACTTGCGGCAGGTCGCACTGATTGTGCTGATGGCGCAGATCGGGAGCTTCGTTCCGGCTCGCTCGGCGACCCTGGGGATCACCGATCGCATCTTCACTCGCATCGGGGCCCAGGATGAGATCCACGCCGGGCAGTCAACCTTCATGGTCGAGATGGTTGAGACGGCCAACATTCTCCATCACGCCTCGCCGCGCAGCCTGGTCATCCTGGACGAGATCGGACGAGGCACCAGCACCTACGACGGCATGTCGATCGCCTGGGCGGTGCTCGAATACCTGCACAACCACCCGCGGCTGCGGGCCCGGACGTTATTCGCCACTCACTTCCACGAATTGACCCGTCTGTCGGAGGTACTCCCCGGGGTGCGCAACTACAACGTGGCGGTATCGGAGGAGGGCGGTCAGGTGGTCTTTCTGCATCGGATCATGCCTGGCGGTGCCGACAAGTCATATGGCATCCATGTGGCCGAGTTGGCCGGGCTGCCGCGCCCGGTGATCAACCGTGCCCAGGAGATCCTGGCGCAGCTGGAGGCCGAGTCCGGCCAGAACGGCGCAGGCGCGGCAAGACAGCCACCCGGTCGGCAGTTGGTTCTGTTCCCCGAGCGCGACCCGATCCGCGAAGAGTTGCGGGCTCTCGATGTCTCGTCCATGACACCCCTGGAAGCACTCAATAAGCTCTTCGCATGGCGCCAGGGCTTGGAGCGCGATTCGCAGTTCGATTGATGCGTGTCCCCGGCCTGGCTGTCAGGTCCAGGCTGACCAAAGACCGCGGCGTGGTCCGCGGCTGGGGCCGCCTCGTTCGTGAAATCACAATCG
>CAZBJQ010000082.1:0-12901 GCA_964492235.1 uncultured Anaerolineaceae bacterium | reverse complement strand
CAGATCGCGTTGTTTGTCGTGCCGTTCCTAGTTTTCGCCAGCCTGGTGATCGGTAACCCGCTGACGCTGGTCTTCAATCCGTTCGAGTTGATCGCGCTGGTCGGGGCAGGCATCATCGCCACCCTGGTCGCTCTCGACGGCGAGGCCAACTGGCTCGAAGGAGCGGTCCTGGTTACCCTGTACCTGATCCTGGCCCTGGCGTTCTTCTTCCTCCCGTAGGCGCCGCATGTCGCTCCGCTTGCCCTCCGCATCAGCCAAGAGGCTTGCTACCTGGGCCGTGCCCGGGTTTGCCCTGGGATGCACGATCAGCATCGTGGCGTTGATCGCCTTGCACCTGTGGGGCGGGCCGGAGGTGCCCGCGGCTCCGGTTCTGACGGTGGTCCCCAATCCGACCCTCTCGCCGAGTTCCACGCCCTCGCCCACGCCGACCTTCCTGTCGACATTGACACCGGGCGCAGGCCTCCCGGCCCCCAGGGGTGAAGTCGCCGTCGGATCGCTGGTCCAGGTGGTCGGGACGGGAACGGACGGCCTGCGGTTGCGGGTTGCGCCTGGCCTGCAATCTGCAACCAACCTGGTGGCGGTCGAGAACGAGGTCTTCGAGGTGCAAGACGGCCCCAGCGAATCCGATGGCCGGATCTGGTGGTATCTGGTCAATCCGTATGACACCAGCAAGTACGGCTGGGGTGTTGAGGAGTATCTGCGGCCGGCAGGCGGGTGAGTTGTCGTCGGGGGGTTGCTGGACTATCATCTTGCCGGCGGTTCAAGAGATGACCATTCATCCGAGCGCAATCCGGGCCTCCCGCTCAAGGGGCGTGCTGATGATTGACTGGGCGGACGGACATCACAGCGAGTATCCGCTCCGCGGTTTGCGAGCCGCTTGTCCGTGCGCCGAGTGCCGCGGCGGGCATGCCGGCATGGGCAAGGCGGGGACCCCGCACATGCTCGAGCTGCCGATGGTCGAAAGCAGGTCTTCCGAATTGGTGTCGATGGAGATGGTGGGCAACTATGCTGTCCAGCTGGTGTGGAAGGACGGCCACAGCCACGGTATCTACACCTGGGAGCTGCTGCGCCAGATGTGCCCTTGCGGCGAACACGGAAGGAGCGGAGACGAGTGAGCCGCCCGCTGGATGAACTGCTCACCTTTGCGGAGCGAGCCTACGTCCGGATGGAGGCCGAGCAGTTGATCGGTCAGTGCCTCGACCAGGGGGACCCCGCACTCTTCAACGACCTGGTGAAGGGCCTGGTGTTGGCTGGCTCGTCCTCGCTGGGTGTGATGCGGGAGATCTTGGAGGAGGTGCGTTCGACGCGCACCTCGTTGATGCGGGAAGGGATGACCGTGCGCCAGGACCTGGCGGAGGCACTCACCGGGTTTGGCGTGGACTCAGCCCAGCTCCTCTCGATCGACAGCCCGGAGGCGTTCCGCCTGATCTGCAGCCAGCGGTTGCGAGATGAGGCCAGGCGCTCCGCCTCGGGGCTTAAAGCGGAGGACGCCATCCTTCTCGAGGAGCTGTGCACTGAGGCGGGGGACCGCGTGTCTGGCATCGCCCGGCGCCTGATGTTGCTGCTCAAGCTCGAGGAGTCTGTGCAGGACTGGATTTCCGGCCTGGTGTATGAGGCCAGCCAGCTGCATGAGGACTGGTCGAACCAGGGCAGGCCGCAGCCCATCTTGTAGTCTCCAAGGCTGCGTTCGATCTTCGGGGTTCCGTCTTTGCCAGAAGGGGTAGGCGGGGGGCACCAGGGCGCTTCCAGCCGGCCGGCGACTACAGGTAGTCCTTCAGGTTGTGCTCGACGGCGTAGGCGGCCGCTTCGGCCCGATTCCTCACGTTTAATTTCGACAGGATGCTGCTGACGTAATTGCGGACAGTGCCTTCGCCGAGATACAGCATTTCGGCGATCTGCCGATTGGTGCGGCCCTCGGAGACCAGTTGCAGGACGTGCATCTCCTGCTGGGTAAGGTCGGCGAAGGCCGAGGCCTCTTCCTCGCGCGCCGCCTTGCGGACTTCCTGGAAGATTCGTTGCGTGACCGCAGGGTCCAGCAAGGCCTCTCCCCGCCCGACCGCTTCAATCGCCCGCACCAGGTCATCACCCCCGATCTGCTTCAGCACATAACCAGCGGCGCCGGCGCGGATGGCCGAGAACAGCATCTCGTCCTCGGCATACGACGTCAGCATGATGACCTTGGTGTCTGGGAAGCGCGTCGTGATCTCCTGGCAGGCCTCGATCCCCGAGCCGCCTTTGAGGCGGATATCCATCACGACGACGTCTGGCTTGTGGGACTGCGTCCGCTCCACCGCATCTTTGGCTGTGGCAGCCTCCGCCACAACCTCGAAGCTGGGGTGTTGCTCGAGGAGCGCACGCAACCCGACGCGGACGACTTCGTGGTCATCCACAAGTAGGATCCTCTGTCGGCTCATAGGCAAGTTCAGACTCCGGCCCAATTCTACCTGCTCGCTCGGGAGGTCACCAGAGCCAGCACGGCGTCGGCCCCGGCCCCGGCAAACACAGCCTGGCCTCTGGTCCGGAAGCTCCGCCGGATCCAGCTGCCGATGTCACGTTCCTGAGGGATGAATGTCAGGTGGCCGGAGGTGCACCCCTCAAGCTACCTCGGCTTGAAAGCGATTATCTTGGGCATCACTGCCTTCGCTTTCGGCGGAGTCGGGGTCAGGACCGCGTCCTGGAAACGTATGCCCGCCTTGCCAGCCACCGCCGGTGCGGGAAGGGCGATGGATCGGGAGCAGGATGCGTGGCGCAGCTCACGGGCGTGATAGTGGGCGCTTTCATCCTGCCGCTCGGACTTCACATCGCCTCGGAAAGTGAGCTCATCTCCGGTCACGGAGATGTCGATGTCTTCCGGCTTCGCGCCGGCCAATGTCGCCCTGTTGATGACGCCGTTGTCGGTCTGCGGCAGGTCAAGGGGCCGTGCACCGAGGCCCTGAGATTCGGCCAGTGGCCGATCCCAATCCTCAAGGAGCGGTCCATCAGACTGCGCATGGACAGCATCTCTCGGGATGGTTCCCAAGGCGTCAACGCAGACACGGCTCACCTCCATTGCACACGGGTTCTCTGCAATGTCAGGCCAGCCGGGTTGTGTCGAAAGGACGCAAGTGCGGGGTTAGGCTCTGGTCAGCGTGGTGGCTGGCGTCGGAAGTCGATGAACCGGTACCCCACGCCGCGCTCAGTCAGGATGTACTGGGGGTCGGCGGGGTCCTTCTCCAGCTTCTGGCGAAGATAGTTGATGTACAGCCGCAGGTAGTGGGTCTCGTCGCGATACTCGTAGCCCCAGACCTTGGCCAGCAACTGGTCATGGGGGACGATCCAGCCGGCGTTCTGCACCAGGTGGTAGAGCAGCTTGAACTCGGTCGGGCGCAGCCGGACCAGACTGCCGTCCACCCACACCTCCCGGCGGTCGAAGTCCAGCTTCAGGCGCTGGTCGACTTGGATGACTTCATGCAGCGGCGTTCCAGGAGTCTCTACCCTGCGCAGGACGGCGCGCACGCGGCTTACGAGCTCACGAGGGCTGAAGGGTTTGGTGACATAGTCATCGGCGCCGAGCTCGAGGCCCTGGACGCGGTCCTCCTCTTCACCCTTGGCGGTCAGCATGATGACCGGAATCGTTGATATCTCACGCACAAGGCGGAGCGTTTCGAAACCGTCCATGTCCGGCATCATGACGTCGAGCAGGATGAGGTCGGGCAGTCGATCGCGCAGTAGTTCGAGCGCCTGTGAGCCGGAGGGCGCCTCGGCGACTTCAAACCCGTCGTGTTCGAGGTTGAGCCGGATGAAGTGGGTCATCCGCGGCTCATCATCCACCACGAGGATTCGGCGCTTGCGGCCGGCGTTTTCGCTCATATCACTCGCGGACGGCGCCGATCAGCCGCTCCTCTTCGGCGGTCGGCATCACCTCGATGAAGCTGACCCGGTGCATCGGCCAGACGACAGTCACCACGTTGCTCTGGACATAGGGAAGGTCCTTGCCATCGCGACGCCGTGGATTGTTGACCGTAATCGTGGTGTCGGTTTGCGTGGGGATCTCCTCGATCTCGCCCACGATCGGATCCTCGCCGCTGAGATGGACCAGGACGGTTACAGGCATGGGACTCCCTATCCTCGATAGCGTGAGATCAGTTGGAGACGCATCCCGCCGAGCTGGATGATATCTCCGTGATGAACAGGGATGGGTTTCTGGGCTTCGATGCGCTTGCCTGCAACCAGAGTGCCGTTGGCGCTGTCCAGGTCGACCACGTGCACGCCAAGGGGCAGCAGGCGGATTTCAGTGTGTATCCGTGAGACTCCCTGATCGTAGGCATCATAAGGCCGGAGGTCGATATCGGGCAGGATGGCCTGCCCTTCCATGGAGCGGCCGAGGGTGTAGTTGTCGCGACCGATCAACGAAATGATGTCGCCGGTGGCCAGAACCCGCAGGCCCAGGATGGCGCCGGATTCCAGCTCCGGGCCCTCGGGCGTTGCCGGTTTGGTAGCCATGGCTTCCTTGTCGACCCGGTCGCGTGGAATGTTCAGGGTGGGGATCGGGGTGGTGCTCACCAGACGCGAGCCACACTCGGTGCAGTACACCGTCCCGACAAACTCCTGGTGCTTGCACGAGGGGCACTCGATCATGACTGGCCCGCCTTGGCAGGGAGCAGCAGCAGAGCCCGCGTGCCGTACTTGAGGACCTTCTCGCCTTCAAGCGACAGACGTCGGGTGTGGTTGAGCCGCTCTGCCTCCCCGAGGGCCGCCTTGGCGAGGTCGCGTTCGCCGGCTGCCAACAGGTGCGTGGCCAAGTTCTCCAGCCGGCGGGCGGCGCGCGTGGTCTGGCCCAGCTCGGCCTCGTGGCGCGCCCGGTCCTGCATCCTGTACAGGGCGATCTGGTTGAGGGCGGCGCTGATATCGAGGGGAGGCGGGTCCGGATCGGGCTGGCGCGAGACCGGGCAGGTGATCTGTATGGGCAACGTGGTGGACTCGGCGCCGCGGCCCAGCACATCACCGGAGACGGTCAGATAGGCCAGCACCAGGTGATCGACCTCGCCAATCGGATGCACAACAAACTCGAGCATCAGGCGAATGCGGTTGTTCTTGGGCAAGTGGCCGAGGGTCATCGGCAGGCTGTCTCCCATCGGCATCGGCTCGGGAAGCAGCTTGAACCCGGCCCGCAGGTCGACCTGCTGGGCAACCGCGCCTTCCAGCCGGATGCGGCTGGCCACAACGCTGCCGAGCTGTTCAAAGATGTCTTGCAGCAGGCCGGTGATCGCTCTGGGGGAGTCGAGGAAAAGGACGCTGCCGCCGGTTCGCGTGGCCAGATCGTCGAGCAGGCGGTCGCTCCAGTCGGTGCCAATGCCGACGCCGTTGATGCCGATTCCCTGGCGGGCGGCCTGATCGGCCAGCGACAGGCAGAGGTCCTCATCTCCGTAGGTCCGGCCGTCGGTCAGCAAGATCAGGTGATTGACGCCATCGCGGGCGAAGCTCTTCTGGACCTCGGCCAGCCCGGCCTCCAGCCCCTGGCCGATCTCGGTGCCGCCCCCGGCCTGCAACAGGCTCAGGCGAGCTCGGGCGACTGCGCTGTCGCGAGCCTGGTCCGGCGTGATCACGACTTGGGCCCGGTCGCTGAAACTGACGATCGTGGCGCTGTCTTCCGGCCGCAGTTCCTTCAGAATGGCCAGGGTGGCTGAACGGACCTGATCGAGGCGCGGGCCGCGCATGGAAGTGGATTGATCAATCACGATCCCCAAGTTGATGGCAGGCCGAATGGCCGGCAAGTTCTCAAGCGGAGCGATATCGAGCAGGATGTAGTGCACCTGCGGCTCATCCATCTGCAGCAGTGACTTTCGGCTCTGCTGGAGGCTGGCTCGGAAACTGGCGCTCTCTGCCAGTTTCCGCTCGACTTCGGCTAGGGTCAGATCGTAGGCGGCGCGCTTGTCGGCGTCGCTCAGGACCTCATAAGCCTGGTTGGTGTCGATGAACAGTTGAGTCTGGCCGCGAGTGTCACGCCGATCGGGGTGGAGGCGCAGGGCGGCCTCGCGATAGGCCCGCCGGATTTCCTCCGGCGTTGCATTGCGCGGCACTCCTAGAAGCGCGTAGAAGTCCCTCTCTGCGGCCACTCGGCTCTCCGAAGACCCTAGTTAGCTGCGGTCGTGGCGAACAAGGATGGCAGTGATATTGTCCGGTCCGCCGGCGGCGTTGGCGGCGGCGATGAGCTGGTCACAGGCTGCCTGAGGGCTCTTGGCCTGGGCGATAGTGCGTTCGATCTCTTCATCGGTGATGACTCCCCACAGTCCGTCGGAGCAAAGCAGCAGCTGGCCCCCGGGTGGAAAGGGATGCGAAGAGACGTCGACTTCGAGGTTGGCACCCTGCCCGATGGCGCGGTACAGGACATTGCGCTGCGGGTGGGTCCCGGCCTCTTCGGGTGTCAGCTGCCCTAACTCCTCCAGCCGCTTGACCAGCGAGTGGTCGCGCGTCAGGACGCGGGTGTTCCCGGGTTCGACCATGTAAGCCCGGCTGTCGCCCACGTGCCCCAACGTGATTTGCTGGCCGAGCAGGACAGCCACTGTCAGGGTCGTTCCCCCCCCGGGCACCCGCTCGACAACCAGCTGGTTCGCTTCCTCCAAGGCGTCGCGCACCAGGTCCTGGAGCGGGTCGGAATAGGCGTCCTTGCCTTCGGTCAGCGCTGCTAGAGCGGTCTCGGTCAAGCGGGCGGCCACGGTCCGCGCCGAGATGGCGCTGGCGACTTCGCCCGAGCGATGACCGCCCATGCCGTCTGCCACCAGGAAGACGCCGAAATCCTGCAGATCCTCCTTACCACCCGCGGACCCGTGAACCACCATTACGGCATCTTCGTTGTGCGTGCGCTCGATGCCGGAGGATTGGGCGATGCCCACCGCCAGGCGCGTCGGCCGGCGCTCGGCGGCCGCCGCGAGCACGCCGGGGTCCAGCGGCGCGGTCTTGATGCCCTCAACCGGGGTCGGCTTTGGCCTGGGTATCAGTCGTTTGAGGAAGTCCATGCTGGGTGTTGTCCTGTTTGATCCTTGGTTCTCAAGTCAGCAGCGCGTACACCCTGTGGTCATTCGACCCGAAGTACAGGATGTTGTTGACAATGGCCGGAGTGCCGACGATCGGGCCTTTGGTCGGAAACGACCAGCGTTTGCGTCCTGAGCGCAAATCAAGGCAGTACATCGACCCGTCCACCGAGCCGCAGTAGACCGAGTCCTCATGAATGACCGGCGAGCCATTCACCTGGTGCTCGGTGGCGAAACGCCAGACCTCGCGGTTGTTGCGTGCGTCCACGGCGTAGATGTTGCCGTCGGCGCACCCGAGCACCAGCTTCCCCTCGGCGTAGGCCGGAGACGAAATGGTGGGCTTGCCCATGCGGTAGCGCCAGACCTGCCAGCCGCCCTCGGATTCCAGCGCGTACAGAGTCCAATCCATCGATCCGAAGTAGATCATCCCCTCGACGATAATGGGGGAAGAGGCGATGGCTCGCTTGGCCTTGAACCTCCACTTGAGTTCGCCGCGGAAGTCGATGCAGTAGAAGTCCCCGCTTTCGCAGCCGAAGTACACCCGCTCATCGGCAACCAGGGGCGAAGAGCGAACGGGGCCGGCGGCTTCGGCTCGCCATGCGCGCCGGCCGTTCGAGGCGTTCACGACATGCAGGTGGTTGTCGTCGCAGCCGAAGAAGATAAAGCCTTCGAACAGGGCAGGGGAAGACCGGATCGGGCCTTCCGTGTAGTAAGTCCAAACCAGCTTCCCGCTGTCGGCGGAAACGGCGTACAGCCGCTGGTCCTCCGAGCCGACGAACACCGTGTTGTTCTCGACGGCCGGGCGCGTCGGGATGCCGCCTTCGGTGGCATATTTCCAGCGGAACTCGCCCGACTTGGCGTCGATGGCGTACAGGTTGTTGTCGTAGCAGCCGATATACAGCATGCCCGTGTCGACGACCGGCGAGCCTCGCAGTTCGTCCTCGCACTCGAACGACCACACTTCCTGCACATCGCTTTGCATGCGGGTTGTGGGCGCGCCCTGCGGCGAGATCAGGATCCCGGTCTGACGGGCGGCGGTGACCAATGCCCGGCGCATGCCATCCACCGAGGGAAAACGGTCCTTCGGATCATACGAAAGGGCGGTGTAGATAACCTGTTCGAGTTCGGGTGAGACCTCGGCATTGATCTCGCGGATCGGGCGGTCATTGAAGGAGAAGGGGGGCTCAGCCCGCGGGTCCCGGCGGGTCAGCAGGTGGTGCAGGGTGGCGCCAAGGGCATAGATGTCTCCGGCGGGCGAGGCCTCGCCACGGTACTGCTCGGGAGGGGAGTAGCCCTCCGTCCCGATCATGGTTCCCTTCAGGCCCGGCTGGAAGACGCGGGCGATCCCGAAGTCGATCAGCCGGATGTGTCCATGCTGGTCGATCATCACATTGGAGGGCTTCATGTCCCGGAAGACGACCGGCTGCGGCTGGTGATTGTGAAGGTAAGTCATGACATCACAGAGCTCGACAGCCCACCCGACCACCTGTACGGCGGGCAGGAAGGTCTCGCTTTCGCGCAGCAGGGCTTCAAGGTCCTTGCCCTCGATGAACTCCATCACCAAATAGGACGAGCTTTCCTGGGAGAAGTAGTCGTATATCCGGGGGATGGCCGGGTGGGAGAGGGTTGCCAGCAGGTCGGCCTCCCGCTCGAAATTGCGGACGATCATCTCATGCATGGTTGGGTCGGCCGCCAGATTGATCATTTCTTTGACGGCAACGAGTTTGGTTACGTTGGGGAAATGCAGGTCACGCCCCTTGTAGACGGAACTCATCCCCCCGGCGCCGAGGACCCCCAGGATCAGGTACCGATCTTGGAGGGTGACGCCGGGCTGGAGCTGGCCCAGCTGTCCTGTCTCACCCTGCTGATTCTGGAGTGCCCGCGTGTTTCGACGCATACCTGCCTGAGACAGTAGCTGGAGCTGCTGCTTAACTTGTACATTATAGCACGGGCAAACGGGCCCGCAATGAACCCTGAGCGGACCCAGGGCGGAGCTGTGTCAGTGCCGGCGCTGGAGGAGTATGTCAGCCAGCAGACGGAGCTCGCTGCCGGCCGGCTCCGCCGGGCTGGCGGCTTCGAGAGCAGCCTGCGCCAGCCGTGTGTTGCTTTCGGCGACATCTCGACTCCGCTCAAGGACGCCTGCGGTTTCCAGCACTTTGCGCATCTGCTGCCATCCCTGAGGCCGGCCACCGGCTGATTCCCACAGCGCATGGAACTCGGGCGAGGACTCCAGGCCCATCAGCACAGGCAAGCTCTTCTTGCGGCTGATCAAGTCGTCGCCGGCCGGCTTGCCGGTGACGTCGGGCTCCCCCCAGATCCCCAGAATATCGTCGAGGATCTGGAATGCCAGGCCCAGATGCTGCCCGAACGCACCGTAGAGATCGACCACCTCAGGCCGGGCCCCGGCGACCAGGGCCCCCGAGGCGCAAGCGGCGTCGAGCAAAGCCGCCGTCTTGCCCGAGATCATTTCCAGGTAGGCGGCCTGGCTGACGTCGTCGGCAGCCTCGAAGGCCAGGTCAAGGTGCTGCCCGTGGGTCAGTCGGAGGCAGGCGTGATCCAGCCGCTCGTGGACCGCCAGAGCAGTTGTCGGATCTACCTGGCGGGAGCGCAAGCGCGAAACGGCCTGATGGGCCAGGACGAACATGGCATCACCGGTGTTGATCGCCTGGGCCGTCCCCCACCGCTTCCAAAGGGTGAGACGGCCGCGCCGCGTGGCGCTTTGATCCTGGATGTCGTCGTGGACCAGTGAGAAGTTGTGGATGAGCTCGATGGCTGCGGCCGCCGGCAGGGCACGCTCCCAAACGCCTCCCGCCGCCGCGCAGCACAGGACGGTGAGCAATGGTCGGAGGCGCTTGCCGCGTGGCGGGCGGTCCTCGCCGTCCCAGCCGAGATGATAGGAGATCATCTCGGCAACGGACGCGTACCATGGTGGCGGGAAAGGATCCAAGGCCAGTCGCAGCTCGGCCTCGATGGCCGGTAACATGTCGGGGAAGGGCGGTGCGCCTGCCGTCATCCCTGCGAAATCAGCCGGGTCCGACGCAGAGCCGCGAGATCGCGCGACCCTGTGGCGAACATGGCGGTTCGGAGCTCAGCGGTGGCCAGCCGCAGCGCATCGGAGACGGCCTCGACCGACTGCGAGGCGCTTCGCAGGAAGGGACCTGCCATGCCGCCAAGATCGGCGCCCAGGGCGATGCACTTAGCGATGTCGAGGCCATTGCGCAGCCCGCCGGAGGCGATCAGAGGCACATCTGGGAGCACCGCCCGCACCTGGCGCACGGCGTCCGCCGTGGGCAAACCCCAATCGCGGAAGGAGGCAGCCAGCTGGCGCTGATGCGCCGTTTGCGCCCGGTGCATCTCCACCTGCGACCAAGACGTCCCACCGGCCCCGGCGACATCGATCGCCTGGACTCCGGCTTCGATAAGCCGACGGGCCGCCTCGCCCGAGATCCCCCAGCCGACTTCCTTGGCGATGACCGGCACACTCAGCCGGCGGCAAACGGTTTCGATGTGTCGCAGCAGCCCGGAAAAGCGTGTGTCGCCCTCCGGCTGCAGCGCTTCCTGCAGAGGATTGAGATGCAAGACCAGGGCGTCGGCCCCGACCATGTCGACCGCACGCTGGCAATGGCTGAGGTCATAGCCGTAGTTGAGCTGCACGGCGCCGAGGTTGGCCAGCAGCAGGATGTCCGGGGCCAGGTCTCTGACCTGGAAGGTGTCTGCCAGGTCGGGAGTCTCGATGGCCGCACGCTGCGATCCCAGCCCGAGGGCGGCCCCGTGGACCTGGGCCGCCTCGGCCAGAGTGCGGTTGATCCGGCGCGCTTCCGGTGTGCCCCCAGTCATCGAGGAGATCAGGATCGGGGTCTTGAGCGGTCGCCCCAGGAAGTGCTGGGAGCCGTCGACCTGTTCGAGATCGAGCTCAGGCAACGGATTGTGTTCGAACTGAAGCCGGGAGAGCCCGGTGGTTTGTCCAGACTGGACATCCTCTTCCAGGTTCACCCGGATGTGGTCGGCCTTGCGCCGTGTGGTGTCCGTAACTTTCCCCATTAGCCGGTGTTGGTTACGAGGGCGATGATGTTACCAGTCGAACCGGCGGCGTGTCAACTTGCTCAGGGCGCGCTCCCGGGATAGAATGAAAGCACAAGACAGGCCCGAGGCGAGGAGGCGCGGTCATGGCAGACACGTACGAGGAGATCAAGAAGATCATCGTTGATCTTCTGGGTGCCGACGAGGGCAAAGTCACACGGGAAGCTCGGTTCCGTGAAGACCTTGAGGCAGACTCGCTCGATCTTGTCGAGCTGATCATGGCCTTTGAGGAGAAGTTCGGGGGCGAAATCTCCGACGAGGATGCACAGACGATTACCACCGTTGGCGAGGCCGTCGATTACATCGACGTGCGCATGAAGAAGGCCTGACCCACGTCGTCACGCATCGAGCCGGCACATAGGCCGGCTCGATTGATTCTCATCGGACCGCCCGGCTGCGTTTCTGACTCGAAGGCGGTTGCGCTCGGGGCTTCGGCCGTTTGGGGGCCGGGCGGGTGAGCCGCTTCAGCTCGTCGTCCTCCTTCTGCTGCTCCGCAAGGTAGGCCTCCATGAACTGCGAGCGACGCATGCGTAGCGCCATCGACGCCACCGCCTGGATGTCCTGCTCAATGGCTGCGCTGCGGCCGTCGGCCACGGCGTGCGCCCGCGCTGCCTCGAAAAGCGTGATCTCTGCCCGCAGCGACTCGATCCCCATCTCTTCGATCAGCCGCAGGCCAAGGCTCTCCGCCGCCGGAGAAACAGAAACCCCCGACAGGGCCGCCCGGGCATCAGCGATCTCCTCAGCCGCAGCCTCGGTTTCCTCGGCGTATTCCTGCGCCATGAGGCGCGGGCTGGAACGGTAACTCACAGACCGGCGATAGGCCTCCATCCGATCTGCCTGGGCGTCCAGGCCGCGAACGACAACCCGCAGCCCGAATCGGTCGAGGATCTGCGGCCGCAACCGGCCTTCCTCGGGGTTCATGGATCCGATGAGGACAAAGCGCGCCCGGTAGACCGCGGCCATCGGCCCGCGGTGTACGGTGTAGATCCCTTGGGCTGCTGCATCAAGGATGGCATCCACGATGTCGTCGCCGAGCAGGTTGACTTCGTCGACATAGAGCAAGTTCTGGTCGGCACGGGCCAGGAGGCCGCGGCTCAGGCGTAGCCGCTGATGCACCGCCGCCCGCTCGTCAAGGCCGCCGACCACATCCTCCAGGCGGGCATTGAGCGGAAGCTCGATCAGCCGAACGCGGTCTTCGTAGACCAGTGGGTCGCCCAGGGAATACCTGCGGGCGCAGTCCGGACAGATGGCGTCCACGCCGCCGGCGACGACGTCCTCCGGGAGGCACCCGTAGGGACACAGGCTCCTGGCCACAGAGGGAAGGAGGTCGGTGAGGCTGCGGACGGCGGTCGTCTTCCCGGTCCCCCTTGGGCCGATCAGGAGCACGCCCCCGACGTTGGGGTTGATCAGGCTGAGCAGCAGGGCCAGGCGCATCTCCCGCTCTCCGACGAGTGCCAGAAACGGGTAGACAACACTGTCCGTCAGGCCGATATCTTCCGCCGGACCGGTTTCAAGGAAACGCCTGGAGGAGGTGCGCGCCAGCAGTTCGGTTAGCGAGCCGACACGCGGGACAGTGGGCTCAGGCTCGTCAGCCATGATCGTTATCCCCCTTGCGGGAGTGCCCAGACCGGGCTCACTCCATGTCTTGTTTGAGCTCGCCCGTGTCGGTCGTATGCAGCCTCTCCGGCTCCTCGAGCAGGACGTCAATGATCTCGAAGCTGAGCTCGGCCATCATCGGCGGCAGGGGTACGGTCGCAGGTGGTCGGCCCCGTTCCGTCGGAGGCGGGGGCGGGGGGCGACGGGCGGGCGGT
>CAZBJQ010000081.1:0-12995 GCA_964492235.1 uncultured Anaerolineaceae bacterium | reverse complement strand
AGATCATCCGCGATCTGACGGTCCCCACCAACCCCAGCCTGTACATCCACGCCCCGGCCCGGCTCGATCCAAACATGGCGCCGGCGGGCGAGGATACGCTGATCGCCATCGTTCCGGTGGGGCATCTAAGCCAGGGCGAAGATCAGGATTGGAAGGCGCTTGTCCAACAGGCACGGCAAGCGGTGTTCCACCGCCTGGAATTGCTGGGAATCACCGACCTGGAAGCACGCATCAAGTTCGAAACGTGCTTCACGCCGCTTTCGTGGCGCAAGCGTTACAACCTGGTCCGAGGCTCCACCCACGGGCTGTGTCACAACTTGATGCAGCTGGGTTACTTTCGACCCGGGAACCGCCACCCTCGCTACCGCAACCTGTATTTCGTTGGCGCCAGCACGCATCCCGGCACGGGTATGCCCACGGTCCTGATCTCGGCCCGCCTGACCGCTCACCGGATGGTGGAGGATTTCGGCGCCTCTCGGTGAGCATGGGAACACCCTGGCCCCTGACCCCGAACTGCCCGGCGCGAGAATGTGCCCTCGCCTAAGCCGGCGGGCGGCTCACTTCGAGGCCGTTGGGCGGCACAATGGCGGGGTTGGGCCACCACAATAGAGCTACATGGCTTGAAGGTGCAGCATGGGCTTTGCCGTCGAAACGAACGGTCTATCGAAAGCCTTCGGCCGGGTGCGCGCGGTCGACTCGGTCAGTCTGCGCGTGGGACAGGGGGAAATCTACGGCTTCCTCGGCCTGAACGGCGCCGGCAAAACCACCACGATCCGCGCCCTGTTGGGCATGATCCGCCCGAGCGCGGGAGCAGTCCGAGTGTTGGGGCAGGCTGTCGGGCCAAATGGACGCGGCCCCTGGCGGCATGTCGGCCATCTGGTGGAGCGCCCGGCCGCCTACCCTGAATTGACCGTCAGGGAAAACCTGGAGATCGCCCGCCGTCTGCAAGGGATTTCGGACATACACGCCGCATCGCGTGTCATCGAGCGCCTGGGTCTCGCCTTGTACGCCGATCGAAAAGCGGGCGGGCTTTCGACGGGCAATCTCCAACGCCTGGGGCTTGCCCGGGCGTTGTTGCACGAGCCCGAGTTGCTCATCCTCGACGAACCTGCCAACGGCCTGGACCCGGCGGGTGTGGTTGAGATCCGCCAACTGCTGGCGAGTCTCGCTCACCAGAAGGGCGTGACCGTGTTCATGTCAAGCCACATTCTTACGGAGGTGGACCGCCTCGCCACGCGCATCGGCATCATCCACCAGGGTCGTTTGCTCGAGGAACTCGAGGCGGCGAGACTGGAGGAATTGCGGTCGCAGCGCCTGGAAATCAAAGCGCGCAGTCTTGAAGCCGCGCGAAGCGCGCTTGCCAAAGCTGGGTTTGCTGTGATAGCAAGCGAAGACACGATCGTCTTGAACGAAGCGCGCGCCATCGACGCGCCGGATGAGGTGGCAACCATCCTTGTCAACGCAGGAACGCCTCCGGTCAGGCTGGCCGTGGAACAAGAGAATCTCGAAGACCATTTCCTGCGCTTGACGGGAGAAAGGGAATGAGCACCTTCCTTTCCGCTCTTTGGGCCGAGACGCTCAAAGCGCGTCGCTCCAAAGTGTCTTTGCTGACAGCCGCTGGCTTCTCGATCCTCCCCCTGGTCGATGGACTATTCATGATGATCTTGAAGGACCCCGAGCGAGCGCGGGCGATGGGATTGATCAGCGTAAAAGCCCAACTTACCGCGGGGGTGGCCGATTGGCCAACCTTCTTCCAGGTCCTTTCTCAAGGAACCGGTATTGCCGGAGCCATCCTGTTTGCGATGATAACGGCCTGGGTCTTTGGGCGCGAGTTTTCCGATCACACCGCCAAGGAATTGCTGGCCCTGCCCACCCCGCGCGGGAGCATCGTCGGGGCGAAGTTCGTGTTGGTTGCACTGTGGACAATGGGCCTCACCCTCTTGATCTTCGCGGTTGGGCTGGGCATTGGAATGGCCGTGGACATCCCGGGTTGGTCGCTCGAGTTGGTATGGACATCCTTTTGGACCCTTGTCACCATTTCCCTGCTGACCTTCATGCTGATGCCGTTCGTGGCGTTGCTTGCCAGCGCGGGACGCGGCTACCTGCCTCCGATGGGCTGGGCCTTCTTGACGATGGCCCTGGCCCAAGTGGCAGGCGTGCTGGGTTGGGGTGATTGGTTTCCATGGGCGGTGCCCGTGCTGGTCAGTGGAATGGCAGGGCCGCCCGCCGAGCAGATTGGAATGCACAGCTTTGGATTGGTGCTGCTGGCGTTCATCGTCGGGGTTGGGGCAACCTTCGCCTGGTGGCGGAGTGCAGATCAGGCGCGGTAGCTGTTGGACGCTGTCGTCGGACAGCCACGTCCAGGCTTGACGGCACCCAAAGCCGACAGATGCTCCTTGAAGATGGGGGAACCGCCCGAGAACTCGATGCCCGCCTCGGTTCCAGCGCGAAAATGGGGGCACGCCTGAGCCGCCGGGCGGCTCCCTTCCCAAGCCCCAAGGGGGCGCAGATCGAGGCCGCAGGAGCTGAGACGTGCACCCAAGCTTTGACTGTATCTTCTACTATGTCCACGACCTCGATCGGTCGACCGCCTTTTACTCGGACGTGCTTGGGCTCGAGGTCGAGAGCCGTGATGAGGTTGTGCGGCTGCGGCTGGATGGAGTCCTTGTCGAGCTCGTCCCTGCTCCTGAACCGACTGTGCTCGAAGGCACGGGAAACGGACGACTCTGCTTTCGGGTTCCGGATATCCACCAAGCGGTGGCCGAACTCAAGAGCAGGCAGGTACCTGTCGGGGACATCCATCAGGTGAAGAACGGGATGGTGGGTGCTCTCTTCGACCCGGACGGTAATGAGCTCGCCCTTTGGCAAGACGCATAGGCCACCTGGTCACCACTCCGACGGAATTTGCAGAGTGCGGGCCGCCGAACAACTCGCTGCCTGCCACCCGGCCTGCTGTTCTTGAGCAGGCATGCAGCACATCGTCCGGGCGCCGGGTGCTTCGCGGCGAACTCGGCAGGCACGCAGACAAGGTGGGGTCTTGCCAGCCACGGTTCCAGTGCAAGAATGGTGAAACGCCTGAGCCGCCGGGCGGCTCCCGTGCCAACCCCGCATGGACGGGTCCCCTTCTAGGGCGCTTCCTTACAGGACGCTGCGCGGTCGCGGTCGCGGAGTTCGAGTCCGTTGGGCGGCGACAAGGAGTCCAGCCTCCCATAGAAACCCTCACGCCTTGGAAGGTCAGTCGCGCCCGTCTGCGCAGCTTCCCCGTGCGGATCGCCACAATCAGGCGTTCCCTGTCTCCATTGACACCGCCGCCGAACGTGCCTAGACTGGGATCCAGAATCGGCGGTCGAGTTCGATCCTCCCATGTGGGAGCTCTCCCTGGGACAGATTCATCCGCTGCAGTGTGGTCGGTGGTTCTCCGCTGGTCCCCCTCCGGTGCATGGCCCATCGACACGGAGCGCACTTCCCCAGGATCTATCGGCTCGAGATCGAACAGCCCAAGCCCGACATGCGATGGAATCACACTGAGGGAGGCAACATGTCTCTTGGGACGACCACCTCGCGCCTTGCGATCCCCCTGCTTTGTGCATTGTTGCTCACAGCTTGTCGTCCATCTGCTGAACGAGGAAGCTCAGTTTCCACGCAGACCCCAGATACCACACCACCCAGTGTGACCGGCGTTGTGCCACGTGACGGCGAACGGGGGATTGCAGTCGACACCGCTGTCACGATTGCGTTCAGCGAGCCCATTGACGAAACCACGCTCAACGGCTCCACGGTCAGCCTCACTGACACTGAACAAGGCCGGACGATCGGCGGCAGGATTGAATTGGACGGATTCTCCGTCGTTTTCACACCGGCGGAACCACTTCGTTTCGGCAGCGAGTACTCGGTCGTCATTACAGATGGTATCGGCGATCATTCAGGAAACCGCCTCGCCCATGCTTCTACATCCTCCTTTTGGACGAGGGACATGGTCACCGTGAGTCCTGCCCCGGCTCTCGAATTGCAGGGGCTCTCAGGTGGCTCCTTCATCTACGGGTATGTCGTCGTGGACGTCAACAGCGACGGATTGAAGGATCTAGTCTATGGCGGCCCGAGATGGGTCAACGATGCCGGTGGCTGGGTCAACGAACCGGCGGAGTTCACAGTGCTGTTGAACGCAGTTGGAGGTACATTCACAGAGGGGAACGACATCGCATTCCCCTTGGGCACACCCAAACTCGTGCATCCCAGAGATGCCAAGTCCGCTGATTTCAATGGGGATGAGAGGGATGATATCTTCTTCATTGGAGCGGGCTATGACAATGATCCATGGCCTGGCGAAGAGAACATCTTGCTGTTGTCTCAGCCAAACGGCTCCTTTCTCGATGCCAGCAGTCAGTTGGACAATCCGGTATCCGGCTTCTCGCATTCTTGTGCGGTAGGCGACATAGACAACGATGAGGATGCCGATTTGGTAGTTGTGGACATATGGGGCGGAAGCTCACCTCCTGCCATCTACGTTCTTACGAATGACGGCACAGGTCAGTTCACCTCGAGGACGCTGCATGTCTCAGCTGCATCCTCCATGCGTTGGACTGCGTCTGAGCTAGTGGATCTGGACAACGACGGGTTCTTGGATCTGGTACTGGGAGAAGACGGTTCAAGCTCGAAGAGCATGATCCTGTGGAACACTGGACAAGGGAAATTCGATTCCGCGCCGCTTGTGCTTCCTCCCGCGGATCCGTACTTCATTGTGGTCGACATCTTGCCCATCGATCTCAACAAGGATGGCTACCAAGACCTGGTTCTCTCGGCAACGAAGGAGTATCCCGTCTACGAGGGTCAACACCTGCAGGCTTTGATCAACCTAAGGAACAGGGACTTCGCCGATGAGACGCCCGGACACTTCCCGGCTCAAGACACTCAGGCGAAATGGGCATACAGGATCGAGTCCGCTGATCTTGATATGGATGGGGACTTGGACCTGGTGACGCTCTACGATCTTGCGGGTCCTGGCGAGGCACAGCCCATATGGTTAGACGATGGCAATGGAGTGTTCTCGCAACTTCGCCTCCTTAGCGGAGGCGCGCCAGGAACAATGATTCCCATAGACGTGGACTCAGATGGGGACACGGATTTCTTGAAGCTTAGCGTGGAGTACTTCGGGAACTCCCAACAGGTCCAGCGCTGGGCAATAGTGATCAACAACATAAGATAGCCAACTTGTGAGCTGGAGCCCTGAAGGTCGGCACGGAATGTGAGCGCAAGAGGTGAGCCTGCCTCTCGTTGGAGGCAAGGCGAACGCAGGAGCGCGCAGACCTCGCCTGACTCACATGTGCCAAGCGACCTGCACCAGGTTCCACCGGAGCGTGTGGGGCTGATGCGCGGCCGGGTTCATGGATTGGACCGTACTGCCTCCCCACACCACGCTCCCGGCCTTACACAGCTCACAGAAATCACGCCGGTAATCACGGATAGGCAACCTGCACCCAGCTACCGGCCCGTGCAATCAATGCACGCCCCATGACCAATCCTCTGGATTGCTTGACGGTCGCCCACCGCGAGCTTATACTAATGAAAAGAGCACGCACGGGGAGCCCGTTGATCGGGCTGAGAGGAGGGCTAGACGCCCTCGACCCGCAGGACCTGATCCGGATCATACCGGCGTAGGGATGGCAGGCAGCAAACGCGAGAACCCATGCCACTCCCTGCGAGGGAGTGGTTTCGTCTTGGATACAGCACCGGCCGTCATCCTCGCCAACGGAGACCTGGCCGAACCGCGGGTGCTGCGGTCCCGTCTAGCTGGACTACAGCCGCCACTGGTCATTGCCGCCGACGGCGGCAGCCGCCACGCCCACCGCCTGGGACTGCGGGTCGACGTGCTGATCGGCGACCAGGACTCGATCGAACCCGAGGAACTGGCCCGCCTTCGCGCCGAAGGCACACAGGTCATCACCCACCCCCGAGATAAGGAAGAGACCGATCTTGAGCTTGCCCTGGTGTATGCCACGCAAGCGGGTTTTGCGGGGATTGTGGTGCTGGGGGCTGTGGGCAATCGCCTCGACATGACGCTGGCCAATGTCTTCTTGCTGCTCCACCCCGCCCTGCGCGCCGCCCGGGTCCAGCTTTGGCAAGGGCACGACACCGCCTTCCTGGCCCAACCTCCCGGCGCCGAGATCGCCGGGGAAAGCGGCGACAGAGTCAGCCTGATTCCTCTGGGGGGGGAGGCACAGGGAGTCGAGACCAGGGGAATGGTCTTCCCACTGCGCGGCGAGGCACTGGCGACCGGCCCGGCGCGCGGGATCAGCAATCGCATCGCACTTCCGGGTGCGGCCGTGAGGCTGACCCAGGGCGCGCTGCTGATTGTCCACCACCCCGCCCGCCCGCCGGGATAGGGCGCTTCAAGAAAGGAGTCCGGCTCATGCAACTCGACCCGAATCGAACCGTGAACGTTTCGGTGCAGATCCTCCCCCTCACCGACGACCCCTTCCCCCTAATCGACCGGGCGATCCAGGTCATCCAGGCAAGCGGCGTGAAGTACGAGGTCGATCCGATGGAGACGGTCATGGAGGGTCCGCTCGATGTCCTGCTGGAGGTCGCCAAGTCGGCCCACATGGCGTGCATGAACGCCGGAGCGGAACGGCTTGTGACGCTGATCAAGATCGGCGACCGCCGCACCGGGACCAAGATGGAAGACAAAGTCGCCAAGTACCGGAAGCGCTGAACCATGCCTGGGACGGAGATGCACCGGCGCGTCGAGCCTGCACAACCGCGAGGCGATCGGCGAGCGGGCACGGGCTGGCTGCAGCAGGCGTTCCCCCCGGTGTTCGTCCTGGCTCTGGCCGGGGCGGCATGGGCCTTGGTCACGGCGAGCAGCGGGCTGCCGTCCTTCATCCTGCCCTCGCCCACCGATGTCGCCCGCGCCGGCTGGGAGACGCGACGGCTGCTGCTCCCCGCTCTCGGGACGACCCTGCTCGAGACGATGCTGGGGCTGGCGATCTCCATCTTGCTGGGCATCGCCATCGCCGCCGCCATCGATCTCTCCACCTTCCTGCGCCGTGCGCTGTATCCGATCCTGGTCGCCTCCCAGACCGTGCAGATCCTGGCCATAGCGCCGCTGCTGATTATCTGGTTCGGATTCGGCCTGACGTCGAAGGTGCTGATCGTTGTCCTGATCTGCTTCTTCCCGCTGGCGCTCAACACCGCCGACGGATTGGCCTCCGCCGACCCGGACCTGGTGGCGCTGTTCCGCGCCATGGGGGCCAAGCGGGGGAAGATCTGGAGCATGATCCGGCTGCCGTCGGCGCTGCCGGGCTTTTTCTCCGGCCTGCGCATTGCCGTCACCTACAGCGTCGTCGGCGCCACCATCGCCGAGTGGGTAGGGGGCACTCAGGGACTCGGGCTCTACATGCTGCGCTCTAAGAACGCTCTGGCGACCGATCAGGTGTTTGTCGCCATCCTGATCACATCGGCCGTGAGCATCGCCCTGTTCTTGCTCGTCTACCTGATCGAGCGCGCCGCGCTTCCCTGGTACTACACCGCCCAACGCAAGGAGCAGTGGGAAGAGACGGGGATCTTCTAGGAGCGTGTTGAAGAATGCCTATCTCAGAACAGAGAACAGCTTGATGCCTGTTTCCCTTGGCAGGCATGACGCCTTCATCCAGCTGCTGGACCGCGAGGGCAGGTTCTACAGCCGGAGAGGCCCTCGATGCTTGTCCTGGCGCAGCCCAGGGCTCGGCGCCTTGTCAGGCCATTGCTTCGGCCCACCCAGGACGGGCGTTCCGCACCGGAGGTCACCATGAACTGGAAACCGCTGGCCCTGGTCGTCTGCTTGCTTTCAGCCTGTACCCCGGCGGCCGGCGAAGCCACGCCTGCGCCGACGGAACTGGAAGACGTGACGTTGATGCTGGACTGGGTCCCGAACACCAACCACACCGGCCTGTATGTGGCGCAGGCAAAGGGGTACTTTGCGACAGAAGGGCTCAACGTCGAAATCGTCCAGCCGGGCGAGGTGTACGCCGAGCAGGCCGTCGCCAGCGGCGCGGCCGACTTCGGTGTGAGCTTCCAGGAGCAGGTCACACTGGCGATGGCTGATGACGTCCCCCTGGTGTCCATCGCCGCCATCCTGCAGCACAACACGTCGGGGTTTGCTTCACGCGGCGAGCTTCACGTGCAGTCTCCGGCCGACTGGGAGGGTTTGCGTTATGGTTCCTTTGGCAGCCCATTCGAGACACCGACGCTGCGCGGCTTGATGGCCTGCGCCGGCGGCGACGCCGCCAAACTCGAGATCCTCGAGACCGGCTTCACCGACCCGTTGGCTCTTCTGCAGCAGGAGCAGATCGACCTGGCATGGATCTTCTACGGCTGGCAGGGGATTCAGGCCGAGCAGCAGGGCATCGACCTGGACATCGTGAGGATGGACGGGTTCTTCGACTGCATCCCCGATTACTACACCCCCATCCTCGTCACCAGCCGATCCATGCTCAGCCAACGGCCTGACGTCGTCCGCGCCTTCCTGCGCGCCGCCTCGCGGGGCTACGGCGATGCGGCCTCGGATCCCGAGATGGCGTCCGGGATCCTCCTGGCGGCGGCGCCGGAACTGGATGCGGCTCTCGTGCGTGCCAGCCAGGCGTGGATCTCGCCTCGCTATCAGGCCGAGGCGCCCCGCTGGGGAGAACAGTCTCCGGCCACGTGGCAGGCGTATGCAGACTGGATGACGCAGAATGAGATCCTGAGCGGTGATGTGGACATCTCCCGCGCCTTCAGCAACGAGTACCTGCCTTGAGCCGCCCGCCATCGCCGCCGCCGGCCCTCGAGGTGCGTCACGTCGGGAAGCGCTTCCATACTAATGGGCTCGAAGTGGAGGCGCTCCAGGACGTAAGCTTCACCGTCGCTCCGCGCGAATTTCTGGTCATCGTCGGGCCTTCGGGCAGCGGCAAGAGCACGCTCTTCAACCTGATTATCGGCCTGCTCGAACCGGATCAAGGGCAGATCTGCCTGGAGGGCGTGCACTGCACGCAGCGCATCGGGAGGGCTGGATACATGCCCCAGCGCGACCTCCTGCTCCCCTGGAGGACAGTGCTCGACAATGTGATCATCCCACTCGAGCTGCAAGGCGTCCCCCGACGTGCGGCCAGGCTGCGGGCGACGCAGATGCTGCCGCGCTTCGGGTTGGACGGCTTCGCCGATGCCTATCCGGCCGTCTTGTCCGGAGGGATGCGCCAGCGGGCCGCTCTGCTGCGCACCATTCTGAGCGAACGCCAACTGCTCCTGCTCGACGAGCCCTTCGGAGCGTTGGATGCACTCACCCGCCGGGAAATGCAGAACTGGCTGCTCGGTCTCTGGCTTCAGCTGCGCCAGACCATCCTTTTCATCACGCATGACGTGGACGAGGCGGTCTACTTGGGCGATCGCGTCCTCGTCTTGAGCTCCCGGCCGGGACGCGTCCTGGGGGAGGTGGCCGTTAACCTGCCGCGCCCCAGGCGCCAGAGCATGGTAGCCCTTCCCGCCTTCGGTGAACACGTCGCCAGTCTGTTGCAGACCCTCGGGGTCGTGGAGCAAGAGTCCGGGTGAGCACTCGCCGCGGCCAGCCCATTCTTGTCCACAAGCTGGACGCCGCCGGCAAGGAGGTCTGGAGCTATTCCGGCATGGTGATTGAAACCGGGCCCTGCCATCTCGTTCTGGAAGCGTTCTTCGAGCGCGAGGATGTCAGCCTGCAGGAGATGCCGCTGCGCCGGGGCGATCGCTTCGTAGAGACCTTCTTCACCGACCGCTGGTACAACGTCTTCGCCGTCTACCATGCCGGGTCGGCTATGCTCAAAGGCTGGTATTGCAACGTCGCCCGGCCGGCCCAGATCGAACCCGGCAGCGTTCGCTGCGCCGACCTGGCGTTGGATCTGCTGGTCTTGCCAGACGGGAGAATGCTGGTGCTGGATGAGGAGGAATTCGAAGCCTTGCCGCTCAACCAGGATGAGCACCGGCGGGCGCTGCAGGCGCTCGACGAATTGAAGCAACTGGCCAAGGCGCGCCGCGGGCCATTTGCCGATAGCGGCAAAGCCTCGCCCCCGCCGGGTGGCGAGGGCGAGGCATCCCGGAATGCAGGAGTCTCAGGCCACGGCGCCTGAGGCCAACTGTTGCACCAGGCCGAACCACTGATCACCGTAGTTCCACAGGGCGGCGGTCAGCCCGGCGAGGGCTGCACAGCAGCAGCCCACAACCACGAGGATGATCAGCACGACTAACCAGGTCGGCCGCGATCGTTTCGGCGCGGCCATCGGCTCCACCTTCGCCGACTTCGGATCGGTCATCGCCCATTCCTCCTTCAGGCGGACCCGGGGGCTGCCCGGATCGCCTGCACGCCGGCCTGCCCGGCAGGCTGCTAGGCAGGCAAGTCTCCCACGAAAGGCGTTCGAATGAGTTGGGCTTGCGTGTGGACCAAACCCAACTCAGCCGGCCCTTCCTTGAAGGGAGGGCCCTTGCCGGGCAACTTTCTACGCGAACATGAGGGCCTGGGTGAGCGCTCCGTACTGATTGGCGGCGTTGAAGATCCCCGCCGGCAGCACCACCAGCACCAAGCAGGCGATGCACAGGCCCACCAAGCCGAGGACCAGGCCGATCCAGCCCATGATCAGGCCCGCCGTCGCCATGCCATCGCCGCTGACGGCGCCTGCGCTCTGGCGGATCTCCTTGCGGGCCATATAACCGGTGATGACGGCCGCCAGGCTGCCGAGAAACGGCAGCAACGTCAGGCCGACGATCCCGGCGATCAGGCTTACGAGCGCCATCGTGCTCGTGCGCCCGCTCGGCGTCACTTCGGGGGTTGAGGTCATCTGAGTCATTGCATCTCCTCCAAGGATGTCTCGATTACGAGTGGATTCTTGCCGCCTGATGGGTATTGGCTCGCCGCCACATCCACCAGATCACCAGAGCCGTCAGCAGAACGATCATTGAAGCCAGCGCGACCGGCACCACCACCGCCAGAATCGAGATCACGGCCGCCGTGACGTCCTCAGCGATACTCACTGGCACGTTGCCGGCGCCGCCTGTGGTCGCCGTCACCGCGGGGCGGACGGCGGCGGCCTTGACGGCGTGAACGGACCCGGCGACGACCAAGCCAGCGATGATTGCCACCACCGGATGGATGTCGGTCACCGCGCCGGTGCTGGCGGCGAACAACACGGCCCCGGCCGCCGGCCGCACAAACGTCTGGATGGCGTCGTTGGCGTGGTTGACGGCCGGCAGCTTGTCGGCGAAGAACTCGACCGCGGTCAGAATGACCAGAGCCCCGATCACCCACCAGCTGGTGAGCGGTTCCCATGGCTCACTCAGCGTGAGCAGCGACGTGAAGCGCGCCGCCAGAGCGATCGTCAACAGCGGAACGTAGGCGTTCAAGCCGGCGCTGGCCGCCAGCCCGAACGCCGTCAGAACCCCACCCAATCCAACCATCAGTACACCTCCTCCTTACAGTGAGAACCCGTTCCAAGTCTGAGTCACAGCAAACCGGACCCAGTCGAACACTGCGATTTGCGCCAGCGCCAGCGTGGCGCCTGCCAGAACGGGTACGGCCAGATCCTGCCAGCGGCGGGCGCGATTCTCGCGCCGCAGGACGATCATCGCCATGACCGCGTACACGGCCGTCAGCAGCGCCACAACCGACAGGCTGCTGATGATTGCCAGCGGATACAGCACCAGCGGGTTCTCCCAGAGAACCAGCAGCACCATCGCTGCCGCCCCCGCCAGCATCACGGCCACGTCCTGCCATCGTCCCAGCGCCGGCCGCTGTGTCCAATCCTGCCAGGCCGTCTGGTTGAACCCTGCAAACACCAGCACCCCCATCGCCAGCCCGAGCAGCATGCCGGTCGTCAGCCGCAGCGTGTTGTTCGGCTCGTAGACGTGCGGCGCATTCGGGAAGAAATGCAGGTACGAGTTTGTCCCGTCGACAGCGAACGCCAGGCCGAACACCCCGAAGAGCGCCAGGATCGGCCAAGGCGGGAAGTGACCAGCCCGCCCGCGCCCCAGGCCGATCAATGTGCCGACAGCCACAACCACGCCCAGGTACGTCCCCGAGCACCGCGCACACAGCGGCATCGCCCGCTCGCCGAGGTGAAACGACCGCAGGTCGATCCGGTGGCACACGGCATAGCCAATGGCATCCGCCTTGCCCAGCAAGCCGCCGGGCGTGAGCAGAATCCAGGCGCCGAAGACCGTGCCGGCCACCAGCACCAGCGCGATGAAACCGATTCGCGCAACCCCCAGAGCGCGCGGCGGCTTCAAGACCTCTTCCTGCATCGTCGCCATTATAGTCGAAGGAGGTGGGCGAACCTGACATTTCCTTGACGGCCCTCTCCGCGGCGGTATAATCCTGCCGCCATCCTCGGTAGCTCAATCGGCAGAGCGGGCGGCTGTTAACCGCTAGGTTCGAGGTTCGAGTCCTCGCCGAGGAGCCTCGGGCGCATCCCCCATCAGGCGGCCTTCACCGGGCCGCCTCTCTGCTTGCCCCCCGCCCAGGACGGCCCTGAGGCATGCCGCCGGTCCTCCGCTCAGAAGGCAGGCCGAGATGGTACCCCGGTACGCCTTCGCCGCCTGCATTGGGGTACCGGTGGTGTAGGCCGGCCGGGCGAGACCTCGTATCTTACGAGAGGCACATGGTAGGCACGCCCGCACCCAGGCAAGGTAACATGGTCTCAGGAGGACGCGGGTCAGCGGGGGACATGCCCTCGGCCACGCTTGAATCCTCTCAGGAGAAGTACCGATGTTTTCACAAGTCCTCAGGCAACTGCGAGTGCTCGTGGCCGCAGCCACGATCGCAGGCCTGCTCAACATGGCGGTCGGCCCGATGTCTGCCCGCGCCGCCTGCGTCCCCAGCTCAACCGCGGGCGACGACAGCATCGTCTGTGACGCCGCCAACGACACCGTTAACGGCGGAGATGGAAACGACACCATCGCCGGCAATAGCGGCAACGACAGCCTGACCGGGGGCAACGGCAACGACACCCTCGACGGCGGCCTCG
>CAZBJQ010000080.1:0-13011 GCA_964492235.1 uncultured Anaerolineaceae bacterium | reverse complement strand
GAGCGACTGGGGGAATATCGAAACCTGCTCAGCGGGCTGCTGGTCCTCCCGGGATTCGAATTCACAGCCACGTTCGGCTTCCATGTTCTGGCGCTGTTTGCACCGGACAAGCCGGTGCGGGAGCTCGAGTATCTGCTGTTACGGCTCAACGTGCCCCCGGATCAGCTCGATGTCGGGTCGACGACGGTCGGCGCCAGCAGTGATGTGCTGACCTGCTACCGCCTGATCGAGGAGGCAGGGGGCCTGGTGATCGCGGCCCATGCCAACTCCGCCAACGGGGTGGCAATGCGAGGCTTTCCCTTCGGCGGCCAGACGAAGATCGCCTATACGCAGGACCCCCATCTGCACGCGCTCGAGGTCACGGACCTCGGGCAGGGAGGCCGGCGCTCCACGGCGGGCTTCTTCCAGGGAACGAAGCCCGAGTATCCCCGTCGGATGCACTGCATCCAGGGCTCGGACTCGCACCGACTGCGCACGGACCCCGAGAACAAGAAGAACCTCGGGCTGGGTGATCGGGCGACAGAAGCATTGTTGTCAGAGGTCAGTTTCGATGGATTGCGCGATCTCTTTTCGGGCAACGACTTCGCCCGGACACGCCCGCATCGTGCCGCAGCGGATGAGGCCTTCGATTTCATTCAACAGGCCAGAGAAGCAGGGCCGAGCATCGTCCAGGCATTTCACGACGGGATGTCCACCCGGGGCGGTCAGCGCTACGCCATCATTGCCGACGTCTGTGCCCTTGCGAACACCAACGGCGGGACGCTCTACGTCGGCGTCCCGGCCGATCCCCGGGAGCCGCTGACCGGCGTGCTGAACCCAAAGCAGGCAGTCAAGATCATCGAGCAGGAGATCGCCAAACGGATCACGCCTCCCCTGACGTGCGAGGTCGATCTGCAGGAGACTCATGGCAAGTCGGTCCTGCGCGTCCTTGTTCCCCGCGGAAATGAGGCGCCGTACGCTGTCGACGACAACAAGGTGTACGTGCGCGAAGAGGTCGACACCGGGGTAGCCGTCCGTGACGAGATTGTCCAGCTTGTGCTGCGCGGAAGCGCGGCGCCGGTCGCCAAGGTGGCGGAGGCGGAAAAGGAGCCGGAGGCCGAGGACCTGCAAGCGCCGACATCGCCCCCGCGGACCGGCGTCGAGGTCGTCGGCTTCGAGGAGCGCCAGGGCGTCCGCTACTACACCCTGCGAGACCTACGCAATTCGAACGTTGTCAAGAACGTCACCGTGTCTTCCGCCCGGCGTTTGTGGCACTACGCCATCACACGTCACCAGAAGCTGCCCCCGGATCCATCGGCTGAAATTCAGTGGTCGGGGGACCTGGGGCTGCTGGGTGATCTGCGCAAGGGGAAAGGCCGTCGCTTCGACTTGGCACATCGAAGCCGGGAGGGGATCCGGCTGTATTTCGGTGTGACCGAGGACGGCATCCATGGGGAGTGGAAGCGCATCGTGGGCACCGAGGCCGAGTAACCGGGGCAGGGCGCCCAGACAAGGCAATGTCGAACCGCCTGCAAGGATTAGCGCCTCGATTCCCGACCGAGCAGCAGCGATGAAGATCCGGGCCTACCGGCACACTCACGACTACGCGGAGATCATCGAACTCTGGCGACGCTCGGGTCCGGGTGTGCAGCTTTCGCGGTCCGATGAGCCCGATGAAATCCTGATGAAGGTGCAGCACGACCCCGGCCTGTTCTTGATCGCCGAGCAGGATGGAAAGGTCGTTGGGACGGTCCTAGGCGGCTTCGACGGCCGCCGAGGAATCGTGTACCACCTGGCAGTTGAGGCCGCGTTCCGCGAGCAAGGCTTGGGCCGGCGCCTGATGGAGGAAATTGAAGCCCGCCTGATTGCGCGGGGCTGCTTGAAATGCTACCTGCTGGTAGCAGACGAAAACCCGGAGGCGATGGCCTTCTACCGGCATCTGGGCTGGCAGGCGATGGATGTGACGCTGATGGGGAAGGAGCTGCAATGAGGGTCGGCGTGCTGACGATCTCGGATCGCACCGCCCGTGGCGAGCGCCCCGACACCAGTGGACCGCTGCTATGCGACCGGGCACGTGCCCTGGAATGGGAAGTGGTACGGGCACAAGTTGTGGCCGATGATCAGGATGTGATCGAGAGCATCCTGATTGAATGGGCAGACGGCGGCGGGATCGACCTGGTGCTGACCACCGGAGGGACAGGTGTTGCCGCCCGCGATCGCACACCCGAGGCTACGCAGCGCGTTATCGAGCGGCCGGTGCCGGGCCTGGCCGAAGGAATGCGGGCCGCGGGCCTGACCGTCACTCCGCACGCGATGCTCTCGAGAGGAATCGCAGGGATCCGCCGCCAATGCCTGATCGTGAACTTGCCGGGGAACCCACGGGCGGCCCAGGAAAGCCTGGCCGTGATCGAGCCGGCCCTGCCGCACGCCGTTTCCTTGCTGCAGGGTGCGCCGGATGCCGAGTCTGGCCACCGCCGCAAGCCCAAGCCTCAACGCGCTTGAGCTCAACCGGAGGTCCGCGCAAGACGTCCTTCGTTGTGCCTGTGGTTCGTTCTCGCGGTCTCCTTTGGATTCCCCCTCCCACACCAATCCGATCGATTGCTGATCAGCCCTGATAACATCGATCATGGACGAGTTTGACACCAGCCTGACCCAGATGGTGCCGCTGACCTGTGGAACCTTGTTGGTCGGTGGGTTGCTGTGCGCGGTTTGGGAATAGCTGTGCGGCCGCCGCCCTCGAAGGGGCACGTTCTGCTTCCGCCGAATCGCAGTTGTTGGCCGGGACTCTGCAGGTGAGCCGGGGATTGCGCTCGGGCCTTGAGCCGACTCCGCGCTGTATCGTTGCAGCCACTTGACGCTCACGGGTTGGATGCCGACTCGCCTCCGGCTGCTGGGATGGTGGGCGTTCCCGAGTCACAGAATCTCGATCCCACTCCGTATCGTCGGGTAGGCGAGCTCGGGAAGGAGCACTTGCCGCATCCGGTTCGTGTCGGAGACGTAGGATGCCCGGCCGATCCTGATGAAATCGCGCGTCAGGGGTGCTGGAGTGCCCAGGACGGCCGCGACCCCCTCACACAACCACCCCGCCAGGAAGAACGCCCATGCCGGCGCACGCCACGGTCTCGGGCTGCCCCAGTGTTTCGCAACGAGGTCCAGGAAGGCCTGGAGAGTAAGCGGCTCGTCGTCGCCCAGGTTGTACACGCCGTGTGCGCCGGGCAGCGCGATGGCCGCCACCACCGCCCGCAGGAAGTCTGGCAACGACAACAAGTGAATCCAGGTCGGTCTGCGCCATACGCCCAGCAGCCTGTGTTGTGCAAGCCAGCGGGCGGCCTCGATCATCAGCACACCTTGGCCATAGATCATCCCGGGCCTCAACACAACGGGCTGCGTCCCGCTGCCAGCACATCGGGCCAACACCGCCAGCTCGGCCGCCAGCCTGGTTCGGGCGTGGACCGAGTCGGGTTGGCCATCCAGCCGGCCCAATGCGGGGTGGTCTGGATCGCTTGGGCCTTCGACATGCGGGAAGCTGATCAGGATGAACCGGCCGACGTCTTGGCGAACCGCGGCGTCCACCAGGTTCTGCGTGTAGACGGTATTGGTCGTGGGCAGGAATCGCCCCGGGAAGGGGCGAAAGAGCACGCCAGCGAAGTGCACGATGCAATCGACACCGCGACAGGCCTCATCCAGGGTCTGGGGTCGGGCGAGGTCGGCTGTCACGAGCTGCAGCCCCGGCTGGCAAGCGAGGTCCTCGGGGATGGGTGTGCGATGGACCATCAGGCGCAACGAGTGCGGTCCGCCCAGACAGGCTCGAGCGAGGAACGAGCCCAGGTTGCCGGCGGCCCCAGTGATCAGGATTTCCATGCCGGCGCGAGTGTACCTGCTGCGCCTTGCCCCGGCAACACCTGCGGGAGCTTGACAATGACGGGCAAGTTGGTATACTTCTAATACCCACCCCACCTGGGGGGGGATAGGAGGCCGAGGATGGACAAGGACGACACGCTCCGGCGGCTCAAGTCCGTCGAGGGTCACATCCGTGGCATCGAGCGCATGGTCGAAAACGATGCCTATTGCATCGACCTGATCCGCCAGGTCCAGGCCGTCCAAGGCGCCCTCAATAAGATCACCACCAATGTCCTGGCTGATCACCTTCGCTCGTGCTTGACCTCGGCGGTGCGCGGCGACGACGCCGACGAGCGCGAGCGCGTGCTGGGAGAAATCCGCGAGGTCTACGAGATGGCCACCAAGGTCTGACAACCAAGAGGAGGATCGATGACATCTGCGACGTACGTCGTACCCAACATCATGTGCGGGCACTGCGTTCACACGATCACTACCGAGCTGACGCAGCTACAGGGCGTCGTCCGTGTGGAAGCTTCCGAGAAGAATAAGCAGGTCCAGGTTGAGTTCGATCCACCGGCGAGCGATGACGCCATACGAGCGTTGATGGCAGAGATCAACTATCCGGTCGGCGGCTGAGGCGTATCCGGATGGAGCGCGAAGCACTGTGAGCGAAGTCCAGCACCTCACCCTTCCGGTGCTTGGAATGACTTGCGCCAACTGCGTGTCCACGGTTGAGCGCAGCCTGAAGCGCGTCGACGGTGTCTCCAGCGTCCAGGTCAACCTGGCTTCGGAGCGCGCCAGTGTTGAATTCGACCCGGCAAAGACCGACGACAAGGCGCTGATCGCCAAGATTCGAACAGCCGGGTACGACGTCGCCTTGGGCGAAGCGACGTTCCTGCTGCGCCATCTCTCGGATGACAACGACTCCCGCCGGCTGGAACGCACGCTGGCCGAGGGGCGCGGGGTCGAAGCGGCGGCGGTCAACCTGGCGAGCGAGCGGGCGGTGGTGAAGTACGTCCCGACCGTTGTCAGCCAGCAGGAACTGCGACGGGCGATCCGAGCCGCAGGCTTCGACGTTCTGGAGGTGGAGGGTGGGCTCGAGGACGTCGAGCAGCAGGCCCGTGAGCGTGAACTGCGGGATCAGAAACGACTGCTTGCGGTCGGGGTGGCCCTGACGGTTCCGCTGCTGCTGCTCTCGATGGCCAGGGATCTCGGCTTGGTCTCCCACGAGATCGCCCACGCTCCAGGGTACAGCTGGCTGCTCTTCCTCCTGGCGACGCCGGTGCAGTTCTATGTTGGGCGCTCGTACTACGTCGGCGCATACAAGGCACTCCGGAACCGTTCACCTAACATGGATGTCCTGATCGCCATGGGGTCGACGGCTGCGTACCTGTACTCGCTCCTGGTCCTGCTGGGAATAGCCGATGGACACATGTACTTCGAAACCGCGGCCGTGATCATCACCCTGATCCGGCTCGGCAAGTACCTCGAAGCCCGGGCCAAGGGACGCACCAGTGATGCGATCCGAAAGCTGGTCAGTTTGCAGCCGCCTCGGGCCAGAGTCGTCCGCGGCGGAGTCGAGGCGGAGATCGATGCCGCCGAAGTCGTCGTCGGCGACGTGGTCTCCGTCCGGCCCGGCGAGAAGATCCCGGTGGACGGCGTGGTCGTGGACGGCCGGTCTTCGGTCGACGAGTCGATGCTGACCGGGGAAGCCATGCCTGTCGAAAAGGCGCCGGGCGACAAGGTGATCGGGGCGACGCTCAACCGGTCGGGTGCCTTTCGCTTTGAGGCGACTCGCATTGGCAAGGACACGGCGCTGGCGCAGATCGTCCGCCTGGTCGAGCAGGCGCAAGCCAGCAAGGCGCCTGTGCAGCGGCTGGCCGACCAGGTGTCAGCGATCTTTGTGCCAGTCGTCCTATTGATTGCATTGCTGACCTTCGTCTGGTGGTACCTCTCTGCGCCTATCGCGGGTTCGGAGGGGTTCACGCGGGCACTCATGAACAGCATCGCCGTGCTGGTGGTTGCCTGTCCGTGCGCGCTCGGTCTGGCAACGCCCACGGCGGTCATGGTCGGCACGGGACGAGCCGCAAGCTACGGCATCCTATTCAAGTCCAGCGAGGCCTTGGAGCGAGCCGGCAAGGTTGGCACGATGATCCTGGACAAGACCGGCACGTTGACGCGAGGCCAACCGGGCGTCACCGATGTGGTCTTGAGTGGGAAGGCGGAGGGAAGAGGAGAACTACTGCGCCTGGCGGCCTCGGCCGAGCAATCCTCTGAACATCCGCTCGGCGAGGCAATCGTGGCGGCGGCTCGTGCCGAGGGATTACGCCTGGTAAACCCCGACCGCTTCGAGGCCGTGGCCGGAGGTGGAGTGACGGCGGTGATCGAAGGCCGCCGGCTGGACATCGGCGCCGCGCGCTTTCTGTCCGAGCGCGGGGTAGGCCTCGGGGACTTGGGCGCGGACTTTGGCCGCCTGCAGTCGGAAGCCAAGACCGCTGTGGGAGTGGCGATCGACGGTCAGCTAGCAGGCGTAATCGGGATCGCCGACACGCTCAAGGATGGCGCGGCCGAGGCCGTGGCCGAGCTGCGAACCCTGGGAATCGCCGTGGCGATGCTGACCGGCGACAATCGCGAGACGGCAAGAGCGGTTGGGCGCGAGGCGGGGATCGACCAAGTCATCCCGGAAGTGCTCCCCGGACAAAAGGCCGAGAAGGTGCGCCAGCTCCAGGCCCGGGGGCAGAGCGTGGGCATGGTCGGCGATGGCGTCAACGATGCACCGGCGCTTGCCCAGGCGGACGTCGGAATCGCCATCGGAACGGGGACGGATGTCGCCATCGCGTCTGCGCCGGTCACCCTGATCGGCGGCAGCCTTCAAGGGGTGCCGCGGGCGATCCAGATCTCGCGGGGTACCCTGCGGACCATTCGGCAGAACCTGTTTTGGGCGTTCATCTACAATATCCTGCTGATCCCGGCAGCCGCCCTCGGATACATGAGCCCGATTCTGGCCGCAGCCGCAATGGCTTTCAGCTCTGTCTTCGTGGTGACCAACAGTCTTCGTCTGCGCGGCCTCAGGCTGTGATCAGAGATCTGGCCATTCTGTGAAGACGCCGGGGCACGCCGCCGTCCACAGCGTGAAGGTTCACCCGCGCCCATGGATGGAATGGTGCCGGGACCCGGTTGAACGCCGGGAGGGAACATGAATCCGTCCGATGTGACGATCTGGCTGGCCCTGCTGGCAGGGCTGGCTTCCTTCTTATCGCCCTGTGTGCTGGCGCTGGTGCCGGCTTACGTCGGTTACCTGGGTGGTGTTTCGGTGTCGCCGGAAGGCGTGGTGGTCCGCAACCGTTGGACGACCTTCGCTCACGGACTGGCTTTCGTCCTGGGATTCAGTGTTGTGTTTGTTCTGCTGGGGGCGGCCGCCTCCCTGGCCGGCGCGTTCCTGTATGACTTCCGGACCTGGCTGGCCCGGATCGGCGGGCTGGTTGTTATTGTGTTCGGGCTGCACACGATGGGCGTGATCCACATCCCGTTTCTGAACTACGACACGCGCAGGCAGGTGGCGCCCGACCGCAGGTACGGCTATTTCTCCTCGGCGATGATGGGCGTGTTCTTTTCGGCGGGCTGGGCGCCGTGCGTAGGCCCCGTGCTGGGCGCCATCCTCACGCTGGCGCTGAGCTCTGCCGCCTTGGGACAGGGTGTCGTCTTGCTGACTGCCTACTCCGTCGGACTGGCCATCCCTTTCCTGATGGCGGCGCTGGGCGTGGGGCGGGTGGCCGAGTTGATGCGACGTCATAGCTTGGCGGTGCGCTACGTCTCGTACATCACCGGCGCCCTCATGATCGTTGTCGGGTTTATGCTTCTGACCGGAACGCTGGAGCGCCTTGCGCGCTTCGGATTCTTCGTGGACCTGGGGCTGTAGATCGTCGTGCCGCGCGCCAAGTCTCCTGCCCCGTGGCTCTTGCTGGCCAGCAGTGTGTTCTTCGGCCTGGGCATCGGCCTGGTTTTTTTCCTCGGGTTTCCTTCCGGCGCGGACAAGGCTGCGCCGACTCCGTACTCGCCGCGGGCGGGACCGGCGCCGGTCGTGGGCGCCCAGGCTCCGGACTTCACCTTGCAGGCACTGGATGGAGGGTCCGTCAGGCTGTCGGAGCACCGCGGACAGGTCGTGCTTCTCAATTTCTGGGCGACGTGGTGCGGTCCGTGCAGAGTGGAGATGCCCCTCTTCGAGCAGGAATACCAGGCGCTGGGCCCCGACGGCTTTCAGGTGCTGGCGGTCAACTTCGATGAGTCGGAGACGGATGTCCGGACCTTTCAGCACGAAACAGGGGTCACCTTCCCTCTGTTGCTGGATCCCGGTGCCAAGGTCCAGCGGCTGTACCGGATCCTGGGGTATCCCACCAGTTACTGGATCGACCGGGAGGGCACGATCTCGGCCGTGCATGTCGGTATGATGTCCCAACGCCAGCTGGAGGACTACATGCAGGACTTGGGGTTGGGAGCATGATGCGTGTCGTGCTGTATACCCGGCCTGGTTGCCACCTGTGCGACGAAATCCGCGACGAACTCAATCGTCTGCAGACGGAACATCCGCATCAGCTCGTGGAAGTCGACATCGAGTCGGAGACGGCGCTTCACCAGAAGTACGCCGAAGCCATCCCTGTGGTGCTTGTGGGGCCTTACACGTTGCGGGCGCCCATCAGCCCGACCGATCTAAAGGTGACGCTGGCCGCCGCCGCTGCGGGTGCCATGTCTTCGGCGCCTCGATCTTCACTTGAACGAAACGTTGCGCTGAGGGTGAATCACCTCATCCTGGCATTCACCCGGCATTGGCTGGCCATCTTCAACCTGGTGGTTCTCGTGTTCGTCGGCCTGCCCTTCCTTGCGCCAGCGCTCATGAAGGCCGGCGCGCCCGGACCCGCCAGGCTGATCTACGGAGCCTACGCCCCGCTGTGTCATCAACTGGCCTTCCGCTCGTGGTTCTTATTCGGGGAGCAGGCCGTCTACCCGCGCGAGCTTGCCGGGCTGCCGGTGGTCAGCTACGGCCAGGCGACGGGTCTGGACGAGAACGACTACCTGTCCGCCAAGCGGTTCGTTGGCAACGAGCAGGTCGGCTTCAAGGTGGCGTTCTGCCAGCGGGACATTGCGATCTATGCTGGAATCCTGGGAGCCGGGCTGGTTTTCGGCTTGGTACGCCGGCGGCTGAAGCCGCCCTCGATTCTGGTCTGGGCCCTGGTGGGCATCCTGCCCCTTGCGCTGGACGGGTTCTCCCAATTGCTGTCTGTGTTTCCCTGGTTCCCGCTTCCTCCCCGAGAGAGCACCCCCTTGCTGCGCACCTTGACCGGTCTGCTGTTCGGTATCAGCTGTGTCTGGCTGGCCTATCCGAACGCCGAGGAAGCGATGGCGGAAGCACGTGGCGAGTTGGTGACCAAGCTCAGCGGGCGGGATGCGCCGCCGGCGGAGGCGCGCCAGGCATCCGGCATGGTAGACTAGCTGCATGCCCTTTCGGCAGGCAGGCGCCCTGCGCATCCTGGAATTCGACCTCCTAAATTCCCCTCGCCTGACCCATGGGGTGTTCACTCGGCAGGGCGGCAACAGCCCTGTTCCCTGGAATTCCCTCAACCTGGGGAGCACCGTCGGAGACGACCTCCGTCACGTGCGGGCCAACCGGAAGCTGGCGCTGGACTCGGTTGGCCGTTCGGAAGAAAGCCTGTATGAAGTCTGGCAGACCCATTCGAACCGGGTGGTGGTGGTGACTGCGCCGCGCGGGGCCGCCTCCCTGATTCAGGCCGATGCCATGATCACCCGGTCCCCGGACGTCACGCTGGTCATGCGCTTTGCGGACTGCGTCCCGATTCTGCTGTTTGACCCTGTGCGAGTTGCGACCGGAATCGCCCACGCCGGGTGGCTGGGGACCGTTCGCAAGACGGCGGCGGAAGCAGTGCGTGCAATGGCGACCGCGTTTGGTTGTCGACCTGGGGACATTCTGGCGGCGCTTGGCCCCGCCATCGGCGTCGATCACTACGAAATCGGAACGGATGTCGAGGCCCAGTTCCAGGACTCGTTCGGGTCCGACAGTGCCCTTCATCTTAAGCCTTACAACGGGGCGGTGCACCTCGACCTCCGGTCAGCCAACCGTGCGTTGTTGGAAAGCGAGGGGGTGAGGGAGATCGAGGCGTCTGGCTTATGCACCGCCTGTCACACGGAGGATTGGTATTCCCATCGGGGTGAGGCAGGGCGCACCGGCCGCTTCGGTGCCGTGATAGCCCTGCGAGGGCAGTAATGGCGGTCGCGGCGCAAGAACGAGCGATCTGGCAGAACCTGGATAAGGTCCGCGGTCGCATGGCCGAGGCATGCCGTCGGGCCGGACGCCCGCCCGAGCCGGTGCGCTTGGTCGTTGTCACCAAGGGCCAGGGGCTGGAGGCCATCCGGGCCGCTCACGCCGCCGGTCTTCGGGAATTCGGTGAGAACCGTGTGGAAGAAGCCCTCCCGAAGATCCAGGCCCTGCAGGACCTGGCCGGAGTCCGCTGGCACATGATCGGCCACGTACAGACCCGCAAGGCCGAGCTCGTTGTGGGGCCATTCGCCATGGTCCACTCGCTCGACCGGATGAAGCTGGCCTCCCGCCTTGACCGCTTCGCGGCACAGGCGCAGCGTCGCCTACCTGTCCTGCTGGAATGCAACGTGTCGGGCGAGCCCTCCAAAGAGGGCTGGGACCTGGCTCGCCAGGAGGCATGGGACACGGAGGTCAAGGAGTTGCTGGGGGTGGCTGACTTGCCGAACCTGGACGTGCAGGGCCTGATGACGATGGCCCCCCTGGCGGCGGACCCGGAGTTCGTCCGGCCAGTGTTCCGGAGGCTGACAGCTCTTGCCCGTTACCTGGAAGGCAAGCGCCCCGGATGCTGGCGCGAGTTATCGATGGGTATGACGGACGATTTCGAAGTTGCGCTCGAAGAGGGCGCCACGCTGATTCGCCTGGGCCGGGCCATCTTCGGCCAGCCCTCATGATGGAATCTCCGCTTGGAGTGACGGATCCCGGGATGGGCGGCACTTGCAGGAGGCTTAACCTCGCATGCTGAGCGCGGCGGATCTCATTCGGGTTGTGGCTACTCTGATCACGCTGCTTGTCTTTGTCGACATCCTTGTGCGTTTCGTCCTTGACATCTATCATCCTGTGCGGCGTTTCCTGGATAGCCTGGTTGAGCCGATGCTGGCGCCCATTCGGCGGCTGTTGCCCCAGACGGGGATGTGGGATCTGAGCCCGGTCGTCCTGCTGGTCATCGTCCAGGTCATCGAGTACATCCTGCTGCGCCTCCTGGCGAGCTGATGGGAGGGGTAATGCGTAAGTTCAGATTGCATGGCGGGGTCAGTGGCTCGGCCCTCACGATCCGGGTGACACCGCGGGCGCGGCGGACGGAAGTCGCCGGCCTGTTGGAGGACGGCACGATCCGCATCCGTGTCGCCGCCCCGCCGGTGGAGGGAAAGGCCAACGACGAGTTGCTTAGCTACCTATCTCGAGCGTTGCATATCCGCAAGAACCGGATTGAGATCATCGCCGGTGACAAAGGGCTGGACAAGTTGGTGTCCATCCGTGACATGACCCCTGCGCAGGCTCACGCCCGCTTGTCAGCGCTGCTGCAAACTGAGAAAGAAGACGACTGAGTCCTGGACCCGGCCGGCCTGTCTCCCCGTCGCAAATGCTGTGCGAGAGGCCCCTCGTAGCAGGAAAACCCCCCAACAGGCCGGATTGCCCCACCTGTTACGGGATCTACCCTCGTCAGGCTGCTTTTGGGAGAACCTGGGCCAGTTCCTCCCGTGCCCCCTATAACAGCGGAAGCAAACCGACAGGTCCACACTGCCCTCGAATTCGCACCAGACTAGACCACTTCCACAGCGAAAGTCGAATATGCAGCCACGGGACTCTTCTGTCAAGTCGGGATGGGATCATTGGCCGCGATTCTGCACCGCGAGGCATACCCCCCTAAGAGGAGACGTAGAATCACTTGTCGGGCGGGTTGCCTCTCGTGCTCTTTCGGAGTATGCAAGTACCCGCTCTCACTTGACGCCAATCTCGCATTGGGCTAAGTTAGCGGTTGTCCCCGGGATCGCTAGACCACCACCAAGTCCTGGAGGGTGGACTGGTGTCTTCCTTCTTCACGCAATTACCGCTTGCTTATCGCCACCAACCGGGGAAACCGGAACGGGGCATTGCCCCGCCGCGTCGCGTCATCTCAGCGGCCATTCTGGGGTGTTCGGTTGCTGCCGCCTGCACCTCAGCAAAGTTTCCCCTTAGGATTTCGACGATTTCTATCTCCCCTGAACCCAAGGTGGGGGCTGTGGTCCGCATGACGGCAGAGGTGGTTTCCACCGGGGACGAACCTGATATGAGAGTGGCTGTGTACCTGCCGGCAGGTGTGAAGCTGGCTGGCGGGGATCAGGAGTGGAAGGGCTCCCTTGCGGCGAACATTCCCCTGCAACACAGCTGGGATATCTGCGTGATCTATCCGGGCGACTGGCGAGTCATCGTCATCACCGATTCCTATCATTCGGAGAGTGTTATCTACACGGATGTGGAGACCGTCCGCATCCACAGCGAGCTCGACTCGGCGCGATTCGTCATGGGGCGATGGTACACGGCAACACAGCGTCCAGACCATTTGCTCCCCACAGAATTGCCGGATTCCCCGCCACCTTCAGTTTGCCCCTAGCAACGGGCCCCTCACGGGCCAACGCGGCGTGATGATCAGTCGCATTAATGGTCAACTCGTGCGCTCCTTCGTGCAAACCAAGTGAAGACTCTTCGTCGATTTGCCGACGTCACCTGTCTGGCATCAGACGGGTCCATCGGCATACCAGACATGTTCAGCCGTACGTACCGCAGCCATTCCCCGCCCAACAACTCGCTGCCTGCCCCCCGGCCTGCCGTCTGGCCGGCGCGAGAACGGAAGGCTGCCTGAGCCGCCGGGCGGCTTCCCTTCCAGGGCGCTTCCTTCCAGGACGCTTCGCGGTCGCGGAGCTCGAAGCCGTTGAGCGCCCCCGCACTTGACCTGTGCCGGCCAAGTGCTAGAATAGGAGCATCCCGCCGGTCCTCTCGAGGGCCGGCAGCGAGACCGTACTCACAAGAGTACGGTCTCTGCCAATGGGGGGGATATGCCACCCCGCACCTTTGTCTACGTCGACGGATTCAATCTGTACTAC
>CAZBJQ010000079.1:9094-13120 GCA_964492235.1 uncultured Anaerolineaceae bacterium | reverse complement strand
TTGCTGGCTCTTGCCTGCAACATCCCGGCCGCGATCGATGCGCTCCTCGCCAGCCCAACCCCGTCGGCAAGCCCGTCCGCGTCCCCGACCTCGACCGGGACGCCAACCGACTCCCCCGCACCGACCCGGACCTCTACCGTCACCCGGACTCCGACGATCACTCTTTCACCTACGATCACGCTCACAACTACGATCACGCCAACGCCCACCAATACCGAGCCTCCGACCCAAACACCTACGATGACTTCAACGCCCGAGATCCGAGGGCGCGTCCTGCAGCAGGCCAACTGCCGCTACGGCCCCGGCGCAGCCTATCTCTACGAGTGGGGGCTGTATCCGGCCAACCGGGTGACTGTGCTCGGCCGCAACCAGGATGGGAGCTGGCTGTACGTCGACCCGTGGACCTACACCGACAAGTGTTGGGTGAAGGCAGAGCTGCTCGAGCTCACGGAAGACGCGTCAGAGCTTCCTCAAGTCCGCACACTGCTTCCCTACACCGAGTTCTACTGGCCGCCTAAGGGGGTCAGCGCCAGCCGAGAGGGCGATGAGGTGACCGTGAGCTGGAGCCTGGTGCCGATGAGTCTGGACGACAATCGAGGCTACCTGATCGAGGCCTGGCTCTGCCAGGATGGACAACTGCGGTTCACGCCGCTGCAGTTCTGGGAGCCTCCGGCCGCGCTTCATGACGAGGTCGGGTGCATGGAGCCCTCCGGCGCCCGGATCTACACTGCGGAGAAGCACGGCTACACCGAGTGGATCCTGATCCGTTGGCCGCCACACCCGGACGCCACCCCTGTTTCGGATCCCTCACCCTAGCGGCCTGGTGCACGGACTCACGACTGGTCAACGGACGAGGCTCCGCCGAGTCTGCCTTCAGGCATGGCGACCGTGCTCTTTCTCGAGTGAGTCGGCGGAATGTGATCGGCGGGCCGGTTGTTGCGCTCGCCTGCCTCGGCAATCCACCTTCAACCAGTCCCTGCCTGGCTCGGTCGTCTTGCTCTCGAGAGGCCTGTTCAGCTCGTCAGTGCCAGCCTATCTCCAGCCGGCCTGCTACGCCGGGGCGTTCTGAGATTCCGGCTCGATGGACCCAGCTGAGATCCGCTCGCGGGCGCGTCCATGCAGGGCAAGGAAACCAACCGCGGCCAGGGCAGCCACCACGCCGCACGAATACCAGACCAGATTCGGATCATAGTGGTCGAGGATCAGGCCGGCTGACCACGGACCGATTGCCTGGGGTACCGCCCAGGCGAGTCCGAAGATTGCCATGTACCGACCGCGCATGACTTCTGGAGCCAGGTGGGCGACCAGAGCATTCCCCACAGGGATCACGATCATCTCGCCGAAGGTGACCACAAGCATGGAGGCCACAAACAGGAGATAGGCCTCGACGAATCCAATCGCAGTGAATCCGATCATGTACAGCCCGGTCCCCAGCGCCATCATCAGCATGGCCGGCTGACGTTTCACCCTTCGGGTCAATGGGAACTGCAACAAGACGACCGCTGTCGCATTCAGACTCATCAGCAGCCCGTATCCGCGCGGGCCAATCTCGTGCACATCGCGCAGGTAGACCGACAAGGTGCTGTACATCTGCAGATATACCAGGTTCATCAGCATGCAGACCAGCAGGAACAGGATGAAGACGGAGTCGGATAGCACGCGACCGTAGCCTCGAAATGTCCGGCTGATCGGCTCATGTTCCGTGGCCGCGGCGGCTGAGGCTGAACGCGTCTCCGGGATCAGCTTGTAGACAATCAGTGCTGTGATCCAGCTGCAGATCGCATCCAGGATAAAGAGCAGCAGGTACGAGCGCGTGGCCAAGAGCCCGCCTATGGTGGGCCCGACGACCCAGGCCAGGTTGCCCGCCACCCGCAGCACGCCGAACCCCTCGGTTCGCTTCTCCTCGGGGAGAAGATCGGCAACCATGGCGCCCTCGGCAGGCCCGGAGATATCCGAGAGGAAGCCCACCACTACGGCCAGCACGAAGAAGGCCCGCAGGTCGCCCACGAGTCCCATGGCCAGGCTGCTGAAGGCACTGAAAACCAGACCGAACAGGACCATCGACTTTCGTCCGAAGCGGTCGGTCAGCGCTCCGCCGGCGAGGTTCCCCAAGAACCCGGAGACAGAGAACAGCGCCAGGAGGATTCCC
Source organism: uncultured Anaerolineaceae bacterium (assembly GCA_964492235.1). Taxonomy (GTDB): domain Bacteria; phylum Chloroflexota; class Anaerolineae; order Anaerolineales; family E44-bin32; genus PFL42. Next base: position 10,971 of record CAZBJQ010000079.1, on the reverse strand, counting down.
GCCTCGGTCATGCCGACGCCGAATCTCTGCGTGACGTACAAAGCGAAGAACGGGAAGATCATCGTGCGCCCGACGGCATTGATCCATGAAGCGCCGACGAGCACCCAGAATCGAGGTGTGAACTCGCGGTAGATCCCTTGGACCTTCAACGCGATTGCCGAATACATATGCCCTCAGGCTGGCCTTGTCGGGAGGCTGGACAAGGCGACCATGCTACTCGAAATCCCGTCATCTTACGACCCTCGATCGGCAGCCAGGGGTGTGGTGAGATTGGCGCCAGTTCAACTCGGACATACAATCCTGGCATCCGCGGGAGATCATCTCAGTGCCGTCCATCCCTCGATCTCGTCTCCAAGGCGTGGCCGTCCTGGCGGGGCTGGTCGGACTGTCGCTGGCCTGCAACTTGACTCCTCCCCAGCCGGCCACCGAAATCCCGGCCGAAGTGGTTGCGCCCTCTCCCACTGTTGTGATCTTACCGACGGGCGAGGCGCCCGCGGCAACCGAGCCCGCCGCCGAGGCTGTGCACTTTCCGCCACCCGGGTGGTTGACCTATAGCAATCAGATGCTTGGCTACGCCTTCGACTATCCGCCCGAGGCCGAGTTGGTGACGGCCGGGGTTACGGGCTATCCGACTGACGAACTGCCACCTGGGCTGGAGCCGGGTCAGTACATCCCAACTCTCGAAGCGGCCTACCCCGAGGCGCTATGCACCGGAATTCGGTTTGGCACGGCCTACCTGTACGTCGGGGCGCCGGAGGAGCGGGGGGGAAGGTATTCCATGCCCTGTGGCATCAGCGGGGTCGGTGCCTACGACTTGGTCTCTGTAGAAGAAGCCGTGACCATCGGCGGCGACACATTGGATGCCGCCGGCACTCAAGTCTTCAGCCTCGAGGACCGTACGTTCCTGTATGAGTTCTACTTCGCCCTCTTGAATGACTTCCGCTACAACTACGGGGGCGACTGGACACAGACGGGTACAAGTTACGAGGCCTACCTGGAAGACAAGGCCGTGATCCAAGAGGTCATGGCCTCATGGAGGTGGTTGGATTAGCACGGCCCCTCCGCCTGTCGAATCGAAAGCGAGGCAGCCTGATGAAGACGCTCGACCTGCGAAAACAGCTCAAGCACCTGTATGCTCCTCCAGCAAACAAGGTGTCACTGGTGGATGTGCCTGCTATGCAATTCGCCATGATCAGTGGTGTCATCGAGCCGGGGAAAGGCCCTTCCACGTCGGCGGCGTTCAAGGAGGCGCTGCAGGCGCTGTACGGCATCGCCTACACCCTGAAGTTCATGTCGAAGCGACGCAAATCGAATCCGATTGACTATCCCGTGATGGCCCTCGAGGCGTTGTGGTGGGTGTCCCAGGGCAGCTACCTGGATCCGGGGCAGCCCTGGAAGTGGACGGCGATGATCCTGCAGCCGGGGCACATCACACCCAAGATGTTCGCCGACGGCGTGGCGCAGCTCAACGAGAAGAAGCCGAGCCCTGGTATTTCTCGCCTTCGTCTCAAGCCCTTTCACGAAGGCCTGTGCGTCCAGGCACTTCACTTGGGCCCCTACGCCGAGGAGCCGCGCACCCTGCAGCGCATGCAGGAGTTCGCCGCAGAAAACGGCTACGTCTTCCGCGGGAAGCACCACGAAATCTACCTTGGCGACCCGACGCGATCCAGGCCAGAGAAACTGCGCACCACGCTGCGCCACCCGCTGAAGAAGAAGCGCTGAGGCAACCACCCCGTAGCTACTTGCACTCCCATCACAGGCGGTCAAGCCACCCTGCATCAGGCAACGCCGCCTCCCCTTGAAGGCTGCTTGGGTGGGCCTGCATCCATCCGCCTACGACCGTGAAGGTCGCCAGACCGCGGACCTGGCCGGGTGGG
>CAZBJQ010000079.1:0-8994 GCA_964492235.1 uncultured Anaerolineaceae bacterium | reverse complement strand
CATCCATCCGCCTACGACCGTGAAGGTCGCCAGACCGCGGACCTGGCCGGGTGGGCATCTCCCCCCGGGCCCGGCGCGCCGGCCGATCTGCGTCCTCCAGACTGCCAGCCCAGGGGGCGAAAACGCCTTAGGAGCCAAGACCCTGCGCCCACTCCGAATCTGCTTTGATGGGCCCCACCCGGGGCTGGTGCCTTCGGTGGATTGAACCGGTGTCCATCCACAGCGTAGAATGCAGTCCAGGATGGAGGCGCCATTGATGTCAAGCGCGAAGCGTGCTCATGTCGTGTGTGTCGCAGCCTACCTGGCTTCCGGCGTGATGTTGATCGGCTGTTCCGCTCCCCTGTCGCTCTTCGCCGCACCGACTGCCACACCCACGAACACCCCGACCCAGACGGCCACGCCCACGATCACCATCACGCCCACCGGTACCCCGACCGCGACCGTCACGCTCACGCCGACGATCACCCCCACTCCAACGATCACGCCGACGGCAACGTTCGATTTCCCCGACATCACCGTAAACCAGCAGGCCTTCTGCCGGTATGGACCGGCCAAGGCCTATCTGCCGGCTGCCGATCTGTACGAAGGAGACCACGGTCTGTTGTGGAATAGGGACCACGCCGGTTCCTGGCTGTGGGTCCGCTTCGACAAACTGGCCTATGCCTGCTGGGTATCCGCTTCCGTAGTCCAGGTCGAGGGCGACATCTTCAGCGTGGTCACCTATTTCCCCCCTCTCCCCAGATCGGTCCTGTACGGCCGGGCAAAGAATGTCGATGCGACGCGCCAGGGCGACGAGGTGGAGGTCACTTGGGATGATGTAGACATGACCGAGGATGACGATCGAGGCTACCTGATCGAAGCCCAGGTTTGCCAGGATGGGAACTTGATCCCGGTCGTTGTTCAGACCAATGATCACTCCTATGTATTCCGCGACGAGGAAGGCTGCACGAAAGACTCGAGTGGCAAGCTGTATGCAGTCGAGAAGCATGGCTACACCGACCCGGTGAAGATCCCCTGGCCGGACTCGAACTAGTCGGCACCTAGATCCTTCGAGGCGTTGCCCGCGCCCCCCGGCACGGCGGCCGGTCCGCCAACCGGCGTCCACAGATCCACTCTGGGCTGGGCATTCCACTCGGACTACAATTGCCCTCGGCCTCGGTACTGGCCATGGGTGATCCAGCTCGCATGACAGCCATCGATCAGCTAGACCGATTCCGGGGGGCCATGGTCGGCCTGGCAGCCGGAGATGCGCTGGGAGCCGCCATTGAGTTCCGGCCTCCCGGGACCTTCAAGCCGGTGGAGGACATGACCGGCGGCGGCCCCTTCAAGTTGGAGCCGGGCCAGTGGACGGATGACACATCCATGGCGTTGTGCCTGGCGGCCAGCCTGGTCGAGTGCGGCGGCTTCGACCCGGCCGATCAGATGGACCGCTACCTGCGCTGGCTGCGTGATGGGTACATGAGCAGCACTGGCCGGTGTTTTGACGTCGGACACACCATCCGTGCAGCCCTCGCCCGTTATGAATCCTCCCGCAACCCGTTTGGTGGCAAGACTGACCAGGACTCGGCCGGCAACGGCTCGATCATGCGCCTGGCCCCCGTCCCCCTCTTCTTCTCTCGCGATCCAACCCGGGCGATCCAGATGGCGGCCGATAGTTCGAGGACGACCCATGCCGCGGTCGAAGCCGTCGATGGATGCCGGTTCCTGGCGGCGCTGATAGTGGGTGCGCTCCAGGGAGAGTCGAAGGAGACGCTGCTGGCCCCTGGTTTTTCGCCGGTACCCGGATTGTGGGAGCACAGCCCGCTCTCCGATCGAATCGGCGAGGTCGCCGCCGGCTCGTACCGATCCAAGCAGGCCGAAGAGATCGAGGCCAGCGGCTATGTCGTGGACACGCTCGAGGCTGCGCTGTGGGCGCTGGATCGCGCCACGGACTTCCGCCATGGCATGCTGCTGGCCGTTAACCTGGGGGATGACGCCGATACGACCGGGGCCGTTTACGGGCAGCTGGCTGGCGCCATCTACGGCCGCAAGGCGATCCCGCCGCACTGGCGGGGACAGGTGGCCATGCGGGAGACCATCCTGTCGTTGTCCGATTCGCTCTACCGCCAGGCGACCGGCGAAGCCGCGCCTCCGGAGCCGAACGAGATCGCCTGAATTCTCCGGAATGCGCTCGGCGAAGCCGTGTCGGCATGCCCACAAGCCAGGGCCTGATCGAGGAAGCGATGGCTACGATCACTTGTTTCGGCGGCGCCAACGAGATCGGTGGCAACAAGTTCCTCTTGGAAGACGGGGAACGGCGGATCTTTCTCGACTTCGGCAAGCCCTTTGGCCGCTACGGCGCCTTCTTCGACGGAGTCTTCGTGCGGGAGCGCGTTAGCCGCGGGCTGCTCGATGTCTTGGCACTCGAACTGGTGCCGCCGTTGCGCGGTCTGCTGCGGGATGACTTGATACCAGCCTTTGAGTCGGCAGAGGTCGATAGCTGGGAAGTGCCCCCGCAGGGTCGTCAACGCAACCCCCGCCAGGTGACGGCTGTCACGCCCCAGGCGCAGGACGCATTCTGGGATCACTGGCGGCGCATGCTGCCTCATGCCTTCCGTGACCTGCGCCGTCAGCATGCCCCGGCCGTGGACGTTGTCCTGCTGTCCCACGCCCATCAGGACCATATCAGCGATCTGCAGTATGTCTCGCCGGAGATCCCGGGAGCGGCCTCCCGCATGACTGCCTTCATCGGCAAGGTCCTGCTCGATGTCGGTCTGAGTGGGCTCGGAGGCGTGCCGTACGTCGCGCCGAGGTCGCCGCGGCCGGAAGGCGAACTGGCTTCCGATCGCCAGGCGCCTTACCGGGGCCGACCCTTCCGCTTCCTGGATCGACCCCTCGATATCCAGATGGCCGATGACCCATTGGAGTCACCTGCGGCCTTCTGGGCATTCGGTGGCTCCAAGGGCATCGATCAGCCTACGTCGCAGCCTGACCTCGGCGGCCGCCTGCGCTCCTTCCCCGTGGACCACTCGCTTTTCGGCGCCATCGGGATGGCGGTCGAGACCGACGCAGGCTGGGTCGGTTATTCGGGCGACCTGCGGTTTCATGGCAGACAGGGGGGCGACACGTGGGACTTCGCCGACGCTCTGGCCGCGCTTTCGCCTACGGCGCTGCTGTGCGAAGGAACTCGTCTCACCAGTGCCACCACACTCACCAGCACCACCACCAGTGAGGCGATGGTCTTGGATTCCTGTCTGGAAGCAGTGCGAGGCGCTGCCGGTCGACTGGCCGTCGCCGACTTTGCGCCGCGTAACGTGGAGAGACTGCTCACCTTCCTGACCATCGCCGGGGAGACCGGACGCCGGCTGCTGGTCCAGCCCAAAGACGCCTACCTGCTGCGCGCCATGCATCTGGCGGACCCAGAGGTCCCGGATGCGATGAGCGATGGCCGGATTGGCCTGTATGCGGATCCCAAGGTGACTCAGTTTGAGTGGGAGAAGCTCGTTCGAGCGCGCTATGCCGGGACCATGGTCACGCCGATGGATGTGCGGCGGGCCCCCGGTGACTACCTGATGGCTTTCAGCCTGACGGACCTGGCCGACCTGCTGGACATCGAGTTCCTACTCAAGGGCAAGCCGGGCGGTGTGTATGTCTTCTCGAACAGCCAGGCGTACGACGATGAACAGATGGTCGACCTGGTGCGGCTGTGGAACTGGACGCAACATCTCGGCCTGGAGCTGGCTGGGCTTGAGCCGCACCGGGATGCGGCCGGCGCCGTTGTCAGGGTGACCCCGATCGAGGGCTTCCACGCCTCAGGTCATGCCGCTGCCAAGGAGCTGGGCGAGTTTGTGCGCCGCGTCCGCCCGAGCCGCCTGATCGCCATCCACACCGAGAATCCCACTCTATGGAAAGACCTGCTGCGCGGGACAGACGTCGAGCTGGTCATCCCGCAGTATGCCGCGCCGATTTCCCTATGATGTCCAACTTACCTCCCTCCCTGATCAACAAGCCTCGACCGTGGCTGATGGCTCATCGCGGCAACCGGGTCGCCTGCCCGGAGAACACGCTGGCCGCCTTCCGCCGCGCCTTCGATGAAGGGGCAGACATCCTGGAGACGGACCTGCACGTCACTCGGGATGGCGCCTTCGTGTGCATCCACGACGGCCGCCTCGATCGGACTACGGACAGCACAGGCGAAGTCGCACAGCTGACCCTGAAGGAGATCCAAGGGTCTAGGGCGGCCTATGGGCGGGCGGAATTCGCCGACGAGGTTGTCCCCACGCTGGCCCAGCTGGCAGCGATGCTTCCGCAAGATGTGCTGCTGGCTCTCGAACTGAAGACCGACCGCTTCCTTGTGCCAGAGGTCGCAACTGGCCTGGCGACACAACTGGCGGACCTGGGGATCCGTGCGCGCTGCGCCGCCCTCTCGTTCAGCATGGAGCGGCTGCATGCCGTGCGGGCTGCGGCGCCGGAACTCCTCATTGGCTGGATTACCCTCACCCGTCCCTGGCCGGTGGCCGGGGTCAACTTGGTGGGCCCTTTCTGGCCTTTGGCCATATTGAATCCGTTCTATGTCGCCGCGGCCCATCGGCAGGGGCAGATCGTCTGTCCTCTGGATCCGACACCGGACCGGCGTCTCGGCTTGTACTGCTGGTTGGGGTGTGACGCCGTGCTGACGGATGATCCCGGAAGCACGCGTCGGGCGCTCCTGCGTTTCCGGAGGGGCAGGTCGCGAGGGGGATAAGAGCCACCCGGCGGGCGGCGACCGTGCACGCCGGGCGTTCTCCGCGCCCGCGGCCAGGGCTACGGGAGAGCGTGGAGCTCCTTCACTCTGGCCACCACCTGTTCCAGCTGATCTCGAGCCTGAGCGCGCAGCCGGGGATCGAGAGCAGGGGACTCTCGGTCTTCGAGCCAACGCCCGCCATAGGCGGATCGATAGTGCGCGGGCAGTTCGGCGGGCAGATCGGCCTCGGCCATCACGCCGAATGCCAGCGTCCATGCGCGCGGGACCACGTCCAGGTCGTAGCCGCCCCCGCCGAGTGCCAGCCAGCGCGGGGAGAATCCGGCCATGCGCTCGACGACCGTCTTCAGTCCGTGCGTGGTCAGCGCCAGCTCCGCCAGCGGATCGCGCAGGTGGGTGTCGAGGCCGAGCTGTGTCACCAGGATATCCGGGTCGAATCGTTCCACCAATGCCGGCACGGTCTGGTCGAAAGCCCACAGGTAGGCGTCATCGTCCGTGTGCCGGGGCAGCGGCACATTCACGCTGAATCCCTCACCGGCACCTCGGCCTGCCTCCTCGATGGCGCCTGTGCCGGGGAAGAGCGTGCGGCCATCCTGGTGCAGGGAAATCGTCAGCACCCGGTCGTTTTCGTAGAAGGCCCATTGAACGCCGTCGCCATGATGGACATCGATGTCGACATAGGCCACGCGCCAGCGCAGGTTGGCCAGCCACTGGATGGCAACGACTGCATCGTTGAATACGCAGAATCCGGAGGCGTGATCGCGCCAGGCGTGATGCAGTCCTCCGCCCAGGTTGAAGGCGACGTCACACTGTCCGGAGGCCAGGCTCTCCGCTCCCATGACTGCGCCGCCCACCTTGGTGGCCTCGCTCTCAAACATGCCGGAGAAGACCGGATTGTCCCCGGGCCCGAAGTTGAATCGGCTTGCCTCCACGCCAGGGGTGCCAGCACTCAGCCGGCGGACGGCGTCGATGTACTCGGGCGTGTGGAACAAGCCGAGTTCCTGGTCCGTGGCCAGACGTGGGCTTGCGACCCGAACATTGCGCCGCGCAAGCAGGCCACACTCGGACATCAGCTCCACGGTCCGTCGGAGTCGCTCCGGTCTGAGCGGGTGTCCCCCGCCGTGGCCGTAAGCCCACAGTGCTGAGGAAGCGATCAGGGTAGCTTGGCGCATGTGACGCCCACCGCAAGCATAGCGGAAGGAGCCCAGCGACTCAACCCTTGGATGAGCCCTAGTTCCGGGCGGAAAGATAGCGCTGGGCATCGCACCGCAGGACCCGATACCCTGTTGGGGCGAACCAACATCCCCCGTCAGGGACACCAGGATATCCACCTGAGGTTGGCCTTGGGCCATCGGGTGGATTGTCGCCTGGGTGGGGGATGGAGCAATTGGCGGATGACGGTCGATTGCTGCCCGGAACCCCCGCTGCGGCCGGTCTGGTTCGATAGGGGAGGGAAGTTGGGGTTGATATGCAGTCAGCCGCAAACGCCCAAGCTCGGCCGCATCCGCTGCGCCGGGGCGACTTCTGCGACCTGCAGCGCCGGCGCGGGACGGGCGAGTTTCTACCCGAGATGGATCTGAATGACCCTGACGTTCGGCAGGCGACGCCTCCGGGCGCGACCCGTGCCTTGCTGATTGATCAGCTCTTGCCTATGGGTTGCGACGTGCGCCCCGTCGCGCCTGCCATCACCGCCCCGGCAAGGCGGTGCTCAGGGTCGGCGGCTCGCTAGAAGGACAGCCGTCGTACCGACATGCACTCGGTCTGGCAAGTTGATGAAGAACGCCTTCTTCAGAGAAGGGAACCAGAAATGTGGCGGTTGGGGTGAAACCCCAACCACCACAGGCGCGAGTTTCTCTTAGGAGGCGTGGCTTCTACACCAGCCTCCCATGCGCCATCAATAGACTTGGGGTGACCTGCGGGTCGATCGACTAGGGACCTGCCGGGCTGAACACAGGGTGACGGCTGGCGGCGAGATTGACCAGCCGGCTGATCATGCTGCCATGGCTGTAGCCTTCGAGCTCGGCAGCGCAGGCCATGCTGCTGTCGGCGCTGAGGTCTGCATTCGGGTTGACATCCAGGACGTAGAAGGTGTCGTCGCGCAGGCGGATGTCGAGTCGGCCGTAGTCGCGGCAGCCAATCGCATCATAGGCGGCGTGGGACACGCGTGTCAGATCCTGAAGCTGGGACTCGGTCAGCGGTGCAGGTAGCTTGAGTTGGATTCCATCGTAGTGGACCGAGCCCGGCGTGAATTTCGAATCGTAGGTACACAATCTGTCGCGCACGTCGTCAAACGCGGCGAAGTCCATCTCCGCCACGGGAAGCAACTTGGTCTCGCCGTTTCCCCACAGTGCCACATGGAATTCTCGACCGTCGACGAAATCCTCGACCAATGCCTGGCCGCCGAACTTCTTCAGGACCAGCGCGATGCGGTCGCGCAGTTCCTGCGGGTTCATCACCACTGCCTCCACGGTCACGCCGACGCTCGAGTGCTCGTAGGCTGGTTTGACGATGGCTGGGAAGCAGTCCCAATCGTCGATATCCGGTGAAGAACACAGCAGCCAGCGTGGCGTGGGAATGCCATGTGCCTCGAGAAGCGCCTTGACCAGCGGCTTGTGCCAGGAGAGCGAGAGGACGGCCGAATCCGCGCCGGTGTAGGCGAAGCCCATCTCCTCAAGGACATGGGCCACCAGGGAATCGCTGCGCGGAATGCCGGGCAACTCCTCGCACCAGTTGAAGACCAGGGTGGTATTCGGATTGAAGTCTTGAAGGCGCGCGGCGAGGTCGCGATCACTCACCGCCAGGTCCGCCACCGTGTGCCCCATCGACCGGAGCTCGGTAATGAGTTGATCGGTTTGGGCCACGACAGCCTGTGAGGCCTCCGGCTCCCACGCCGGGTCGAGGTTGTAGAGCGTGAGAATCGGAAGATCGGTTCGATCGTTCGCGTGCGTCATCTCTCCAGCCCGTAAGTCGTTATCGTCGTCTGGTTATGTTCAGACCAACTTGCACTATGCCCTACCTGTGGCGGAAACGCAAGGTCTGGGGAGCACATTTTGGAGGGGTGGGCCGGGGTGACCCAGGCGGGAGCCAACCCCCCGACGGGTGATCCAGGCGGTGCCGCGGTGCTACGGGGACCATGTCGAGGAGGGTGTGAGAAACGCGACGTCGCCCGGTCGCGCCATCACCGGCTCGTTACGCCGGATCCCCTTGGAGGCGAGGCCGGGACGGGCGATCACATAGGGGTACCAGCCAGGTGCCGTTCGTGCTGCGTTTGATCGCTGGACGAGCGCAGAGACGGGCTAGGGAGTTGGCGCCGGTGCGGTGAGATCCGTGGTGTGGCGTGGATCCCGGACGCGCAAGCGCAGAACCAGCAGAGCGGCGAAGTTGAAGAGCGCCGCAAGCCAGAAGAGTTGCGTGAAGCCGCGCCCTGCCAGCCATGCCCCCAGAAGAGGAGCCACGATCCCGGCCAAGCCCAGGCTGGTGTTCACCAGACCAGCAAACGTGGGCTGTCGCCCAGGAGGTGCAAACTCCAACGTAAGCAGGATTCCGGAAACCACCTGCCCTCCGAGGGCAAACCCGATCCAGAAGAAGACGACATAGTAGACCTGAGACCCGGGCGACCAGGCTGTTAGGCCGAACGCCAGGATGAAGGCCAGGGCGGACAACTCGACCGATAGCTTGTGGCCGCGGCGGTCGGCAAGCAACCCGAGGCTGAGCGTGCCTACCGCCTCGCCCACCAGGGTGACTGCGGTATACACCCCTACGGTTCCGTCGCTCACCTGCCATACCCGGATGGCGCTCAGTGTGACGAACCCCATGCCCATTGCCCCGAAGGCCATCGTCACCCGTCCGAGCAGGTACCAGCGGAAATTCCCTTGCCTCCTCAGGATCTCGGGCAACCCGGACCAGAAGTCCCGGGCAGACTGGGTCGGAGCGTGGCGGGCGGGGACGGGCTCGCGGACCATGGCCATGAAGGCCAGGCTCAGCAGGATGCTGACGGCTCCGGCGCCGAAGACGGCGACAAAGCTTGTAGGGTAGGGCAGCGCCGTGAGCAGCGCCGCGCTGACGATGGCGCCCAGAGCACCTGTCGCCGTTCCCACGAAGGCTCCGATGCCCATGAACCTCCCGCGGCGTTCGACCGGGAAACAGCGGGCCACCAACTCCTGCCAAGCGGGTGCGACCGACCCGGCGCCTAGAACGTGCCAGGCGTACGCTAGCAGCGTGAGCGCCAGCGCCAAGATCGGTGTCCTCAAGGCAAGGGCCGCCGCCAGGACCAA
>CAZBJQ010000078.1:0-13165 GCA_964492235.1 uncultured Anaerolineaceae bacterium | reverse complement strand
TGCCCTTCATCACGCTCTGCACGCTGATGCAGGCGAGCACGAACCCCAGGAGCAGGCACACACCGCCGCTGAAGAGAACCGACCAGATGTCCATCATCCCTCCCGTGCGCGCTGCCGACTCGCAGACCCCATCTTGCCCCGAAAGTCCCCCGGCCGCAATCGCCTGCCTGCGGGACCGTTCGGGAAGGCCCGCGGCGTCGACCCCCCCAGTCGCTCCGGGTAGAATCGTTTACATGCAACCCCGGCCTGACCGATGGACCCAAGCTCCGCATCGGACTCCCTCGCCACATGGGATTCGAGTCGTTACGTTCAACCTGCTCAACGATCTGACCCACTGGCGTGAGCGTGCGCCGCTGATCATCGAAGGGCTGCGGGCCTTGCAGCCGGAGGTGATCGCCTTCCAGGAGGTCCATTTGCCCGCGAACAACGCTGCCTGGATTGCGGCCCAGCTTGGAGGTTACGAGGTCTACCTGTGCCCCAAGACCGGTCGGCGGGGACTGCATGAGGGCGAGGCGCTCCTGTCCCGCCTCCCGGTCGAAGACCACGCCGTGCTCGCCCTCGGACGCCAGGGCCGCGTCGCACACCGCATCCGGTTGAAGACGGCCTTCGGCCCGTGGATCATCTGCAACACGCATCTCTACCTCAGCGCCTTCGATGATGTCACCCGCTGGCTGCAGGTGCGACGCCTGCTGCAATGGCTACCTGAGGGGACACCGACCGTTGTGTGCGGAGATCTCAACGCCGAGCCCGGCTATCGGTCGATCGCCGAACTTCGCAAGCGCTACCGCTCCGCTTTTGCCGCCCTTCACGGCCAGGAGCCGGCCTTCACCTGCCCGACCCCGCTCGACCGCGGCCCGGGCCTCCGTCACAGTCTGCGGCGGCTGGCCCTCGGATTCCTGGGTCTCGTCCTGCAGGGGGGTCAGCCGGTCTGGCACGGCACGCTCGACTACGTTTTCGTCAGTCCGGAGCTGCGCGTCGAGGCCTGCGCCATCGTCTTGGACCAACCCTCGCCCGCGTCGGCGAGGATCTACCCATCGGACCACGTTGGGTTGATGGCGACACTGGTATCGGCCTCCGTCAAGGAGAGATCTGGATGACGGCGGCGCTCGGTCTCCACGCTCTGCGCCGTCTAGAGCTCGGTGGAGGATCGGTTGTCACACAGACGGCCGTGGCGGCACGACTGGTCATCCCTTCCAAACCTTCCGGCTACGCCGACGCCCAGCTCGACGACACCGCCTCTCTGGCGCGCAGTCACTTCCGCTGGAGACCCCCGCTTCACCTGAGACTGCGCGCTCGTGCCTCTCACCCAGCCCCGGTCGGAACGCTCGGCTTCGGATTCTGGAATGACCCGTTCACGCTTTCGTTCGGCCAGGGAGGCGCGGCCCGACGCGTGCCCGCCGCGCCGCAGACGCTGTGGTTCTTCTACGCCTCCCCGCCCGCCGACTTGCGCTTCACGCCGGGATGCGCCGGATCGGGATGGAAAGCTATGCGCCTCGCTAGCCGCAGGCTGCCAGCACTCGCACTGCTCGCCCTGGCGCCCCCGGCCATCGTTCTGGCGCAGATTCCGCTGCTGCGCCGACCGATCCTGCAGGCTGCCCTGGCAAACGTCGATGGCTGCGAAGCCGTGCTGCCGGCCGACCTAGCCGCATGGCACACATACGAGATCGACTGGCAGGTGGCTGAAGCCACCTTCTGGCTCGATGGCCAGGTCGTCTTGCGCGCGACGCCGCCGCGGCAGGACCGTCTGGGATTCGTGGCGTGGATCGACAACCAGTACGCCACCGCCACGCCCGAGGCAGGCTTCCGCTTTGGCATCCTCCCCACCGGTGAGGCGCAGTGGCTGGAGATCGCCGACTTCGCACTGGTGAGGGGCTGACACAGGACATCGAGCAGATGGAGATCTTGCTCACGGACATGGACGGCGTGCTGCTCGACTCGCGCGCCTACCACGTGTCGCTTCAGCACACGCTGGACCGCATCGCGGTCGCCCTCGGCTTTGCGCCCAACATTCTGAGCTATGAACACATCCTGGCGTTCGAGGTGGCCGGCGTGACCGCTGAATGGGACTCAGCCAGCATGTGCGCAGCGCTTCTGCTCGAGAGGCTTTGGCAAGTGAGACCGGAGGCTCGGCTCGATGCCTCGCGGCTGGCCGAGCCCTACGAACCGCACAGCCTTCTGCCGCCGGATCTGGCGGGCTTCGCCAACAAGCTGGGCAGAGACCGTTCGACCGAGACCCGCCCGCTCGAGAATGCAGCCGGGCTGCTGCGTGCCATGTCCGATGGACGACCGACGGAGAACACGGCGGTTCTGGTGGACATCGTGCTCTCGGCGCGCATCCCGGAGAGATCGCTCACCTACCGCCTGATCCAGGAGCAGAACCTCGGCAGCCAACGCTACGCGCAGTTCTATCAAATCCCGCCGGTCCTTGCCACGGAGAGCTACCTGGAGACGCTGGATCGCCCGGCCTTGTCGCCCCAGGAACAGCGTTGCCTGCTGAAGTGGGCTGCGAGGCCGGAGTCGGCGGTGGCGATATTCACCAATCGCCCTTCTCTGTCTCCGGACGGCAGCGGCGGGTTGCCCGAGGCAGAGATCGGGCGCGCCCTCGCCGGGCTGGAGGCGCTGCCCATGATGAGTATGGGGGGCCTCGGCTGGCTGGCTCGGCGCAGAGGCCTGGAGGAGCAGAGCTACCTCAAGCCCTCACCGGTGCACGTCCTGGCGGCGTTGCAGCTGGCACTGGGTGCTCCCCAGGTCGAAGCCCTGGAGGCGGCGGCGCTTCTCGCCCTAGACGGCATTGCCTTAGGCAGCTGGAGAGGACTGGAAGCTGTCCGAGTCTTCGCTGTGGAGGACGCTTCGAAGGGATTGCGGAGCGCGGCCGGTGCTCTGGCGGCTTTGCGGAACATGGAGATCTATCCCCAGTTGCACCTGATCGGGATCAGCACTCACCCAGACAAAGCCCGCGCTCTTGAGCAGTCCGGGGCACGGGTCTTTCCCCACCTGCGGGACTTCCTTCCGCAGTTGAGCGGCTGGGAAGGAGTGGCAGAGGCGTAAGCGTCAGGCGTGCGTTGCGGGGAGCCCAGAGCCCCAGAACCCCGTTGATCCGAAGAGGTCGTGCAACGCCGGCTGCATTGTCCCCGTCTCGATGGCCAGGTCGAGGACCGTGTAACGCTTCCGCACCTGGCGCGCCAGCGTGTAGGCCTCCCGCAATCGTTGGCGGGTGAGGCTGATGGCCTCTGGAGTGGTCGGGCAGCCGGCGGCAGCCAGCCGGCGCCGGATTTCCGTCGCAGGCAGGCACCACGCCGTGAGTGCCGCCAGCAGCCCTGGCCAACAGGCTTGGACCCGTCTCAAACGGTTTGCCAGCTCTTCGGCCGACAGGTACTTAGCGAGGGTTTCGTCAGCGGCCTGATCGGCCTGGGCACCTGCCGGGTGTGAAGCCCGCACTTCGGATTCCGCCACCTGCCGGCTTGGCCAAGCCGCCACCAGCCTGTCGACTGGGATGCCCGTCATCTCACGGTCTCGGAACCAGTCCAGCAAAGCGGTGACGGCCAGCGTGCCCAGCCCTACCTGAAATCCGTGGGACACCGGCTCGGCTTGGTGCTGCAGTCCCTGCATTTCCCACAGGTGGCTGAACAGATGCTCGCTGCCGGAGGCCGGGCGGGTCGAATTCGAGATCTGCATCGCCAGACCGGCCATCACCAACCCTTCGACGAGTCGGCGCAGCGCTGCCGGATCGGAGCGACCGATGCCCTCCGGGTCGGACGTCCACTCAGGCAGCCCGTCTCGCATCAATCGCCACGAGACCGGTTCGATGCTCTCGATTCCCAAATCGTGTGCGATTTGCCAGTCGGCGATTGCCGTGTACTTCCCGAGCAGGTCGGCGTAGCCAGAGGCGCTCATGCCGGCCGGCGCCGCGGCAAGAATATCCAGATCGGCGACCAGCACCCGCGGCGCAGGACAGGTGTCAACCTTCTTGACCCCCTGGTGGGTGATGGCGGCAGCGAAGGCGGTGTAGCCGTCCATCGAGGCCGCGGTGGCAACGACGGCGTACGGCCGGCCCAAGCGGTGAGCGGCGAGCTTGGTCAGGTCGTTGATGACTCCCGACCCGATCGCCAGAGGCACCGCCTGATGTGGGGCCATCAGATGCACCAGCTCGTCGACATGTTCGATGTTGGGATGCAGGCGAGGTTTCCCGGAGAACACGTGCCAGCCGGCGAGTGCACGGCCGTGGTCAGTCAGGTCTTGCTCCACCGCCTTGCCAGCGGCCTCCAGTGTATTGGCATCTGCCACGAGAAACGCCGCCTGGTCCCCGAACCAGCGCTGAAGGACAGCATGCGTCTGGGACAGCGCGCCCCGTTCGATGACGACCTGACGCGTGTCCTTGGCCTCCCGTAGCGTTTGCTCCAGCACCTCTTCCGTCATGCTGCCTCCCTGGATCTCGCCGGCGCCCCTCGTCCCGGCCTTACCGGTCAGACCCACCGCACCGGGCCGCCCCATTCTACCTGTGCCGATACGGCCGGTGACAAGGACTCCGGCGGGAAGCGATTCGGCACATGCCGGGGACTGGGCATTTCTCAAGCCTCGGCATTCGCCAGGTTCTGCCCGTGCATGCTTCAGGCACTCCCATGGCCAGGGCCCGCCGCTGAAGCCGCTCGGCTTGACGGTGATTCCTCCGGCGGGTAGAATGTCGATCGGGCCGAGATAGCTCAGTTGGTAGAGCACGCGACTGAAAATCGCGGTGTCGCCAGTTCGATTCTGGCTCTCGGCACAGGCATCGGCAGAAGCACCCGGCATGGGTGCTTCCTTGCTTTGTGGGGATCCTTCCCGGTGCACCCGCCGGCCGACAGCGCAGTCAGCCTCACCTCTCGCAGACCAAAGCCCATCGACCCACTTCCCACGGCCGAGTTTGCTGGAGCCAACGGCGGTGACGGCTCGGTGGAGGCTGCCCCTTGTAAAGCAAGAACCTTGCCGACTCCCCCTTCCGGACATGACCCTTGGTCAGACTATCGCCTTCTCCCAGGCTGTCCCCTTCCTCTTGGGATGTTAGGCAGGCCGCAGACGGCCACCACCAGCTCGCCAAGGTGCAGGATTTGGGGAACCCCAGAGGCGGATGGACCGAGCATCTGTGCTATGCTGGTAGGAGCCGACACGGGCTACAGGGTGTGAAGCCGCCAGCTTGAAGGGGGGGCTATGGACCGACGCCTGTTTCCTTTGGTCTGCTGCTTGGTCACCGGTTTGGCCACCACACTCGCCTGCACCATGGGTACAGGCCAAGGGCCGCCAACACCGACTCCGGCGCCTACACACACACCCTACCCCACCAATCCACCCGCCTCAACGAATACGCTGGAGCCGACCGCCACCCGCCGGCCGCTGCCCACCTCGACGCCTCGCCCGGCACCGTCCTGCAAGGCCCCCGCAGACTTGACTTCCAGCGACAAGGGCCAGCTGATCGAGATCTGCGGAAGGATCGTTGACGAGGGAACGCAGGACTGCCCGGACTGTCCTTATGGTGTCATGGACTACCTGACCTTCGAGGGGGGATTCAACATCATCTCCTACTATTGGAACTTCAGCTCCTATGAAGGCCTCTGTCTCAAGGCCAAGGATACTGTCGAGCTGATGGGCGCGAAACCTATCTTCGTGTACGGCGCCCGCGAAGGATACGCCGGAAGCGTGTGTTCGGCCGATTCCGCTGGCACCCTGAGCTGCGGCAGCGGGGACTACTTTCAGTACTACGAGGAGTGCGACTGACGGGGTCCGGAGACTGCCCACGGCAAGGGGATGTCCGTCGTGCCTCCCCCGACGGGCGACGCGGCTGCCAAACGACGATCCGACACTCCCGCTCCTTTTGGCGGAAACCATCACCCGGGTGCAGGCAGGTGCAGCCCGCGCTAGCGATGGGCGCCAGGACCCTACATCGCCCGTGCAAGATCTCCCCCACTCCATTTCGAGCGACTCGGGCCACCCCCCGGCACTCGTAGCGCGTGTCCTCGTCCCGGCAGAGGACTTCAGGGGCCGACACATTGCCCGGCCCCAACTGGCTCTTCGGCACGAAACGCGTCCCTAGTAGGAATGGCCCGGTGATCGGGGCATTGCGATGGATGACGGTGCGTTGAGACGGGCGGATGGTGCGTATCCGAGCAGATGCAGCTCGAGGATCAGCGCTGGAAGTCGGGCGAAGGCCAACGAGCTGACAGGCACACCTCCAGCCAGACAACCCTGAAGTCGATCCTACACAAGCCACCGGGAAACGTGGCGGAGTGTGCTGCGGCTACAGCGTTCACGACACCCGGCCTTCCATCCCAGGCGGCTGATGGAAGAGCCATGCCTCCTGAGAGAAACTGGCACGTGCGCGATTCCCTTCACTGAGCAAGGCGACTCTCTTCAACTGGCTAGGAATCGCGGCGCAGCAGCAGCTGGCGCAGTCGGTCAATCGGTTGCAGGGAGCCGTCGGCGTCTTCGAAGTACCAGGCGTCCCAACCATTGCATGGCGCGCCGCCGAGCATGTGCCGTCCGACCTGATGGATCGATCCCGCAACTTCGTCACTGATCACTCGACCATCGGCTGACACCTTCACCATGCGATTGTGATCGCGCTCAAAGTACAGAACCTGCCCCGGGCGAAGCAAGCCGGCTTCGAGCAGCTGCCCGAAGGGAACACGACCTGCGGACCTTCTTCCCGCCAGCGGCTGGAGAACCGCCGGGTCGCCTGCCGGATCCGGCTCCTTGTCGATGCGCTCCTTCGCCAGGGCAGCATAGTCTGCCTGCTGCTCGATGCCAATCCATCGCCGACCCAGTCGCTTGGCAACCGCGCCGGTGGTCCCGGTTCCGAAGAACGGGTCCAACACAACGTCCCCGGGACGGGACGACGCCAACAGCAGGCGATAGAGCAGCGCCTCCGGCTTCTGGGTCGGATGGGCCTTTTTGCCATCCAGCCGCAGTCGCTCCGACCCGCTGCAGATCGGCAGCTCCCAATCACTCCGCATCTGCAGGTCGTCGTTCATGGCCTTCATGGCGTGATGATGGAAGGTGTACGCCGAGTCTTTCGCACGTGCCGCCCAGATCAAGGTCTCGTGCGCATTGGTGAAGCGCACGCCGCGGAAGTTCGGCATCGGGTTCGACTTGATCCACACGATGTCATTCAAGATCCAGAAGCCGAGGTCTTGCACGATAGCGCCCAAGCGGTAGATATTGTGATAGCTGCCGATGACCCACAGCGTGGCGTCAGGCTTCATCACCCGACGGCACGCCTGCAGCCAGGCGCGCGAGAATGCGTCGTATTCGGAGAAGCTGGAGAACTTGTCCCAGGCGGCATCCACGGCGTCGACGCGGGTCTGGTTCGGCCGCCACAGCTCCTGACGGAGCTGCAGGTTGTAGGGCGGGTCGGCGAAGACCAGGTCGACGCACCCCTCTGGCAGGCCAGGCAGCACCTGCAGGCAGTCACCGATCACGACCCGACCCAGCGGGAGCTCAGGCTCGCTGCCCCGCGAGCGGGTGCCGTCTCCCCTCATGGCGGACAGGCGCCTTGCCGCTGAACCTGTTTGCCGGTAGTGAGCGTGCAGGTGCAGTAGGCGGCGGGTTCGGCTTGCAGTCCCCCGGCCGCCGGAAGGAAGCGCACGGCGGTCTGGCTGCATGTCGGGCCCAGGACAGAGGCGGCGCGCCGGGTGGTCGAGAGGGCGAGCGCCGTACCGTCGGCGCTCTGCACCAGCCACAGGCGTATTTCGCCCGGCCCTCCTCGCCGATAGGCGATGTCCCCCCGCCTCGTCAAGTGCAGCATGCCCAGGGTCGGGCACAGGCAGGCGAGTGCCAGCACCAGGCTGACCAGGCAGCCGGCGGCCGGGCGCGCAGACCAGGCGGAGCGGCGCCCCTTGCCTGAGGACGAGGCTTCAGAATGGATCTCGACAGCGCCCGCCATACCACCTCAGATGTAGAACCGATCTCGGTCGACATTCTCACGCAAGATGCGCAACTCGTCGTCGGTCGGCTCGGCATTCTGCCCGACATCGCTCGCCAGTCCGAGCTCGAAGCCGGTGTTCTCCTGGACGGTCTCGACCGTCACGCCCGGCTGCGTTGCCAGGAGCAGCATGCGCTTGGTGTCAGAATGGTAGCCGAGGATCGCCAGGTTGGTCACAACCCGGTAGGGGCCGGTGCCGGGAGGCAGGCCAGCCGCCTCGCGCGCGCCAGGTCCGCTCAGGTAGCCTGGGGTGGTGACGAAATCCAACCGCTCGACAAATCGCTGCCGGTCATGGCGCATGATGGCGATCGTCTGCCAGCACTGCGAGCCGACGTCATTGGCGCCGCCGCTTCCGGGCAGGCGCACCTTCGGATGATCGTGG
The DNA here is from genome assembly GCA_964492235.1 of uncultured Anaerolineaceae bacterium. Classification (GTDB taxonomy): domain Bacteria; phylum Chloroflexota; class Anaerolineae; order Anaerolineales; family E44-bin32; genus PFL42. Next base: position 4,832 of record CAZBJQ010000078.1, on the reverse strand, counting down.
TCGCCGATGACGGTGCTGTTCAGGTTGCCAAAGGGGTCGATTTGCGCCCCACCAAGGAAGCCGTACTCGATGAAGCCGCGCTGCGCCGCCTCGACCACATCACAGATGCCGGAGGCGGCCACTGCCCGATGGAAGGTTCGCCGCTCGCCGACGGCGATCGGCAGCTCCTCCAGGATGGCCCCCGTGCCACCGAACTCGAAGACGGTGACCAGGTTCGGCGCATGCATCTTCTGCGCCAGCGCCGCCGCCAGCATCGGGATGCCCGTGCCGACGAAGGCAGTTACGCCATCGGTCATCAGGCGGGCGGCGCTGCAGATCAAGAGCTCTGTGGGGTTGTAGCGCGGCTCGCTCATGGCTCCCTCCCCGGCACCATCGCCTGCAGTTCCTCAAGCCGCTTTCGGCCGATCCAATCGAGGTACGCCGCGTGATCGGCCAGGCCGAAGACGGTCTGGTCGAGGTAATCCCGTGTCGCCTCGGCGGTCTTGGAGGCCTCGACCCAGGCCTTGATCCCCGGCTCGTCCCGCTCGTAGCAGTAGCACATTTCGCCAGGGTGCGATCCGAACGGCGCCTCAACGACGGCGTCCACCAAGTAGTAGGGAATGATCGTGCGGTCGGGATGTGACCGGATGAACTCGGTGTCGACGATCTCTTCAGCACTCAGGATCAGCCTCCGGCTGGCACGGGCCATCTCGGTCGAGAAACCGCTGATCCCGTCGATTTGGGCGTTGCCGTACCTGTCAGCCCGATGGACGTGGATCAGGCCAACGTCGAGGATCAACGCCGGGAGCAGGCAGATCGGAATGCCGGTGAAGGGACACTCGACAACCTTGGCGGCGCTGTAGCGGAACGTGTCGGTCCCCAGCATCGACCGTACCGGGATGAATGGCACGCCCATGGCGGCCGCCTTGAACCGCCATGCGATGCCGGCGTTGCTCCACTCGACGCACTGTTCGACGTGGCCAGACTCGACCTCGCGCCTCAGGCAGCTCGACACACCGTACACCTCAAGGCCCATGTAGGTGAAGTCCATCGCTTTGATCAGGCCGGCGCCGAGCAGCATGTCCAGATCGAGCACCCCCTGCCCGGCCACACGCAGGTTCTTCTTGCCTTGCCGGATGATCTCACGCACCAGCGACATCGGCGCCCGCACCGTGCCGTAGAGTTCCGTGCCAATGTAATCGCCGTCATGGATGAATCGACGGACGGCTTCGGCCTCGGTCATCCGCTTGTCGATCAGGGCCTTTGGTTTGCGGCGGTTCCACTCGCGAAAGGCATTGACATCGGGCGACTGCAGCATCGGCCCTTGGCCTTCGGCGATCAGTTTCATCGCAATCCCTCCAGAAGAATTCGGCGGCCGCGTCCAGTGTAGCATGCGTTCCGGAGGGGAGGAATCGCCGCCCCTTCCGTGTCCCCTCAACACGCCGTGGTTTGGCAGCGTCTGGAGGCCGGGCGCATGGATGGCGCCGGCTTCGTTGGGCTGTATCGCCACGTCGTCTTCCCGCTTTCGATCCCGGCCTTCGTGGTGGTGCTGATCTGGCAGTTCACGCAGGCCTACAACGACTTCCTGTTCGCCGTTGTGTTGACCGGCAACCGGACCTGGCCGGTGACGGTGGCGCTGAACAGCATGGCCGGCAGCCAGATCGTGCAATGGAACGTCCAGAGGGCGGGGGCCCTTCTGACGGCGTTGCCGACGTTGCTGATCTAAGTCTTTCTTGGTCGCTACTTCTTGCGCGGATTGATGGCGGGGGCGCTTAAGGGGTAGCGGATCGCGCGACCCAGGCTGGCGCCGGGCGCCAGCTCGCGTTTTCTTGACAGCCCTTTCCTTTCACGGTATCCTCGCCGATACATTAGCGGGTGTAGTTCAGTGGTAGAACGTCTCCTTGCCAAGGAGAAGGTCGTGGGTTCGAATCCCATCGCCCGCTCTCCGAAGCTGTCAGCCCTCAGCTGTCAGCCATCAGCCTGACCTGGGACGCAGAGGTTCTTGGGCTGACCGCTGAGCGCTGAAGGCTGACAGCTTCGTTTGGCGACGTAGCCAAGTGGTAAGGCAGGGGTCTGCAAAACCCCGATGCGTGGGTTCAAATCCCACCGTCGCCTCTAGAGTAAGGGTCATCGTGAAAGACCGTATAGGGGTCTCCCGAAATCGTGGAGACCCTTGTACGTCTTCCTGGATTCCGTATAGGGGGCATAGTTGGGAAAGACGGTCAAGGGTCTGGGAAAGAACGGGACTCCCGGACCTTCGCTTCCTCGCACAAACGAGAGCGCGAAGGGACTAGAACGGCGCCCTCACGGACAAGGTTCTTCAGGACCCCGGCACGCGTGAGCCACGGTGGCCGGCACGGCTATGGATTGCCTGGCACCTGCCGGGCTTGCTCAGGCCGCACTGACGGCGGAACAAGGTCCCGCGCATTGGGCGGGATAGATGTTTCCGGGGGGATCGCCTTGGAGCGGGGTGGATCTCAGCATCTCATGGCTTGCCGCGCCCTGACAGCAGCCCTTTCATGGACGCTGGGCAGCTGGCTGGTTCAGCAAAGTACTCCGAAACTCCTCTTCCACCTCTGCTAGTTCCTGCAACGTATCAGCAAGGAGAGCCCAACTCTCCCGAATGGCCAAGGTGTGACTTGTCCCAAACAGCTCGGCCTGATCGGCCTTCGAGGCCGCCAAATCGGGAGCGCGCCCCTCGAAGAACGACGCAAAGTCAAGCGCTCGGCGTGCGCTGAGCTTGAACATGAAGCCGACGAGGTGCGCTTTCAATGGAGGCGCAACGTTGCCATGCCGAACATGGTCGGCGCACTTCAGTATGGCGTTGCGGCCAATGGCCCACGTCTTGGCCCAAGGTTCGTTGGCCGCAATGGCCTCGCTCCGGCGGTAGCCGGTCCTGAAGGCCTCGAGGGCATGGTTGAATATCTCCTCATCGGTCGGCATTTCAAGTCGGTGCAGGCCCGTCCAGTAGCGGTAGTGGCCACGGCGGTAGTCAATGCGCTCGGCCTTCCAGGCGGGCTCGAGATCTTCAAGCAAGAGGAACACATGGGGGAATCCTGCGGGGTCATGCAGGTAGACCTCGCGATCGTTCATGGCGTAGGCCAGAACGTAGTGGTCCACACCGGCGAACTCGGAGTGCAATGGATCATACCTGAGGAACCCCACGTCGAGCGGGCCCAGGATGGCGGCGCCTTGCAGTAGATCTGCTCGCAACGCGGCGAGAGGCGGCGGTGTCGCCTCGTTGCTCCACTTCTCGGCAAAGCCCAGCCCGAGGAGGTCCAGAGCCTGGCTGATTCCCTTGTCGGGCGGGGTAGAGAGGCTGTTGAAGAAGACAAGGTCCGCCCCATCAATCCAGAACGCGCCAAGGCCAACCCCACAGAGTGCCTCGATACGCGACGGGGCCACTTGCTCACTACTTGCTGCAAGCAGCATCGCCGTGGCGTTTGCGTAGCAATAGTCACCACTCCCGATGTAAGGAATCATGTCTGCACGTCCTGCCCTTCGAACCCACACTCGCGACCGGCCTCGAGCTACGCTGCCCGGCAGAAGCGGGCAGCTGGCCACCTATTCTCGCACATGCCGGCGGGCCAAGCGCCCCACCCTATTGTCCCGCCCGCCGGGTCAGCTTCAGCGAGAGCGCGTGTGAAAAGCCCAGAATCGCGTTCCCACTCGGGGGCCTTCGCGCGCGTCCACAAGATGAACTGGCCTCACTTCACCGAGGAACCGCTCAAGCGGAACGGCACGAAGTCCCCACCGCCGCGACTTTTCACACGGCCACGCGAGTTGTCGGGCAGCGTGGCAGGTCACCTTGATGGAGTGGAGATAGGACGATGCGGTCGGATATCCGTGAGGACTCTGGCCTCAGAGCGATGAGCCCGGTGCAGGTCCCACCTGAGCTGCAGGTTCATCCAGAAGCCCTCGGTCGTCTCGAAGTACTTCGCCAGCCGAAGCGCCGTGCCAGGCGTGATGCCGCGGCGGCCGTTCACGATCTCGTTCACGCGCTGATAGGGCATGTGAAGCGCGTCGGCAAGCTGCCGCTGGGTGATCTCCATCGGCTTGAGGAACTCCTCCAGCAGCATCTCCCCAGGATGCGTGGGCGGGCGGTTAGTAGGAACTCGAACCATTGCGCTCTCTCCTTGCCAGACTACCTAGCCAGCGTGATAGTCGACGATCTCGACGTCCTCGGGGCCCTCGGCAGACCATCGGAAACAGAGACGATACTGGTCGTTCACACGGATGCTGTACTGGCCGGCGCGGTCTCCCCGCAAGCCTTCGAGCCTATTGCCTGGCGGCACCCGGAGGTCGGCCAGCTGCTCGGCCGAGTCCAATTGGTCAAGCTTCCGCCTAGCGATGCCCCAGAGTGATTGCGGACAAGACTTGCGGGCAGCGGCGGAATTGACCCCGTTGAACACATCCTCCGTACCGCCGCCGGCAAACGACCGGATCATATCTACATGATAGCACGGCTACCATGTTACCGCAAGCCTGTGTCGTCTCAGCAAGAGTGGGACAGACCGGTACCTTGAGCTAGGACACACTCTCCCGGTCGGGGCGGTCACCCCGGAAGGACACCGGGACGGTGTGCAGCCATCCGTAGTGTCTGTACGCGCTGACGGCGCCGTGCATCCAGCGTTCTTGGTTTGATCGACTCCCGTCGAGAGTGAACCCCTTGGATCCTGGGGAGACCGACGGCGTCCGGCGTCACGAAGTCGGCAAAGCGCGGTATCATGCTGGTCGAGTTTGCGATGTGTTACTGTCTGTTGCCTGGCCGCAGAGGACGGTCAAGGGTCTGGGTCCGCTAGGCAGCCCAGAATCAGCAGACCCTTATACGGAATCCGGCCAAAGGTGAGCAA
>CAZBJQ010000077.1:9894-13331 GCA_964492235.1 uncultured Anaerolineaceae bacterium | reverse complement strand
CCCCAATGGTCGTCCCGATTACGATGGCGAAGCCAACCGTGACAAAACCGATCACAAGCGAATAGCGCGATCCGTAGACCACCCGGCTGAACTGATCGCGCACATTCCCGTCGATGCCCATCAGGTGCTGCGGTTGATCGGCCGGGCACCCCAGCAGGTGGATGCAGGGTGGATCGCGGCGCTTGACGTCCTCTTTGCCGATGAGTACTTCGTCCGGCGCATACGGCGCGATCCATGGGGCAAACACGGCCGTCAGGATCAGTGCGCCCAGGATGGCCAGTCCCGCGATGGCTGACTTGCGCTGCAGCAGCCGGCGCGCAGTTGTCCGCCACAGGCTGGCGGGCTTGCCGGTGATACGCTCGGCGTCGAGAGAACCTGGCTCGGAAGAGAGGATATCGACGGAAGCGGTCATGCCTTGCTACTCCAACCGCACCCGAGGGTCGAGATAGGTGTACGAGACATCGACGGCCAGGTTGATAAGCACATAGCCCACGGCTACCACCAGGGTGAAGGCCTGGATGACCGGATAGTCCCGCGCCGTGATGGCTTCGTAGATTGCGCGTCCAACCCCCGACAGGCCGAAGATCGTCTCGGTCAGCACGGCGCCGCCCAACAATCCGCCCAGGGAAAGGCCGATGATGGTGACGACTGGCAGCAGGGCGTTGCGGAAGGCGTGTTTTGCGATCACCGTGCGATGCGGCACGCCCTTGGCCTTGGCGGCGCGCACATATTCCCGCCCCAGGACGTCCAGCAAGCTGGAGCGCGTCATGCGGGCGATGATCGCCAAGGGGATGGTCGCCAGCGCCAGCGCCGGCAGGATCAGGTGCCGGCTGGCGTCAACCAACACCTCCATGTCGCCGGTGATGATGGAGTTGAAGATGTAGAAGTTCGACAGGAACTCGAGCAGCCGATTCAGCGCGGTTCCTTCCTGCGTCGCCCAGCCGAAGACTTCGTAGAAGGGAATTGCTGACACACCGGCCGACAGCCGCCCGGACGGGGGGAGCCAGAAAGGCGTTCCCTTGAGCACCAACCCGAAGAGATAGGCCAACATCAATCCCAGCCAGAAGACGGGCATCGAGACGCCGATATTCGCCCCGACCATCGTGACGACGTCGGTGGCTGAGTTGTGGCGCATGGCGGCGATCACTCCGGCGGGCACGCCAACAATCACGGCAATTAGCAGCGCCGCGATGCTGAGCTCGATCGTCGTGGGCAGACGCTCGACCAGCATCAGAGAAACCGGCCGTTGGTACCGGATTGAATCCCCGAAGTCACCCCTTAGGACGTCGCCGAAGAAGATCCCCAACTGGACCGGGATCGGCTTGTCGAGGCCGTAGCGGGCGATGAACTTGCCGCAGACCACTGGATTGGCATGCTCGCCCAGCAAGGCGGTGCATGGATCGCCCGGCACGATGCGCGCCAAGGCGAAGGTCACAAGCAGAATGCCAACCAGGACAGGGATGGAGGACAGCAGGCGACGAATGACAAACTGGATCATGGCTGTATGGTTCCCTGGTGCGGATCCGAACGATCTACGCCAAGAAAAGGCCGCGCGGGATGGCTGCTATTCTACGCCATCCCGCGCGGTTTGCTTCAGTTCGGCGTGAGCACCTTGCTCACAGCCGTCTGGCTACTCAGGCGCCGGGGCGTTGATCAGATTGCCCCACAGTGTCGACCAGTACTCGAAAGTGCCGGTATTGCCGACATGCAGCGGACTGGTCACATCCGCATTGGCGCTGAAGGTGGTCATGACATCGTTGGCATCGAAGGTCGTGCCGTCGGAGAACACAACATCCTGGCGCAAGGTGCAGGTCCAGACCGTCAAGTCCTCGCTTGGCTCACAGACCTCCGCCAGCACCGGGAAGGTTGCGGTGCCATTGATCTCGAAGCCGTACAGGCCTTCCATGACCTGCTCGCAGGCCCGCAGCGACTCGCCGTCCGTTTCATCGGGGCAGAAGAGGCTGATCGGTTCGGCGTTCTGCATCCAGACGAGGGTATCGCGTCCGCCGGGGTCGGTGGGCGCGAACATCTCGTTGGTCAGCGGGCTGGCCTGCGGATTGACGACATCGGCGCGGTAGGCGGTTGCCGAGCCGCCGTGGGCGATCGGCACCATCGGCACCAACTCGCGGATGGCGTTGTTGGCCTCGGTGTAGACCCCTTCGGCTTCAGCCGGGTCGGCGATCTGAGCACCCTCCTGCAGGAGGGTGTAGATCTCCGGGTAGGCGGTGCCGAACTGCAGCTGCGTCGCCCCGAAGTGGTAGTCGGTGAAGTTGGTGATGTGCGGGTAGTCTGCGCCCCAGCCCAGCAGGTGCAAGCCGTTCAGCTCTCCCTGAGACGAAGCAGCGATGAAGGCACCCGATTCCATCACCTCGATCTTGACGTTGATGCCCAGGTTCTCGGCCAACTGCGCCTGGATCTCCTCGGCTACGCGCGGTGCCTCCGGCAGATAGCCGCGGATCACGTCACGGAAGTACAGCGTCGTGTCGAAACCATCCGGGAAGCCGGCTTCGGCCAGTAGCGCCTTGCCAGCCTCGGGATCGAAGTCATACCACGCCTCGCCGGTGCAGCCATTGGGGATCGGGCAGGGGGTGAAGTGGGAAGCGACTTCCGATCCGGCCGGATAGAAGGTGTCAACGATCCGCTGCCGGTCGATGCCCATGGCGATGGCCTGGCGCACCTTGACGTTATCGAACGGCGGGAAGGTGTTGGTCATCCCAACATAGAAGATGTTCAGCGCCGGGCGGATAACGAGTTGCAGGTCCGAGTCGCCCTCGACGATCTCGAAGTCGGCCGGCCCCACGTTGTCCATGCCGTCGATCGTGCCGGCCTGTAGCTCGAGCAGTCGAGCGGCCGACTCCGCACTCCAGCGGAAGACCACGGTATCGGCAAAGACTTCGCTTTCGCCCGTGTAGTTGGGGTTGCGGACGAAGGTCAGGCTCTCGCCGCGAACCCAGTCACTGACCATGTACGGGCCGGTGCCGACCGGATTGTCGAGCCGGGCGCCAGGCTCGGTGGTCGATTCCAGCCATTCCTGTGGGTAGATCGCAAAGGGAGAGAACGCAATCTTCGACAGGAACGATGGGTCAGGAACGCACATCGAGAACTCAACAGTGTAGCGGTCCGGAGCGGCGATCTGCTTCCACAAAGTGCCGTTGGAGCAGTCGGTGGTGATAGCCGGCAGGGCCTCAAATGGCTCCATCGGCTCTGCGGTCGGCGGCTCGGGCGGGACTGCGGTCGCCGCCGGCTCGGCCGGGGGCGCTTCGGTTGCCGCCGGCGCACAAGCTGCCAGCACCAGGCTGGACAGCACCAGCAGGCTCAATACGAGGTAGATCAATCGGCGTGCCACTTGTGTCTCCTCCATCTCAGCGGGTTTCCAGGTTATGACGGATTGCCGGTTCACGTCCCCCGCACCTCCTCTTCGGATGTGAAACGAGGCC
>CAZBJQ010000077.1:0-9794 GCA_964492235.1 uncultured Anaerolineaceae bacterium | reverse complement strand
GCCGCCCCGCTGTCGATGGCACGCTGGATCGGGCTTGCGTGCCGGGCAGGCCCCCGCTCAGGTGGATGCCCTGCAATTGCCCGGCGGGGGCAATCGTCGCCTCAGCGGCACCTGTGAGCGGGAGGGCCAGAGTGGGGAGCAGGCAGGGTCCTGCCGTGCCGGCGAAAGGAGTGGATCAACCGCCCGGCACGCCTCAGCCTGGTCGATACTTGCTGACGGCTCCAACGTTCAGGCGGAAGGAGCGCGGCTGGCCAGCTGTACAGGCAGCACCCGGGAGTCAGGCCGGCGCGATCACCGCACCCTCGGGGATCACCGCCTGCTTGGGCACGACCACGATCCCGTCGCGGACCGACCAACGTTCTTCATCCAACTCGGTACCGCGCGGGAAGGGCTCGATGCGCACCCCTTGGCCGATGCAGGCGTTCTTGTCGATGATTGCACCCTCAATGCGGCAGCCATTCGCCAGGCCCATCGCCGGCCTGCCGCCGTAGCGACCGGGTTCCTCGTAGAAGTCCGCCCCCATCAGAATGGTGTTGGAGATCACCACATCATCGCCGATCACACTGCGCAGCCCGATGACCGTGTTCCTGATCTCAGCCCCCTGAACCACGCAGCCGTCGGCCAACAGCACCTGGTCCAGGCGCACGTCATAGATGCGCGAACCGGGCAGAAAGCGCGGGTGAGTGTAGATCGGCCGGACAGGATCATCAAAACTGAAAGGCGGATTCCGCCGGGCGAGCATCAGGTTGGCCTCGTAGAACGCCCGGATCGTCCCGATGTCCTCCCAGTAGCCGCGGAAGGTATAGCCAAAGACCCGGTACGTCAGGATCGAGGCCGGCAGCACATCCCCGCCGAAGTCGGCGTGATGCGACTCGAGCAGCTCGCTGAGGATTTCGCTGCGGAACAGGTAGATGCCCATCGAGCCGACGTAGGGTTGCGCTGGGTCGCTGCGGCTGACAAAGCGCTGCAGCACCTCCGGGGATTGCGGCTTCTCGACAAAGTCGGTGATGCGTCCGTCGTCGCCCATGCGCAGGATGCCGAAGCGCCCGGCGTCCTCGGCCGAGACCGGCTTGACGGCCACCGTCACGTCGGCCCCGGTTTGCCGGTGCTGCTCAATCAGCGGGGCGTAGTCCATGCGGTAGAGGTGGTCGCCGGCCAGGATCAGGATGTCCTTGGCGCCCGTGACGCGAATCTCGAACAGCTGCTTCCGCACGGCGTCGGCCGTGCCCTGATACCAGTCGGCGCTGGTCAATGTCTGCTCGGCAGCCAGGATCTCAACCCAGCCCTGATGGAAGACGTCGAAGTTGTAGCTCTGGGCGATGTGGCGGTGCAGGGAGACTGAGTTGAACTGCGTGAGGATGGCGATGCGGTCGATGCCGGAGTTCAGGCAGTTGCTGATCGGCACGTCGACCAGTCTGTACTTGCCGCCGATTGGCACGGCCGGCTTGGCGCGCATCTTGGTGAGCGGCCACAGCCGCGCCCCGCGCCCGCCGCCGAGGACCACTCCGACGACGTCCTGATATGGCATGCCGCGCCTCCCGCAGGCTCGATTTCGCCTGCTGTTCAGTGTAGCCGACGGGCTGGAGGTCTGCAACCACCGACCGGAATTGCGCTCGACCCACTGCGGTCGAGCGCCATCAGGCAGCCCGTCGGCTGCGGGTCACCGCCCGCCCGGTTGGGCGCTCTCTGCCGGCAGAGCCGGCGGACCAGTAGCCTGGTGCAAGCCCACTCAGGCGCGGTCCTATGCGCGGTCCCCCGGCGCAACGGCCAAGCCGCGCCGGCAAGCGCCGAAGTTGGCACGAGGGTTGGTGCCGGAGCCTGGTGCTCTGCCATCAGGGGAACGCCGTTTGTCATCCGAGGGCTCGACAAGTGCCAGTTGACACGCCGACAACTGGTTCTACTATATTGAATAGCGTTCCAAATACTTGAACCCAGTACCCAGGCCACTGCCTCCGGCACCCGTGGCAATCCCACGCAGTGCGATGGACCAGCCGACACCCATACCCCAAGATGGCCGCATCCAACCCTTCGCTTCCTTCTCAGACCACTCAAGCCTCCTTGAACCGCGGCAGCTCCGCGCCCGACCGCAAGGCTCTCTCTTCTTCGGTGACGAAGGCCTTCGGGATCGTCGAGATCCTGGCGGGGAGCCCGGATGGCGGAGCCACCCTGGCGGACCTCTCCACTCAGCTGGGAATGCCCAAGAGCACCGCGCATCGCTACCTCGCCACGCTAGTTTCGCTGGGGCTCGCCGAGCGGGATGGCGCTGACCATTTTCGCCTGGGGACACGCATCATCGAACTCGCCGGCTTGTATCTGGCCAAGAGCGACCTGCGATCGGAGAGCCGCCCGTTTCTCGACGACCTGGCTGCGCGCACCGGAGAAACCGTGCACCTGGCGGTTCCTTCCGGCGGTGAAGTGGTCTATATTGCCAAGGTCGAGAGCACCCACGCCATTCGCATGTACTCGCACATCGGCGCCCGCCTGCCCATGGCGTGCACCGCCCTGGGGAAGGCCATCCTGGCTTTCCTTCCGCTCGATCGACGCGAACGTATCCTGGCGCAGCCCTTCCGGGCCAGGGCACCCAATACCCTCATCCAGCCTTCGGCCATGGCAAAGGAACTCGAGTTGGTACGTGATCGGGGATTCGCCGTCGATGACGAAGAAAACGAAGTCGGCGTGTGCTGTGTTGGAGCGCCGGTCTTCGACTACACCTCGGACGTCATCGCGGCCGTGAGCGTTTCGGGTCCGATCAGCCGGATGAGCCCGGCGCGTTGCGTCGAACTGGGACCGGACGTCCGAGAGTCGGCCCTGCGCATTTCGCGGCGGATGGGGTTTCCGGGATGAGCCTGTGACCGATGCGGTTGCCCCGGGACTGCTGCTCGCTTAAGTCTATTCATCGAGGAGGAAGTGCACGATGAAGATGTTGATTGACAGCCAGTGGGTCGAAGCCTCTGACGGGGCCTGGATGGAAATCCGCAATCCGGGCACCGGCGAGGTGCTGGATCGGGTTCCGCGGGCGACAACACAGGATGCCGAGAAGGCGGTCGTGGCCGCACAGCAGGGTAAGTTGGCCATGCGCCAGATGACCGCTCTGGCCCGCTACGAGGCGCTGATACGGATCGCAAATGCCATTGAGGCCAACCTCCCGGAGTTGGGCAAGCTGCTTGCCCAGGAGAACGGCAAGCCCATCCTGCAGACCCGAGCCGAGGTCGGCGTCACCGCCAGCATCTTCCGCGGGTTCGCCGAGGAGAGCAAGCGAATCTTCGGCCGCGTCATGCCCGTGGACGCCGTGCGAGGCAATGAACGCCACTTTGCCATGACCATTCGGCAGCCTCTGGGGGTAGTAGCGGCGATCGTTCCGTTCAACTACCCGGTCGAGCTCTGGGGACACAAGGCGGCCTCGGCCTTGGCTGCCGGAAACGCCGTGATTTCGAAGCCCCCCAGCGCCTGCCCCTTGGCCCTGCTCAAGATCGCAGCGCTGATCGAGGAGGCGGGACTGCCGCGGGCCGCTCACCAGATGATCACTGGGCCCGGCGCCATGATCGGCGATCTGCTCGCTCGGTCGCCCGGCGTTCAGCTGGTCACCGTCACCGGCAGCACGGCCGTCGGTGTGCGCATCTCCCAGCTGGCGGCAGAGAACCTGAAGAAGGTTCACATGGAGCTGGGCGGCAACGATGCCCTGATCATCCTGGCGGATGCCGATCTCGAGAAAGCAGCCGAGGCGGTGGTGCTAGGCCGACTTGCCCGCGGCAACGGCCAGATCTGCTGCGCCGTGAAGCGGATCTTCGTCGCCTCTTCTATCTACGAGCAGTTCAGCGATCTTCTGACCGCCAAAGCCAAGGCCCTCAAGGTCGGCGACCAGCTCAAGGAAGACACGGATGTCGGCCCCTTGATCAACGAAGACGCAGCCAAGGCCGTCGAGGCCGTTGTGAACGACGCCATCCAGGCCGGCGCCACGCTGCGGGCCGGCGGGCACCGCCGCGGTGCCTTCATGGAGCCGACCGTCCTGACCAACGTGCCGGTCGAGGTGGAACTCTTCAAGGAGGAGACCTTCGGTCCGGTGGCGCCGCTCGTCCGCTTCGACTCCGTCGACGACGCTGTGCGCATGGCCAATGATTCGCCCTACGGCCTGCAGTCGGCCGTGTTTACCCGAGACATTAACCAGGCCCTCGATATCGCCTACCGCCTGGAGGCCGGCGGCGTGATCGTCAACTGGTCATCGGCGCTGCGCATCGAAACCCTGCCGTTCGGCGGGATCAAGCTGAGCGGCCACGGCCGGGAGGGTGTCCACGACACACTGCACGAGATGACCGACCAGAAGACGATCGTCGTCCACAACGCCTTTCCGCCCGCATGACCGCAGGCGTCGCCGGGGACGTGCCGTGCTGAGCATGCGCGGCATCTACAAGAGCTTCGACGGCACGCAGGCGCTGCGCGACGTCGACTTCTCCGCCGAACGCGGGGAGGTGCATGCCATCGTCGGCGAAAACGGTGCCGGCAAGTCCACCCTGATGAAGGTCCTGGCCGGCGCCATCCTGCGCGATGCCGGCGAGATCCTGCTCGACGGCGTCCCGGCCAGCGCCAGCACTCCACTCGCCGCGCATCGGTTGGGAATCCGGGCGGTCTACCAGGAGTTCAGCCTGGTGCCGCACCTGACCGTAGCCGAGAACATCTTGCTCGGCCAGATGCCTTCCTCGCGCATCCCGGGCTGTGTCGACTGGGCCGAGGCTCGCCGCCGGGCTGACGAGATCCTGGCCTCGATCGGCTTTGTCGGCATCGACGTCCGTGAGGTCGTCCGTCACCTCAGCGTCTCCCACCAGCAGATGGTCGAGATCGCCAAGGCGGTCGCGGTGCGGCCGCGCATCCTGATCCTGGACGAGCCATCGGCTGTCCTGTCGCAGGAGGAGTTGAACCGCCTGTTCGCCGTTGTGCGCCAGCTGAAGCAGGAAGGGACGCTCATCCTGTACATCTCGCACCGTCTGGACGAGGTCTTTGAGATCGCCGACCGCATCACAGTTCTCAAGGATGGCCAGCTCGTCGGGACGGTGCGGCCGAAGGAAGCGGATCAGAACCAGTTGATCAAGATGATGGTCGGCCGCTCGCTGGGGGAGGTCTTCCCGGCGCGGCATCCCCCTCTGGACGAGATTGCACTGGAAGTGACGGGTCTGACACGGGACGGCTCGTTCTCGGACATCTCGTTCGCGCTGCGGCGGGGCGAAGTGCTGGGGATGTCCGGCCTGGTGGGCAGCGGGCGAACCCAGGTGGCGCGCTGCATCTTCGGGGCGGATGCATACGACGCCGGGGAGATCTTCCTTGACGGGGAGGCGATCCATCCCCGGTCCCCGCGTGTGGCGGTGAGGCTCGGCATCGCTCTACTGACCGAGGACCGCAAGCGCGACGGGCTGGTCATGCACTGCACCATTCGCGACAATGCCAGCTTGGCGTCGTACGACCGGCTGAGCCGTTGGGGTGTCCTCAACCGCCGTGCGCAAGCGACCGAGGTGCAACACAAGATTGAAGAGCTGGACATCCGCCCACCGCTGTTGAACCGGCTTGCCCGTCAGCTCAGCGGCGGGAACCAGCAGAAGCTGGTGCTGGCGAAGTGGCTGATGACGGAAGCCCGCATCCTGATCCTCGACGAGCCCACGCGCGGAGTGGATGTGGCCACCAAGGTGGAGATCTACCAGCTGATCACCGATCTAGCGGCCAATGGAATCGGGGTCCTGTTGATCTCGTCCGAGCTGCCGGAGGTTCTGGGACTGAGCGACCGGGCCTTGGTGATGCGAGAGGGTCGTCTGGTGGGAGAGTTCACGCGGGCCGAGGCCAGCGAGGAAAAGCTTCTGGCTTCGGCCGCAGGGGTGAAGCAATGACCACTGGTTCTGCTCCGATGCCATCCACTCCTGTCCAATCCCCGGAGGGCCCATGGGCCTTGCTGCTCGGCAAGCTCGGGATCCGATCCAGACGGCGCTGGGTCGACTACGCCTTCGTCGTCGCCTTCATCGTGCTGTTGATCATCACCGCCACGGTGTCGGACGTCTTCTTCACCCAGCGCAACCTGAGCAACGTGGGCCGGCAGGCCGTGACCAATGGCCTGCTCAGCCTGGGCATGCTGGTGGTGATCCTGACCGGCGGGATCGACCTGTCGGTGGGATCGGTGGTCGCTTTGGCGGCGGTCATGGTCTCGGGGATGTCGAAAGAGGGGATGCCCCTGCCGCTGGCCATCCTGGTGTGCCTGGTGATCGGCGTGGCCGCCGGCGCCGGCAACGGGTACTTCATCGCCCGCTACAAGCTCCAGCCGTTCATCGTCACCTTGGCATCCATGATCACTATCCGCGGCCTGGTCTTCGTGTATTCTGACATTCCGATCACCCCCGAAGACCCGGCGTTCCGCGCCGTGCTCGGAGGCGGCTTCATCGGGCCGTTCCCGATCTCAGCCCTGATCATGCTCTCCTGCTACCCCATCGTGTGGTTCTTCCTCAATCGGGGGAAGTCCGGCCGCGCCATTGTGGCGATTGGCGGAAACGAGGAGGCCGTGCGCCTAGCAGGGATCAGCGTTACCTGGCACATTCTCCTGGCCTACATGATCTCCGGCCTGTTTGCCGCCATGGCGGGGGTGATGCTCGCCTCGCGCCTGGGGATTGCTCAACCCAGTGTCGGCGGGGGCTTCGAACTGGACGCCATCGCCGCCTGCGTCATCGGCGGCGCCATCCTGGGCGGCGGGGGCGGCAGCGTCTTCGGCACGCTGGCCGGCGTGGTGGCGCTGGGCATGATCGACAACCTGCTCAACCTGTTCAACGTGCAGTCCTACTATCAGCAGATCTTCAAGGGAGTGATCATCCTGGTCGCGGTCTTGGCGCGACGCAAGCAACAGTAACGGGAACCCATCCGGTCAGAATCCTTGGTGTGCGTGGAAGGAGGTGAGGAGAAGAGATGCTTTCCGTCCGCCCCAAGCCGATTCACTCAGAACCAAGCGAAGAGGAGGATAGTTCGATGAAACGCAACCTCGGATTGACCATCATCGTGCTCCTGGCGATGATCCTGGCAGCCTGTGGACAGGCTGCACCGGCGGCTGCACCGGAGGGTGAAGCCGGCCCCCTGAAGATAGGGATGGCCAACTTCTCCCAGTGCTGCCCGTACTTCATCGGCATGAACAACGCTGTCATCGCGGAAGCGAAGCCTTACTCCAACGTCACGATCATCTCCACCGATGCCAACGGCGACGCGGCCAAGTTCCAGTCCGACATCGAGGACCTGATCGCGCAGGGCATCGATGGGATCATCATCTCCGGGGCGTGGCTTGAGCAAGCCCCGGCAGCGCTCGATGCCCTGGCCGCAGAGGGGATCCCGACCGTTCTGGTGGATCGCCAGTTCACCACCGGGGCCGCGGCAGCCTACGACTCCTACATCGGCCCGGATAACTTCACCATCGGAGTCCAGGACGGTCAGTACATCGCCGATAGGCTGGGGGGGAAGGGCGTCGTCGTGCAACTGCGCGGCGGACCGGCAGACAACTCGATCGGGCTGAACCGCAGCAACGGAATGCTCAGCGTGGTTGAGACGTTCCCTGACATCACCGTCGTCACAGCACCTGATTTCGGGGGCTGGAGCGCGGATGGCGGCATTGCCCTGATGGAGGACTTGCTGGCCTCTAATCCACAGATCGACGCCGTCTTCTGCGAGAATGACTCGATGTGCCTGGGCGCTCAGACGGCCATCGCCGACGCTGGCCGCGCGGAGGAGATGTTCCTGGTCGGGGTCGACGGCGAGAACGCAGCCCTGGAAGCCATCATGGACGAAACGAATTACGGCGCAACCGGCCTGAACAACTCAGACCAGATCGGCCGCGCGGCATTCAATCGCCTGATGGCCATCCTGGGCGGAGGCACGCCCGAGAAGGACTCCTACCTGCCATCGCCGCTGATCACCAAGGACAACGTCATGCGCTTCTACAACCCGGAGGGCACCTTCTAACTCGACGGGCAGAGAGGCTGGACGGAGGGGGCCGCGTCGCCTCCCTCCAGCATTCCACGGACGGACCCTCACAGGAGGTGACCGACGCCTCCTGTGGGGGGTCCCTCGGGCCTGAGCGCTCCTCGCCAGGCCAGGGAAGGCGATCACAGCGGGCAGCTGGCGCCCAGGCAGCAAGCCCGCGCCGCCAATTGCAGCCCGCCAATGCCTGGCGGACTGTCCGGGGAGACTCCAGGGCGGGCAATCCTGGAGGAGGGAATTGCCCAGACCCGTCTGGCGCTCGCACGGCGCGGACGCGAACCACCTTCAGGCATCCGGGACGGGACGCTCCGCGGCCTGTGTCCACCCACACTGGGCCGGATGAGGATCGGCACTTGTCCGGGATCGCTGCCATCACGTCCGGGCGAAGCGGGTTCAACGCGAGCCCGGCAGGCCTCGATTGGCTCTGCCGGCGAATGGGATCAGCCGAGGCGGCACACCCAGCAGGAAGGCCTGGGATGGCCGACCGCGGGGGTTCAACACCGGGTCATCCCCTGTCTCGCGGGGCAGGCTCGAGCGAGCGCGCAGGAGGCCAGGAGATGGATGTAGTCACTCAATTGGGACCGCTGGGAGTGATCCCGGTAGTGAAGATCGACCGGGCCTCCCAGGCGCCTCAGATGGCGGAGGCCTTGCTGGCCGGAGGCCTGCCGTGCGCGGAAATCACCTTCCGAACCACCGCCGCAGAAGAATCCCTGAAGCAGATCGCGGCCAGCTTCCCCGATGTTGCGCTGGGCGCGGGCACGGTGCTCACCCTGGACCAGGCGCAGCGTGCCGTACAGGCCGGCGCGCGCTTCATCGTGTCGCCCGGTTTCGATCGCAAGGTGGTTGCATGGTGCCTGACCGAAGGCATCCCGGTCATGCCCGGAGTGGCCACCCCAACCGAGATCCAGATGGCGCTCGACTGCGGCCTATCCATCCTCAAGTTCTTCCCGGCCGAAGCCCTCGGGGGGATACCATTGCTCGAGGCCATTGCGGCGCCTTTCGTGGATGTGCGCTTCGTCCCAACCGGCGGGATCTCGCCGGTCAACCTGGCTGACTATCTCCGCCTGCCGATGGTGCATGCGGTGGGCGGAAGCTGGTTGGTGTCTGCCAAGCTTCTGAAGGCCGAGGGATTCGGGGAGATCACCCGCCTGGCCCGCCAGGCCGTCGAAATCGTGGCGGCCACGCGAACGAAGGGAGGCCCGGCGTGACGCCTCGGATTGTCACCTTCGGCGAGATCATGCTCCGCCTGAAGTCTCCGGCATTCGAGCGGTTGCTGCAGTCTCCGCAGCTGGAGGCTACTTTCGGCGGTGGCGAAGCCAATGTTGCAGGTTCGCTGGCGCAGTTTGGAGCCGATGTTGCCTACGTCACAGCCCTCCCAAGCAACCCCATCGGCGAAACCTGCCTCAGGCACCTCCGGGGGCTGGGAATCGACACGTCCCATTGCGTGCGCGCCGGCGAACGGATCGGTATCTACTACCTAGAGACCGGCTCCAATCAGCGCCCCTCCAAGGTCATCTACGACCGTGCCCACTCCTCAATCATGAGCACACCGCCCGAGGCCTTCAATTGGCCCCGCATCCTTGATGGCGCAACCTGGTTTCACGTCACCGGAATCACGCCTGCCCTCAGCGGCTCGGCTGCCGCCGCGACGCTGGCGGCGGTCACCGCGGCCCAGCAGGCCGGCATCACCGTCTCCTGTGACTACAACTATCGCAAGAATCTGTGGAAGTACGGCCAATCCGCTCCGGAAGTGATGGCCGAGATCGTCCGGCGAGTCGATGTCGGCATCGCCAACGAGGAGGATT
>CAZBJQ010000076.1:0-13385 GCA_964492235.1 uncultured Anaerolineaceae bacterium | reverse complement strand
GCTCGGGGAACTTGACTGGCTCCTCACTCTTCGCCGTCGCAGCTGCCTTGAATGCTTCCGCTATCTTGTCGGGCTTGCCGGGCCGTGAGTACCAGGCGCCGGCCGCGTCGGGGTGCGCCGAATCCGCAATCAGCGGGTAGAAGGCGAACGCCTGCAGATCCGGGCTCTCGTCCGCTTCGGCAAGAACGCGCCGGATTGCGAGGCTGGCCGCGACCAGATCTTCCGCTGGGTTGGAGAGATCGACTGGCCAGGAACCTCCGGCAAGGACGAGCATGGGTGGACTGGCTCCCAGTGCCTCGGCCGCAATCTGCTGGTACCACTCGAAAATGCGGAAGCCGCGGTGATCGTCGCTGACTGGCGCAACAGTGTAGGGGCGCGCTTCGGGCCAGGCCTCGGGACCGCCGCTGCCCCAATCCAGGTCGTGGCCGTATGTCCAGGCATACAGGCCAATTGCCAGGTCGGCGAGCAGGGACTTGGGGGCGCGGCGGGCCAACGCCTCCAAGCATGCCTGGAGGAAGGCGGTATCCCAGTAGTCCCCTCCAGGCTCGAGCGGGGGAAGGACCGGCCGCAGTCCGCATGCCTGCTCGGCCAGCAGTGCGGGCAGTATCGCGTCGAGGTAGCGGTCGACCAGATTGGGGCGAGACCACTCGCCGTCGCGCCAGCTTCGGCGCATGTTGGGCCGGTCATGTACGACGACGTGCCGCACACCCCAGTGGGCGTATGCCTGGAGCAGGGGCTCGAGCTCGGCGCGAACGACGGTGCCAAGGCCGGCCGGCAGGTGGATGATCGGCTGGATCCCAGCCTCAATCAGGCCGCGCAGGAAGGACTCTGGGACCGAGCGCCGAGCGTTGCTGCGCACCACGAGCCAGTGTGCTTGCAGCGCTTCCAGCTCCGGCAGCCAGTCGGCCAGGTCGCGGTCGGAGTAATGCTGCTCATCCGGGTAGTAGTGAAATCCCAGCCTGTGCAGTGCCGTTGTCATGGGACAACCTCGTACAGGCTGGGATGCAAGGTCTGTGCCGCAGCGATCAGCGGGAGACGGCCAGCTTCAGGATTCGCCCGTTTCGATCAAGGGTAAGCCGGGCGAAGTGACTGTGCCGGATGTGCCCCGCCTCAACTTGTTTGGACAATGTGACCACGGTTGTTTCCGGCCCCGAGGCCTGCGTGGCCTTCTGCCCGGCGTGATACGACAGGCACCGGTGATCAAGGCCGTCGCAGTCGCAGCGCTGGCGGTGAATCTTGCGCGTGGCACTGGACATTCCGGGCAGGTACTGCGCCACCACAAGGCGGACCTTCTCCAACGCTTCCGCGTCCAGGCTAGCTGCCGGGGAGCTGTCGCTACCCAAGGCGCAGGCCATGGCCGGGATCGCGGGCCGGGGCCGGCGGAGGGCGATGGCCTTCCCTTCGACCAAACTTCGGGCAGGGTCGGGGACGAAGAGCGGGTCACCGAAGTGCACGAAGGAGATGATGGTCTTCTGATCCTCGCCGTCGAGGTACCCCTGGCGGCGGAGCATCTCGGACGCCAGGGCAAGCTTGGCGCGGCGCAGTGCTTCGCCGGATGGCATGCCTTGGTTCAGCTGCTCCCAGTACAACCGCCCCAGCAGATCAGCCGCGATCAGCGGCGTATTGACCGAGCCGTAGGAGATCTTGGTCGAACCCACAACGGCTTGGCTGCCGGAGTCGAGGAACTTGAGCGACAAGGCAGTGTCCTGTGACTTGCCGTCAACGTGCGCGCCGTAGCAGGCTTCGGAATACACGACGGCCGGTGCGCGCCCGCCATTGACAACATCCTGCGGCCGCAGCGCAACGGGGAACTCGACACTGACCGACTCGTCGGTGAGTGGGTCCCGCTGACCGAACCACTCCGGTGCGTCCTCGACGCCATGCAAATTGAAGTACGAGAGCCTGCTCGGGCGTGAAGCGACGGCCGGCATAGCGCCGGCCGCGGCCGGCGGGGAGGTCACCAACTGCTGCGGCTCGCCAATTGTCTTGTAGACGGCCATCGATGCTCGGCGCCAGATGCTGGCGCTGTAGCCGAAGGTTCGCAGATGCGGCCCCAGGACCCATCCGAGCCTGCGGCGCAGCCAGTTGCCGATCCGGCCCAATGGACTCGAGGGCTGGGCAGTAGAGAGGTGATGATCGGCTGCGCGGCGGATGGCGCGCACAAGCAGGTCCGGGTCGGAGTCGACGGGGAGACGGCCCACCGGCCACTCGGGTACGAAGTAGTTCTCATCGGTCGTGGCATAGGGATTGTCCGAAGGCACGACAGAGTCATCATCGTCCGTCGGGTTTGGAAGGTCATGGAAGGGGAACAGCCTGGGCCCGCCGATGATCAGCAACGCGCCCAGCCTCTGGTTGCGGCGCGCCAGAACGCGATCCAGATCGGTCAGCCGAAGCTTCAGCTGCCAGGCGTTGGTCGGCTCAGCCGGAGCTAGCCCGAAGGTCCGCAGACTGGCTGCATCGTCAAGGTATACGCAGCAGGACAGCCAACCCTTGCGTCCACGCACGGCCTGTTGCAGGTCCAGCAGGGCCTCATCGATGCGCCGGAAGGTGTCCCGACCGAACTCCTGGAGAATGCGGGTCTTGGTGGCGGCGATGACGTAAACCGGCGCCCGCCGATCGACGGGCCTGCCTGCGCTAGGCGCGTTCAACCGGACCGCCATGCGCTGGAATTCGAGTTGGACACCTTCCAGTGTGTCGTTGTTGATCGCCTGGCCGGCGTCCGGTCCCTGGAAGGCTTCCCACGATTCCGGCTTAATTACCGCTTCCTCTCCGTTGGCCCCGGCGGCTGCGGCCTCGACCAGCACAGACGCGAACGGTGCGTCGGCAGCAGACGGCGCGGCGGGACTGACCTCGCCTGAGGCCGAGTGCTGTGGCGCACGGCCGAAGCCCAGGCGATTCTCGCCAAGCACGGCGGCAACATCGGCCGGGATCGGCCGGCTGAGGCGAGCGGTGAGCGTCACGGGCCACAAGTTGCCGTATCGGTTCTCGCCATCGAGGTAGCGGCTGGCGAGGACGCCCGTCGGATCGTCCGATGCCGCCCGATGCAGTGCCTCGACAGCACGCGCGGTCTTCCCTTCCTGCATCCATCGCCAGGCGAGGATCAACCGGAACGCCACGGTCTCAGGCCATCGGCTGTTTCCGCTCTCGGCGTGCAGGGCGGCCTCGTCGAGCGCCTTCTCAGCCAAGGCGGCTTTCATCGCCATCAGCGTTGGAAGCGGCAGATCCGGATCGGCGACCATTGCCTCGTGGGCTTTGCCGTGGGCGCGATTCGACTCTCCCGAAGCCAGGGCAAGCACGGTCTCATGAATCGAGCGCGCCCAGTCCGGGGAAGCGGCAGGGAGGGGAGCTGGACGAAGGGCCAGGGCGCAAGCTTCGAAGACCCGGGCTTCCGGCTGCCGGCCTTGGGCCCTGAGAACAGCCGACAGTTGTTCGTAGGCGGCGCTGTCCTCAGGGTCGGCGACGACGATCGACGCCAGACGCCCGCTTGCCAGGTCGTGGAACCCCAGATCGCTTTCGGCTGAGGCCAGCATGCGGGCAACTTCACGGTCACCAGGCCAGACACTCAGCCAATCTGCCGCGACGTGCCGAATGTAGTCCTGTCGTCCGGCGACACGGGCTGCGTTCAGCAACAGGAGCAGGGTGGCACGATCGGTCATCACAGCACCGCCTGTAGCGGGATGGCGCCGTGCACCAGTTCCAGCGTGCGCACGGCGGCGAGCTGATGGAGGGCATCGGCGTCCTTCGGATCAAGTTCGACGGCGCGCTCGAACATCCGGCTGGCTTGCGGGTAGTCCTTGATGCTTCGAAAGACGGCGCCGGCACGGAAGTGGGCCCGGGCACAGCGTGGGTCGATTTCGATCGCCCTCTGGAATTGACGCAGGGCGCGGGCGAGATCTCGCCGTTCTTCAAAGGCCAGGCCGAGCTCGATGGCAGCCTCCGCGCTGGCTGGGCCCGTCGAACCGGAGGCGGTGAGCACGTCGATGGCGCGGTCAAGTTGACCCGCCCGGCGAGCGAGGCGCCCAAGTGCAACCCTCGCCGGCTGGGCACGGGGCGCGAGGTCGAGGGCCTGCTCTGCGGCGGCAATGGCTGCTGGGATGTCGCCGCTTGTTTCGCACGCCGCGCTCAAGGCCAGCCACAGGCGTTCGTCTTCAGGTGCGTCCTTCTGGAGGGCCTCCAATTCTGCTGCCGCCTCCGCCCCCCTGCCGATGCGACTCATCACCCCGGCCCGGCCGAGATGGGCGGGCAGCGGATCGCGCAGTCCGGCCACGGCCCGGTCGAAAGCCTGAAGCGCCTTGTCGTACTTTCCCTGATGGGCGTAGACCTCGCCCTGCGTCAGCGACACTTGGGGATCGTCAGCACTCAGCCGGGCGGCCGCCTGGATCAAGTCCAAAGCCTGCTTTCCGTCCTCCTGGGCGAGGGCGGCGCGGGCGGCGCCCACCCAGCCGGCCGGGTCGTCGGGCAGCAATGTGCAAGCCTGTGCAAACCATACCGCCGCCCGCGGATAGTCTTCTGCCGCGAGTGCCGCCGCGCCAGCTTCTCGCCAGACCCCACCGACCTTGGGTATGCTCTCCAGCACCGGTTCGTACTCCTTCACCGATTCCGCCGAGTGTCCGGCCTCTGCCAGAAGACGGGCATAGGCCAGCCGATACTCGTGCACGTCCGGTGCCAGACTGACGGCTTGCTGCAAGTGGGGCAGGGCGCGTTCTTTGTCCTGTGTGTCCACGTACGCCACGCCCAGCTCGTAGCGCCAGGCCGCCTCATCCGGCCAGGTGGCGATCGCCTGGTTGAATTCAGCGACTGCCTGGTCGTCCTGTCCCAGGCTCAGGTAGGTCCGGGCGCGCAGGACAGCCACCACGGGCCGGAGGGCTGGCGTCGACGACGCCGAATGGAAGCAGTCCAATGCCAGGGCAGGCGCCCCCTGGGCGGCGTGCGCCATTCCCTGCAGCAGGTCCGGCCAGCCGCCCCCTCGGGCGGGTGACTTCCGCAGTGCGGCCATCGCCTGTGCGGGAAGGCCGGCCCGCAAGCAGGCGATGGCGAGCGTCACACTCGTCTGCCCGTCGGGATCGGCGGCAATCACGTCACTCAGGGCGGACCGCGTGTCCTCATCGTTGGCCGCACGGTACACGTCTGCCCGACGTCGCAGCGCGGCCAGCGGATTCTTCAGGGCAGTTGAACCAGCCAGGGATTCCTCAACCTGTGCCCACTGGCCCCAGGCTTCCAGGTCGACCCATCGGGCGCTCGGGGCGTGGCGGCTGGCACCCAGCAGGGTGTACAGCCAGGCGGCATCGGCCAGTCGAACCATCCCGCGCAGCGCTTCCAGACGAGTCTCGTGAGAGGAGCTCGCGGGTAGGAGGTCGGGTCGGAGTACGAGGTGCCAGTGACCGAGCTCGCGAGCGGCGCGGGAAATCCACCATCGGTCCCTCTCGCCAGGGTCCTGGGGCAGAGTGGCCTGAGCGAGGGCGTGGAGAGCGTGGACTGAATCGCCGAGCCGTGCATAGGCAAGGGCCCGCATCGAGGCGTGAGCGATGTCCAAGATCCCCTCGGCGGGGCTCGCATCGAGGACTGCCAGGGCTTTCGCAGGCTCGCCAGCCGACAGCCAGCTGTCCGCCAGGGCCGCCCGGGCCTGGGCATCGTTCGGTGCTGCCCGAACAGCTTTCTCGAGGAGCGGGAGGCCCTCTGTGATCTGGCCGAAGGATCGAAGTGAAAGACCTGCGGCCACAAGGACCGATGGATCGTCTGGGAAGTCGCCCAGGGCACTTCGGTAGGCATCGATTGCTGCCTCCGTCTTACCCGCCGCGGCAAGCGCTCCTGCCAGTCCAAGTCGGTGGCGGGGGTCGCCGGGGGCGACTTCGGCTGCTCGCTGGAACAGATCGGTACTGGCCGAGAGGTTGCCGGCATCCTGCTCACTTTGGGCGGCCTGCCGCAGGTACTCGGGGTTGTCCGGGGCGACCTGGCTTAGAGCGAGCCAAGCCTGGCGCGCTTGGCCGGGATCATCTGTAAGGCCGGCGATCTCGGCTAGTGCCAGCAGCGGAGCCAGCGCCCCGGGGGCTAGCCGGTGCGCCCGCCGCAATGCCAGCTTCGCCAGTCTGGGTTCATTGGCAGCGGCAACGACACCTGCCAGTTGCAGCAGTCGATCCGGGTTATTACGTTCGATCGCCAGGGCGTGGCCGAGTGCCCAACGCTGCAAGTCGACGCGGCTCAGCCGGGAAGCAGCGTCGGCAATCGCCAACCAGCCCTCAGAGTTGTCTGGATCGATCGAGACCCAGTGCTTGTTCGCTGCCATTGCCGTGTGGGGATCCCCCGCTGCCGCGGCGAGTGCTCCCAGGCGCTTGAAGGATTCCGGATCGGTGGGGGCGAGATCGGCAGCTAGCTCAGCCATCGGAAGCGCCTTGTCCAACATCCCACACGCCTCGTACAGCCTGGCAAGCTGGACGTGCAGCTCCACCGAGTTCGGGAAAACCGGGCGCAACACTTCCAGCGGCTCGAGGGCCAGCGGAGGCTGGCCGGCCTCGATTGCTGCGTCTGCCAAGGCAAGGGCTGCCCGCAGGCGGTCAGGGGAGGCGGGATCAGTGTGTCTGGCCAAGAATGCAAGCAAGTGCTGGGCGGCGCCGATCGCATTCGCTTGGAGCATCAGCGCCCGGGCGTACCAGTACTCCCGCTCCTGACTCCCGGTGGACGGCTCAAACGGCGATTTAAGATGTCTTGCCGCCCATTCAATTGCGTTTGCGTCATGCGACTCCTCGGCGTACCTGACGCCAAGCCGACCTGCCAGCAAATGGTCGATCCCGGGGGACTCCAGGGGCAGGTCCTTAAGTTGACGGTATGCCTCGGCTACATCGCCAGCGTGTTCGCACAACTCGGCCAGGGTTCCGCGGACGGTGGCGTCCATGGGACGCATCATCGCTGCACGCTCGAGCAAGGGCCGCGCCTCCTCCGGCCGGCCGAGCTCTCGCAACCAGGCTCCGGCGTCGCATAGCCACTCGCCTCTGGTCGGGTCAAGCGCAATGCCCTGGTTGGCATGTACAGTGGCCTCGGTTGTCCTGCCTTGGTTGTGCAGCCAGCGGGCATAGGCCATCAAAATGTCCGGGTTGCCAGGGACGGCCTGGATCGCAGAAGCCAGGGATGCGCCTGCCAGGGCCGTGTCGCCCTCAAGCCCCTGGACCTGCGCCAGCGCAATCCATGCTGGTCCGCTGCCTGGTTCCTGGCTAACCAGAGCCTGTAGCTGTCGACGTGCGCCCTCGAGGTCCCCCGTTGCAGCTGTGGCGCGGGCGTGCAGGATCTGTGCAAGCACCGGCTGGTCGTCGTCGGCCAGCAGGCGAATTGCCAACTGCCGGGCACGTTCGCTGTCGCCGGCCTCAAGTGCGCATTCCGCCAGATTGGGCAGGAAACGCGGATGGAGCGTGCTCAGGGATTCCCAGATGGGCAACGCTTGCTGCGCCTGACCTGTGGCCATCAAGGAACCAGCCAGCACATGCTGAGCGGCCTCGAGGTTCGGGGAGAGGGCCAGGGCCAAAGAGGCGGCCTGCACGGCCTCGTCGTGCTGTCCGCTCGCAGCCAGTGCAGCGGCGCGCTTGGACCACGCCTCCGGCGAAGAAGGCGCGCGGCGCGCCATCTCGCCGGTGATTTCGCCCGATAGGTGAAGCAGACCGAGCAGGTCGGCCACGGTCTGGGCTCTCCCCAGCCAGACCCAGGGAAGCTGCCTCAGGTCCTGCGCATCCACGGACTGCTCCGCCATCAAGGTGAAGGCGGGGGAGCGGTTGGCTTGCTGCAGGAGAGTCAGGGCACGAGCGATGCGCTCCTCAAGACAGGTCGGCGCAGCCGGCAGCGTGCGGAGCGCTTCCTCATGCCGGCCGAGCGTCAGCTGGATCCAGGCAAGGGCGGCACGTCGGCGAGGGCTAGCCAAGCAGGCAAGCGCCCTGCGGCGCGCCTCGAGGGCAAGCACGACTTCGTTCCGACCCTCGGCAAGGTCCGCCAGTCGGTCGGCGACCCCGGCCGATAGTTCCTGTGCCATGTCCCAGGCCTGCTGCAGGGCGCGCTGTCCGCCGTCCAGCTCGCCTCTTCCCTGCGCCTCGGCGGCGGAACCCATCGCCGCCCGAAAGTCCTTGGCGCCGGATTCCCCAGCGGGCAGGCAGGAGGCCACTGCCGACGCCAGCTCGATCTCGCCCGCCTGGTGCAGAAGAGGGAGTCCCCTGGCAGCTTCGTGTCCGAGGTTGGACAGGATCGCCCTCGCCGCAGTGTCGAGCGTCTCGTTGGCAAGGAGCGCATTGGCGACCGCCGAGCAGAAGGGAACATCATCGCCGGTCAAGGCCTGGCTCAAGAATGCGTGATCTGCGGGAAGGTCAGGCCAGGCGCAGGCCAGTGCCGCTGCCCAGGACGCATCCTGGAGACGCTCGGGCCAAGGGACCGGCCGCTTGTTCTGGACGGACCACAGAACGGCGCGGGCAAGCAGGGAAAGCTGGTCGAGAGGTCCGAAGTCGGAGAGCACCCCCGGCTCGTCATCCAGCAACGATTGCATCAAGTCCGCAGCTACAGGGCGGGGGGAGGTGGATGCCAGCAGCACGTCGGCCGGCCGCATTCCTTCAAGGGACTCGGTGGCGAGGATGCGCGCCAGGACGTCCGGGGTGTGAAGCACCTGCCAGATCGGCGGGACGCGCAGGAACCGGGCAATCAGGGCCGCATTGGCAGCGGGCGTCAAGCAACGCCCGAACGCCTGAACGACGTCGGTGTCCTGGTGCATCGAATGCCTCACGCAGCCAGCAATCCGGTCGGTGCGATCTGGGTTGTCACCCAGTAAGAAAGCAGGACCAGCAGCGTTCCGAAGGCGATCAGGAACACGCCGATCCCATTGGCGGTCTTGACCAGCTGGTTGATCGACAACACCAGTTCGGAGGCGCTGCTGACCAGCCCGCTGATCTCGTCACCGATGCCTTTCTGGCCGAGTCTGGCCGTCTGGGCGGCCAGCGCCCGGATTTCCTTGCCGTAGCTGCGACTGACCAGGATGTAAGTTCCCAGCAGAATGAACAGGATCCCGATCGCCAGCATCGCCACGGCGATGATCAGCTGAAAGTCCTGGAGCGTGAGAGGAATCATAGCCGCCTCCTGCACATGCGGTGTCTGGAGGCGGTAGTTGCAACTAGCGTGCCAGTGGGTTCTCAGGCCGCCAGGGCGCGCAACTCGGGGGGCAGGTGCCCGACATCGATGATGTCCTCATCGCAGAAGAGCATCGCCCGCTCGATCGTGTGCCTGAGTTCGCGGATGTTGCCTGGCCAGGGGTGAGCCTTCAGGGCGTCGACTGCCCGGGGCGAGATGCCGGCAATCTGGTTGCCGGTGCGCAAGTTGATTTGGCGGACGAATGTGCCGACCAGGGCCGGGATATCGGCCAGACGCTGGCGCAGCGGCGGCAGATGCAGGTCCACGACCTTCAGACGATAGTACAGGTCCTCGCGGAAGGCTCCCTCCCGGATCATGGCCGGCAGGTCTCGGTTGGAGGCAGCCAGCACCTGGACATCGACGTTGATCTCGGTTACGCCGCCGATGCGGCGGAATCGCTGTTCGTCGAGCACGCGCAGCATTTTCGCCTGCATGTCCTGCTTGGTCGACGAGATCTCGTCCAGGAAGAGGATCCCCGCGTCTGCCACTTCGATCAGGCCGGGCTTACGCTTGGTGGCGCCGGTGAACGCGCCGGCCTCGTGGCCGAAAAGCTCGGACTCGATCATCGTGTCGGGGAGAGCGGCGCAGTTGATCGGGACGAAGGGCTGATTGGCCCGGGGGCCTGCCTTGCGGATGGCCTGCGCCAACACCTCTTTGCCGGTCCCGGTCTCACCAGTGATCAACACGGAGGCGCAGACCTGCGCCGCGCGCATCGCCTCGTCGTACACTTGCCTCATGGCCGGCGTGTCGCCGACCACCCAGTCCAAGTCCCCCTGGGCGGTTCGGCGCAAGAGGGCCAGCTCCCGCCGGAGCGCCACCACTTCCTTGGCCCGCTCGACGGCCTGCAAGAGCCGGTTGAAGTCGACCGGCTTTTGCAGGAAATCCTGGGCGCCCTTCTTCATCGCCTCGACGGCGGTGTCCACCTCGCCATAGGCGGTAAGCAGGATGACGGGCGGGGCGGGATTCTCCAGGACGATGCGGTCAAGCAGGGTCAGGCCGGAGCCGTCCGGCAGCATCATGTCCAGCAAGACGACATCCGCCTGGCCCTGGTCGATGAAGCGCGCTGCATCCTTCAACGTTCCTGCCTGAAGTGTTTCGTACCCAGCGTCGTGCAAGGCTTCGGCAACAAAGGAGCGGGCCGTCTCCTCGTCATCGACGATCAATATGGTGGCTGTCATGCAACCGTCCCTTGTCTGGCCGGCCGGCCGCTGGGCAGACGGATGGTGAACAAGGTGCCTGCCCCCGGATACGACTCAGCCTGGATGCTCCCTTTGTGCGCGGCCACAATGCGGCGGCTGATGGCGAGCCCCAGACCCGTACCGTCTTTCTTCGTGGTGAAGAACGGGTCGAAGATTCGCGCCACCTGATCGGGCGGGATGCCTGGGCCCGTGTCCGCGATCTGCAGTTCGATCATAGCTCCCCCGGCTGTTGCCGACGGCTTGGCGCTAAGCCGGACCGAGAGCGTTCCCCCTTCGGGCATTGCCTGGATGGCGTTCGAGATCAGATTGACAAGAACCTGCTCGAGCGCACGCGGGTCCGCCGGCACGGGCGGCAGGCCCGGCTGGAACTCCGTGTGCGGGCGAACGTTCGCCTGGCCCATGCGCGGCTTCCATCGCTGCAGGATGGTCTCCAGCGTGCCCGCCAGGTCGACGGGCTCCATTTTCAGCTCGAGCGGCCGCGCAAACAGCAACACGTCGCGCATCAGCTGATCCAACCGATTGCACTCCTTGTGGACACGATCCAGCGCAGGGTACAGCGGGTGTTGATCCCCGAGGCGCGAGGCCACCAGCTGGATGCCCGTGCTGATGTTGTTGATCGGGTTGCGGACTTCATGGGCGAAGATGGCGCTGACTTCCCCGAGGACCGCCCGCTGAGAGAGGACCTCGGATTGTCCTGCGAGGGCCTCCCTTTCGGACAGGTCCTGGAGCGAAAGGACCAGATGGACGTCCTCCCCATGTTCGATCGGCGCCACGCGGATGTGGGCGGGGAAGGGGGTGCCATCGCGGTGATGCAGGATCAACTGCGGCCGGTCGCCCAGCCGGCGATGACCCGCTGCATCCAGCAGGGTGGCCGTCAGATCGTCTGGGCTGATCAGGATGTCGCTGACCGCGACGCCGATCATTTCCGTCGGCTGGTAGCCGAGCAACTGCGCCGCTGCCGGATTGCAGCGCTGGATCCGCAGCTGCCTGTCAAGGATGAGGATGGCCTCCCCGGCGACCGAAAGGAGCGCCGCCAACTCACGTTCGACGTGTTGCTCCTTTGTCGCCTCGGCTGTGGTCTGTGCAGCCAGCATGTCGAGACGGAGAGCAGTGTGGCAAACGCTGGCCATGAGGCCGAGCAGCGCCGGGCTATCCACTGGAACGGCCTCGGCCGAGGTCCAGCCGGCGAAGGCGACGCCGACCCAGGCATCGACCTCACCAATGGTTGCTGCGTGCAGCACGGCCAGGCCGGCAGCCCGAGCGGCTTTGTGAATGGGATGGTCCGGACGTTGGCCGATCATCCACGAAGTCTCCTGCCGCAAGGGCTCCAGCTGGGCCAGCGGCAGAGTGAGCGGGAAGGAGGCGGGGAGGTCCTCGAAGCGAATGTACTCGGGTGAAGTCGGGGACAGCCGATACATGCCCACCAGGTCGCAGGCCAGCAGGCTGCGAGCGATGCCCAGCACCCTGGCAAGACGGCCAGGGCCTTCGCCCTCCAGCACCGTCAACATAGCGAGCAGTGCATCCAGGCGAGCCCGCTGGACGTTGTCCTCCTGCTGCGCTCGACGCCGGGCGGCGGAAAGGCGCATCCGCACAACAATCGCCGAGCGTGCCGCCCCGACAGCGACGGCGGAAAGATCGACCTCCAGCGGCTGGCCGGAACGCCGTTCCAGGAGCGCGTCTTCGAGCACGGTCTCGCGATGGGTGGTGCAGGCTTTCAGGCCCTCCACCACCCGCTGGCCGGGCTCACCCTGGAAGAGCTCCGTGACGGCCAGCCCTTCCACGTCGCTGCGGGCGTACTCGGAGATCAGCAGAAAGGCGTGATTGCAGGTGAGCAGGCGGCCGGCATCGCCGGTCAGGACGATCAAGGCATCGTCGGTCGTGTCGGCCAGCACCCGAAAGAGGTCTCGTGACAGGTCCGGCTTGAACAGCCGGGCGATCGGGTTGGTCGACGCGACATTCGAGCTCAATGCTCAGACTCGCAGGGCGGCTTCCGAGCGCTTGCGGTGGCGCAAGCGGGCAGGCAGGATGCCTTCGATCGCCCGGTACTTGGCGACGGTGCGGCGGGCGACGTGGATGCCCTCGCGGCGCAGATGGGCGACGATGTCGTCGTCAGTCAGAGGGCGGGGCTCCTGGGCGACGATCTCCTTGATCCGATCCCTCACCGACAGGCTGCGGTCAAAGAAGCGGTCCAGCGGGATGATCCGGCCGTTCGGGAGGGCGACCGACTTATGTGACACGGCACGTGACACCGTCGACTCGTGCACCCCGATTTCCTCGGCGATCTTGGCTCGTGTCAGAGGGTAGAGGAAACGGTCTCCCTCCAGGATGAACTCGCGCTGCCGGTCGACGAGGATCTCCATCAGGCGGCGCATGGTGTTGTTGCGCTGCTGGAGGCACTTGACGAAGAGCGCGGCCCGCTCGAGATGGCGCGACCATTCCTCCGATGTCGGAGCATCTTCTTCCGGCAGCGCCTGCCGAAACAGCGGATTGACGCGCAGCCAGCCGGAGAGGGGGGCGAAGATCTCCACCATGAGCCCGCCGTTCTCCAGGGAGGGATTGTGGGTGATGTGGATGTCGGGCTGATGGTAGACCCCCGGTTCGCTGGAGCGCACCTGGCGGCCGGACCCCCAGAAGGCGCGGGCGGGGTACGGGTTGAGATTGCGGGTGATAAAGTCTGCCGCCTCGTGGACTCGGGCCGGAGCGGCATCCAGCTTGCGGGCGATCCGGTCATACTCCTTCCGCCCCAGTTCCTGGAAGCAGGTTTCCAGGATGCGGCGGGCTATGCGCGCAGTTTCGTTCTGGACCGTCAGCTGGTCGAGCTGCGACAGCAGGGCCTGGCGGGGCCCGGCAGTTGCCAGCCCGGTCGGATCGGCGGCGGCGATCAGGCTGAGGACGTGATCGACCTGCGACAGGCTGGCTTTGTTGGCTCGAGCAATCAGGGGAGGCGGCTCTTGCAGGAAACCATCCTCATCCAAACTGGCCAGGATGTAGGCGGCAATCGGTCGTTCGGAGACTTCGAGGTCAGCAGCCAGCTGC
>CAZBJQ010000075.1:0-13494 GCA_964492235.1 uncultured Anaerolineaceae bacterium | reverse complement strand
GAGATTACCCCCCTGCATGAAGCCGCTGAAGTACCCCAACACGGTGTGGCTTGGGCGCACCCCGAAGTTGTATTCGATCGTGTCATACAGCATCGGCAGCCCACCGCGGATTTCGGCGGTGTTGATCCTATCGACGCGCCAACCGGGGATGTACACATACAGGTCGCGGGGGATCGAGATCAGGGTGACCCGCCCTGCGGTCCGGTCGACGACGACCAACATGAGCGTGTCGTTGCGGCCCATGCTCTCATTCGGACGGGCGTCCGATCCAAGCACCAGGTATACGTCCGTGCCGGGGGGCAGCTCGAAGCGAGGCATAGTTGGCGGGATCTCGATCGCCGACGCTTCCACCGGGGCGGCGAAGTCCCCCCACGGATTGGCAGGGGTGGCAGTCGCGGCAGGTGGAACGGGCGTGGCGGTCGTATCGGGCGTCGGGGAAAGCGCCAACGGCAAGAACGGTGTGGGCGTGCCAGTTGAGACTCCGGGGAGGCTCTCGTCCACGTCGCTCGATCCCGGCAGCGACAGGGTGCCGGTATTGCAGGCCAGGCCGAGCATGACGAGGGTCGCAGTCCACCCCCACCAGGCACGCCGACTCCTCGGTCTATGCATGCGGTTCAAGCCTCCACACCGATGGCGAGACATGAAACGTCCCGCCGGCGGACTCTGTCATGGCCACTAGCCTGACGCGATAGGGCTGGTCGGGGTGCCCGTCTCCCCGGATGCCAGCGGGAGTAGCGCAGAGTAAGTGGTTCCGTAGCCAGGACGGCTGTCGACCCATACCCGTCCACCAACGGCCTCGCACAATCGCTTGACCAGCGGCAGGCCGACACCGCCGTCTTGAATCCCGGGTGGGCGCCTGGCGTTGTCCGATACCTGGGGCTCGAAAACCAGACCCAGGTGCTCCGTCGCGATCCCCGGACCATGGTCGGTCACGTCCAGCAGAACGTAGCTTGTGCCCGCTTCCAGGATCACATGTGCGGTTAGCGCGATGTCCTCCCCGTCGGGCGTGACCGCAAGGGCATTAGCCATCAGGTTGTCCAGCATCTGCTCCAGCACCGTCGGTTCAGCATGCAGGACCGGACTACGGTCCGGCAGGTCGAGTTGGAGGCGCAAGTCGTGCTCGCGCAGAGCGACAGTATAACGAGACATGACGAGTTGGACACAAGAATCGAGGTCCGTCGACTCTCCCTGAGCTTCGAGCGCTTCCGAGCCAGGCGCAAGCCGATCGCGCAACTCCTGCGCCAGACCTTGCGACCGAAGCAGACCGGCATGCATCCGCTCCAGGTATTTGCGCTGGATCGAGCTCAGGACTCCTGCGACGTCGTCGAGCAACAGGCCGCTGTAGCTCGAGGCCGAGCGCAGGCCTTGCTCCAAGCGCGCCGAGAGTGGTTGCAGGGTTGCTGCCTGCTCCTGGGCCGAGACGTACGCTTGCTGCGTCGTCCCCAGCAGCGCCAGCTGCGACCGGGCTTCCGCCAACTCTTGGAGGACGAGGACCAGTTCGTCGGACGGCAGATCGGGCGCAGCCGCCTGGTTGCGCCAGGCGCGCCCGCCCAACGCAGCGCCCGCTGGAGCGGTGCCTTCTCCCACTCGGTCAGGGGCAGGTGCCCGCGCCGGAAGGCTGTCTTCAGCGCTGCCCGCCTGGAGGTGGGTGAACCGGTCGGCCAGCAAGCGGCACAGGCGGTCCAGTTGGGCTTTCTCCTCGGCCGACCACCTGCGTTGGGCGAAGGGCGAGAAGAGCAGCAACCCTGCGCGCAGGATGTCTCCGGAGAGGATGGGCTGGAGGAGCAGCGTCCCGGATTCGTACGCCTCCATCTCATCCATCAATCCATCGAGATCGGGCGGCTTTGGCGCTTCGATGACCTCCAGCGATCGGTGCTCGACTAGAGCTTCCTGAATGGCGGGGTAGGTGCGGCCGTTCATGGCAAACCCCGACATCGCCCGCTCCCGGATGTGGTCGTAGCCCTTGGCGGCGGCGAAGCGCCCTCGCTCATCGGGAGGGGAGAGCAGCAGCACGAACTCGACCCGGGTGGCCAGGGCCGTGGCCTTGACGACTTCATCCGCCAGGGATCCGATTGAATCGGCTTGCATCAAGTAGGCGAAGTCCACCGCGGCCTTGAGTGTGTGGGCAGGCGAGCCGGTTGTCGCAAAGGGGGTTGGCAGAGGAGGAGCGGCGGCCGGGCGCGCCAGGTTCGCCTGGAGCAGCAGGGAGAAGAACGCCAGCGCAGCCAGCAAGGCGAACGGGCCGGGAGGCCAGGCGCCCCTCGCCAGCACCATGTCGAGAAACACCGCAATCCCCACGACTCCCGCCGCGACCGAGAGCCACGGCCATCCCGCCGGACGACGGACGACCAGGACCGCGGCTGCCGCTCCCGACACCGCCAACGACACCGCCAGCGTCAACACCAGCAGCCATCCCGGAGGCGGACAAGCGCTCGCAGCCCACCCCGCCGGCAAGCAGCCTGCGGTCCATGTCGCCCAGGCTATTAGGGTGTACCCGAATCCGACGAGGATCACCATCCCGGCCGCGATGGGCAGCGCCAGGCGTGCCCGTCGCTCCAGGACCGGCAAGGAGGCGATGCCCAACAGGGCAATCCACGAGAGCAGATTGCCCGTCCAGCGCAGGGGGGAGGCAAAGACGGGCGGCGCACTTGCCAGCAACGCTATCAGGGCGTAGGCGAATACCGCGGCCTGGAGCCCAACCACGGCGGCGCCGGCGGTCATCCATGCCTGCCGTTCTCGCTGCTCTATCCCAAGGGTTCTGTGTTGCATCGAGATCAGCACGAAGCACGACAGAAGCAGCAAGGCGGCGCTGATCCAGAGTCCGCTTGTCGATGCGATCGCTGCTTCCGCCTCGGTTGAGAATCCCATGCTGAGGTGCCTGTGCCGCCGGGATTATAGCATTCCGGTCACGGGAAGCTTGCGGCCGATGCGGCCAGGAGACGACTGTGGTTACGCCGGAGGGGGCGTCCCGTTGTCGGGGACGGTCTTGCGGTTGAGGTAGCGGAACGAGACCGCGCCGTACAGGATCGTCAGCCAGAGGGTTATGCCGCGGTAGGCCAGGGTGATCAGGCCGGCGGCGGCAAGGGGGATGCGGAAAGAGGCCAGCGTCAGGGTCATTGCCCCTTCGACAAATCCGATCCCGGAGGGGGTGGGAGAGACAATCAGGAACAGATAGCCGATGCTGTAGCCGGCAATGAGCGTTCCGACAGAAAAGGATTGCTGGAAAGCAAGGAACATCAGAAAAAAGATCGTGATCAGCAGCGCCTGTTTGCTCAGGGCCAGGGCAAACGGCAGCAGCAGGCCGGACGGACGTTTGGGGATCTCGCTCAAGCCATCCCCAATATCGTGGGCGAACTCGTGGGCGCGACTCGGGCTGAGGTACTCGCGCCGGATAAAGGGCCGCAGGACGTTGTTGGTCTTGGTCGCAATCCAGGCCAGGCTGCGGCCGAGCCGATCAGAGGAACGCATCGCCATATACAAGACCAGCGTCAGGGCCAGGGCGATCGAGACCAGGATGACCGAGGCGGTGACCTCGGTCGCGCCGAGCTGGTTGCGGCGGATCAGCACCGCAATGCCCAGCCCCAGCACGGCAATGAACGCCAGGTAGTCATACAGAACGTACAGCGCGGCGGCCGCCGTCACCCGGCTCGTGGGCAGGCCCCGCTGGCGGCTATCGGTGATGAAGACGACCATCCCGCTCATGCCGGCGGAGGGAGCGATGGTGTTGACGAAGGCTGCACCGGTTCCCAGCATGGAGAGGCGTGTGATCTTCTCATCGATGCCCAGTAGGCGGTACAGCGCCCGAAGGTGCGAGCCGATGTTGAGAATCCAGGCTGCGTGAACCACCAGGGCGAGGGTGATCCATCCCCAGTCACCCCGTTGCAGGGTGAGCAGGACCTGTTCGACATCCGCGGCGCGGGTCAGGAAAAAATAGAAGGCTAGCAAGAGGACCAGGGCGGCGAAGAAGGTCTTCATGGGGGCGGCCGGGTCATCCGAGTCGGGTCAGCCCAAGCCGGCGATTGCGTCCGGCGTATCCATCGCCAGCGCCTGCGTATCGGGCATGATTCTCTTTGCCAGCCCGGTCAGGACGTTCCCTGGGCCGACCTCAAGGAAGGCGGTGACTCCGGCAGCCGCCAGGTTGCGGATCGACTCCGTCCAACGGACGCGCATCGTGAGCTGGTTCCGCAGGTCCTGTTCGATCGAGGCGGCGGTCAACAGCGGGGCGGCATCAACGTTGCCGTAGATCGGCAGTCCGGCGTCCCCGAGGCGTGTTTGCTGAACGGCCTGGGTGAAACGCGTCTGGGCGGGAATCATCAGCCGGGAGTGGGCGGCGATGCTAACGGCCAGGCGGATCACTTTGCGCGCGCCTGCCTGTTTGAGGTGCTCCATCGCCGCCACCAAACCCGGTTCGTCGCCCGAAATCACGACCTGGCCCGGGCAGTTGTCGTTGGCCACGCCCACCACCGCCCCTGTCTGGCTGGCAGCGGCGGCGCAGGCGGCTTCGACCTCGGCCAGGTCGAGGCCAAGCACGGCCGCCATCCCTCCCGGCAGCTGCTCGCCTGCCTGCTTCATGGCCAGGCCGCGCTCCCGCACCAGGGTCAATCCATCCTCGAAGGAAAGCGCCTCGCTCGCCACCAGGGCGCTGATCTCTCCCATGGAGTGACCGGCGACGGCCGCCGGTCGAAACCCCGGCAGGCGGGCCTGGAGCGAAGTGAGCAGGGCCATGGAGTGGGTGAAGATCGCGGGCTGGGTGAAGGCGGTATCGTTCAAGTCTTCCGCTGGACCGTCCCAGCATAGGCGGGAAAGCGCAAAGCCGAGGATCGTGTCGGCCCTGGCGAAGATCTGCGCCGCCAGGTGGTCGCTCTCGGCCAGGGCCCGTCCCATGCCGATGTACTGGGAACCTTGACCGGGGAAGAGGAGCGCGGACGTGCTCAGGTCAACCGACATACTAACGCCTGCTCAAGAGGGTTGAGGCGGGCCGCGCCGGGGCTCTAGTCGCGCTTGATCTCGACGACTTCCTTGCCGGCGTAGTGCCCGCAATTGGGGCACATGTGGTGAGGCTGGTGCTTCTCACCGCAGTTGGAGCAGGTCACCAGCGCCGGGGGGCTGATGGCGTCATGTGCCCGACGGCGATCCCGGCGTCCCTTCGAGTGCTTTCGCTTGGGCAGAGGCGGCATCCTTGAACTCCTCGGTGCGCTCACTCACAACAGCGCCTGCCGGATGGCAGGCGCTCGGATTATAACAGGGGGGCAGTGGGTGTCAAGGCAGCCTGCGGCCTGCGATGGCGATGATCCATCCCTCTCAGGCACCCGGCCAAGATATAATCGCGCTATGGCCAGCGACAGCCTCTCGCACCTGGATGACCGGGGACAAGCCCGCATGGTGGATGTCAGCGGGAAAGCCGAAACCGAACGCGAAGCGGTGGCCCGCGGCCGGGTAGTCCTCTCCCAGCAGTCGCTGAAAGCCGTCCTGGCTGGCGATCTCAAGAAGGGGGATGTGCGGGCGGTGGCTCGGCTGGCCGGGATCCAGGCGGCCAAGCGCACCTGGGAGTTGATACCGCTCTGCCATCCGATCCCGCTGACCCACATCGAGGTGGAGGTCCATCCATCGGAGTCACTGCCGGGAATGGAAGTCGAAGCCAAGGTGCAGTGCATCGGGCGCACCGGGGTGGAGATGGAAGCCCTGACGGCCGTGTCGGTCGCCTGTCTGGCGATCTATGACATGGTGAAGGGGATCGACCGCTCGGCGCGGATCACGGAAATCCGCCTGGTCTCCAAGCGAGGCGGGCAAAGCGGGGAGATCGTTCTGGAGTAGCCGCCCGTGCAGGTCACCGTCTTGTACTTCGCTTCGCTCAAACAACAGGCAGGCCTCCGGAGCGAACCGGTCGTCTTGGCCGAGGGCGCCAGCCTGGAGGACCTAGTCGGCACGATCGCGCGATTGCATCCGCAGGTCACGGCCTCCTTGCCCACCGCCGTTATGGCCGTCAATCGCGAGTTCGCCGATCGCAGCCGACTTCTGGGCGACGGCGATGAAGTAGCGCTGTTCCCGCCGGTGAGCGGCGGCGGGATCGGTCCAACCCTGATCGAGGTAACGCAAGAAGTCTTGGATCTGGACTCACTGCTGGCCGCTCTCACTCTGCCGACCACCGGTGCGGCCTGCGTGTTCACCGGCATGGTCCGTGAAGAGACGGCGCGGGATCGACCGCACCGGACGACCTATCTCGAGTACGAGGCCTATCCGGAGATGGCGCGGGAGAAGATGATGCAGGTCGCCGAGGAGATCCGGGTTCGCTGGCCGGGTGTGGAAGGGATCGGCCTGGTGCAGCGCCTCGGGCGGCTGGCGCCGGGGACCCCGACGGTGCTGATTGCCTGCACGGCTGCCCACCGTGACACGGGCGTATTCGAGGCCGCAAAATACGGCATCGATCGACTCAAACAGATCGTGCCGGTGTGGAAGAAGGAAGTCGGGCCCGAGGGAGAGGCTTGGGTGGAGGGGACGCACCATCCGACGGGGGAGGACCGCAGGCGTTGAACGCGGGGGACCAGCCCCGACCGGGCTTTCACTGCCTGGGCTGCGGCCAACGATCCCCGGCCGAGGGATTCCCTCACCGCTGCCAGGCGTGCGGCGGACTGTTCACGCTGCGTATGGACTCGATCAGGCTGCCATCGGCCTGGGGGATCGCCAGGATGGGTGGCCTGAGCCGCTACCGCCAGGCGCTCCCCCTGGGGGACGACATCCCGCTGGCCAGCCTCGGCGAAGGCAACACACCGCTGATCGCACTCGGCCTCAAGGGTCGATCGATCTATCTGAAGCTTGAATACCTGAACCCCACCGGTTCCTACAAGGATCGCGGCACAGTGGTGCTGGCCAGCGCCCTGGCGAGTGCAGGCGTCCGCCAGGTTGTCGAGGACTCATCGGGGAATGCCGGGGCATCGCTGGCGGGATATGCGGCCCGTGTCGGGATCTCGGCCAGGATCTACGTCCCCGCAGCCGCTTCCGGTCCGAAGCGGCAGCAGATTGCCGCCTACGGTGCGCAGGTGGTGGCGGTTCCCGGTCCGCGCTCGGCGGCCGCCGAGGCAGTGCTGGAGGCAGTTGGGCAAGGGGCGGTGTACGCCAGCCACGCCTATCAGCCGCATGCCCTCGGAGGTTACGCAACGATCGCCTACGAGCTGGTAGATCAGCTCGGCCAGACGCCGGGGGCGGTCATCGTCCCGCTCGGTCACGGATCGCTGCTGCTGGGAGTGTGGCTGGGCTTTGAGGCTCTGCTGCGCGAGAAGCGCATCCCCCACCGGCCTCGAATGGTCGGCGTTCAGGCTGCAGCCTGCGCGCCTGTGTGGTCTGTCCTCCACGGCGGCGCGGCCGCGCTCACGCTTGTTTCGGAAGGCGAGACCGTTGCCGAGGGGATCCGGGTCCGCAACCCCCTTCGTGGAGATGAGGTTCTGCGGGCGATCGAGGATTCGAAGGGTACGATCCTGGCGGTGGAAGACGCACGCATTCTGGCGGCTCGAGAGGTGCTGGTCGCGGCCGGGATCGACATCGAACCCACCTCGGCCGTCATCTGGCCGGCGATCGAAGACACGTTGGACGGCCTGCCGGATCCCGTTGTCGGCGTGCTGACCGGCGCCGGATGGAAGGCCCGCAGTTGACCACGCCTGGCGAGGGCCTGCTGCCGCGTGTATCCTTAGCCTGCCGATTGAACTGAGGACCCTGCATGGCGAGGCGTGTTGTCTTCACAGGCATGGGAACTGTCAACCCGGTTGGCCAGTCAGTCCAGGAGACGTGGGGCAATCTGTGTGCCGGGGTCTCGGGTGTCGGACCGCTCACGCTGTTTGACGCCCACGACCTGCCGGTCCGGATTGCGGCCGAGGTCAAAGCATGGGCGCCAGAGCGCTTCATCGATCCGAAGGACGCCCGCCGACGTGACCGGTTCGAGCAGTTTGCCAGTGCAGCCGCCAAGGAAGCGATCGCCCAGGCGGACTTGCTGGGCCAGGTCGACGGGGGGCGGGTGGCGGTCGTGGTCTCGTCGGCGATCGGCGGCCTGAACACGATCGAATCCGGATACAAGACGTTGATCGAGCAAGGGGCGCGCAAGATCAGCCCGTTCTACATTCCGATGATGATGTCCAACGGCGCTGCCAGCCTGATCGGGATCGACTACGGCTTTCGCGGCCCGAGCTTCTCAGTCGCCTCGGCCTGCGCCTCCGGCTCGGATGCCATCGGCCTGGCCGCAATGCTGATCCGGACGGGGAAGGCGGATGCCGCCATCGCCGGAGCCTCGGAAGCCACGATCACGCTTATCGGCCTGCTTCCGTTCGATCGAACCGGCGCTCTGTCGCGCCAGAACGAGGACTACAGCCTGACACCGGCCCCGTTCGACAAGAACCGCGACGGTCTGGTGATGGCGGAAGGCGCAGGTATCGCAGTGCTCGAGCATTTCGAGCACGCACAGGCGAGAGGTGCAAACATCCTGGCCGAGCTGGCAGGCTACGGCGCCTCGGCGGACGCGTTCCACATCACCGCCCCGGCCGAGCATGGCGAGGGCGGGGCCGAGGCCATCCGCCTGGCTCTGGCGGACGCCGGACTAGCTCCGTCCGACGTGGACTACATCAATGCCCACGGGACTGGGACCGAGCTCAACGACCTGGCGGAGACCAGGGCCATCAAGGGCGCCCTGGGAGGGGAAGCCTACCGGATCCCGGTCTCGTCCACCAAGTCTATGACCGGCCACATGATGGGGGCCACCGGCGCCCTGGAGGCGATCATATGCGTCCAGGCGATTCTCACCCATTCCATCCCCGCGACGATCCACTACCGGACTCCGGATCCGGAGTGCGACCTGGATTATGTGCCCAACCGGGCGCGACCGGCCAATGTCGAGGTCGCCCTGAGCAACGCCTTCGGGTTCGGCGGCCACAACTCGGTACTGGCCATCAAGCGGTTTGCTGGGTAGAATCGGTCCCAGCCCAACGAACGGGTGGAGCGCAGACAACGCAGGCGGCTCTGAGTTAGCGGCGCCCCCCCAGTTCACGGAGAGGAAAGGTGTCTCTTCAGGACTTCGCCCGCCGGGCCGGGCTGTCTTTTCGCGAACCGCAGCTGCTCCAGTCTGCCCTGACGCACCGCTCCTTCGTCAACGAGCACAGCGACGCCGTGGGGGATAACGAGCGGCTCGAGTTCCTCGGCGACGCCGCGCTCGATTTTCTGAGCGCAGCCATGTTGTACTCGCGCTTCCCAGACACGGACGAAGGCAAGCTGACCCGGGTCCGATCCGCCCTCGTACGGACAGAGCAGCTGGCTACGTTCGCCCGAGAGATCAACCTGGGGGAGGTCCTCCTGCTGGGAAAAGGGGAGGAGGCCTCCGGAGGAAGAGACCGGCCGGCGCTACTGTGTGGCGCGTTTGAAGCGCTGCTCGGCGCTCTGTACCTCGATTCTGGGCTGGAAGCCGTGGCGAGTTTCCTCCAGCCTAGGCTGGCTCGGGCGATCACAGAGATCGTGACGGAGGAAGCCGAGTTCGACCCGCGCAGCCAGCTGCAGATCTGGGCCCAGGCGGAGCACCGGGAGACGCCTCGCTACCGAACCGTTGGGACCAGCGGTCCAGACCATGAGCGCCAGTTCACAGTTCAGGTCTCGGTCGGAGACAGCGTGCTGGCTGAAGGTCAGGGAAGAAGCAAGCAGGAGGCGGCGCGCCAGGCCGCCGTTCAGGCGCTTGAGACCCTCGGGCACAGCCCGACCTACTAGGACAGGTTTCGTTTGGACAAGACCAACGGCCAGCCGCGGCTGAAATCGCTCGAGCTGCAAGGTTACAAGACCTTCGCCAGCCGGGTGGACTTTGAGTTCTCCTCGGCGATTACCGCCATCGTTGGGCCGAACGGATCGGGGAAGTCAAACGTCGCCGACGCGATGCGCTGGGTCCTGGGCGAGCAATCGTATGCGCTGCTGCGCGGCAAGAAGACCGAGGACATGATCTACCAGGGCTCGGAAGCTCGCGCTCGGGCGAGCATGGCCATGGCCTCGATCACGTTCGACAACACCGAGGGCTGGCTGCCGATCGACTTTGGCGAGGTGACGATCGCCCGCCGGGCCTACCGCGATGGGCAGAACGAGTATCTGCTGAACGGCCAGCGCGTGCGCCTGCGCCAGGTCCACGAGCTGCTTTCGGAATGCGGTCTAGCTCAGCGAACGTACACGATCATCGGCCAGGGACTTGTGGACGCGGTGCTCTCGCTGCGGGCGGAGGACCGTCGTCGGTTATTCGAGGAAGCGGCAGGGATTGGCCTTTACCGGGCGCGCCGGGAGGAAGCCCTTCGCCGCCTGGATACGACCCAGCGCAATCTCGAGCGGGTGCAGGACATCCTGGCTGAACTGAAGCCCCGTCTGCGCGGTCTTGAGAAACAAGCCAAGCGCGCCGAGGAGTTTGAGCAGCTGCGCAAGGACCTGCGTGAATCGCTCCGCTTGTGGTACGGCTTCCACTGGTCCGCCTCGCAGCGGGTCGTGGCTGGCAGCCGTCGAGAAGCTGAACGACAGACTCTCAACCGCGATCAGGTGCGCCAGCGACAAGAGCAAACGGATACTCAGCTGGCTGAGATTCGGCTCAAGATCGACCGGCTGCGCGCCGACCTGCACCGCGCTTCAGATGAGCTTTCCGGTCTATATGCCCGCCGTGAAGCGCTCGGCCGCCGTTTGGCCATTGCCGGCGAGCGGCTGCGCTGGATGCAAGAACGGGAGCAATCGGTCCTGGCCGAGATCCAGGTGGCGCAAGAAGAGCAGCAGGAGGTCGCTGCGCGACTGGCGTCGGTCGAGGCTGAGATGACCGAGCGGCAGGAATCGCTGCGCCTTGTGCTGCAGGAACTGGAGCGGCTGCGCCAGCCTGAAGCCTGGCCCGACGATGCCGGGGTGGCGGCGCACGCCCGGAGTGGAGACCTAAAGGCACGGCTCGAAATCAGCCTGGGCGAGCTTGCCGGCGTTCAGGCACGGATCGGCCAGGCTCAGGAGACGACCATCACGGTGTCGGCTCGCATCGAAGGCTTGGCTAGTCGATGGGCGGAGGCGCGGACCCGGCTGGAAGAGCAGACCATGGCTGCTGCCGACGCTCTGCAGCGCCGTGACGCGGGGCAGCAGGAACTTGCTGAGCAGCGGCAGGAGGAAAACCGTCTGCAGGCCGCGGTGCAGTCTGCCAGGGAAGCTGCTGGCCGCATGCGAGCCGAAGCTGCCAGCCATCACCAGCGGCTCGCAGCCCGCCAGGCCGAGGTGGATTTTCTGCAGAAAGGGGGCCTGGACAACTGGTCCCTGGCGGAGCGGTTGCACAAGGCGGGGCGCTCGGGTGAAGTGCCCGGCTGGGTCGGTCGGCTGTTGGATCATTGCTCTATCAGAGAGGAACACCAGGCGGCGATCTGGGCGGCGCTTGGCGACTTCGCTCAGGCATCGGTACACCAGAGCCAGGACGACGTCGAGAGGGTCATGCATTGGCTGGAGGTCGACGCCCCGTCCGGGAGAGCGGCGATCCTGCCGCTGGCCGCCAAGGACCCACCGGCACGTCAGGCATCACCCCTGGACGAGGCGTCGCTC
This sequence comes from uncultured Anaerolineaceae bacterium, assembly GCA_964492235.1. GTDB lineage: Bacteria > Chloroflexota > Anaerolineae > Anaerolineales > E44-bin32 > PFL42. Next base: position 1,932 of record CAZBJQ010000075.1, on the reverse strand, counting down.
GGGCGCGCTTGCGACCTGGTGCGGGTCGAGGCGCCCTACCAGCCGGTGCTTGAGTGGCTTCTGGCCACCACCTGGGTGGCGAGGGACAAGACGCACGCACGAAGTCTGATTCCACGGCTGCCCCTTGGCGGCCGTCTGGTCACCCTGGATGGATTCGTCCTCTACCCGAGCGGAGCCGTACTGCGCAGAGGCCCGTCGGAGGCGCCGGACCTGCGCGGGGCCGAGGCGGCGCTGGCCAAGACGCTTCAGGCAGCGACCGACATCGATGCCCACCTGCTCGCCGCAGAGGCACAGCTGAAAGCTGGCGAAGCCGAGCTGCAGGCATGCCAGGTGGGACGCGACGCGACCCAGGCGACGCTCGTGGCTCTTGAGCGCGAAAGCGAGCACCAGCGGCTCGCACTGCTGGCAGCGGAGCGCGATGTGTCCGCGCTCCAGGCGCAGCAGCATGAGCTCGAAACCGAGCACGCCCGACTGGAAGAGGCACTGACGAGATTGCGCCAGGATCAAGCCGAGCGGGAAGCGCAGCGTCAGCGATGGGCGGAGGAACTCCAGGCCGCCGAGCTGGCCAGCGACCCGCAGAAAGCCGCCGCCCTGGCGGCGCAGCTCGAGGCCCGCCAAGAAGGACTGAAGCTGGCGTCGGAGGAGGCCCAGGGGCGCCTGGGCGATGCCCACTCCCGCCGCTCGGCTGCCGATCGCTCCCTGCAGTCACTTCAGGTACGCCTCGACGAAACCCGAAGCAGTCAGCAGGCGACTGGCGCGGACGAGGCGCAAGCTGCGGAGCAACTGCGGTCGCTCGAGGCGGAGCTGGCCCTGTTGAGTGAGACATCGAAACCGCTGGAAGAAGCACTGACCGCGGCCGAAGTCCGGCGAACAGATCTGGAGAATCAGGAGAGCGCCCTGCGCTTCGAAATCCAATCTGCGGAGCGCCGGCATTCACAAGCCCAGATTGAGCTTGCGCGGCACGAGCAAGAACTGATCGGTCTGCGCCAGAGGATTGAGGACGACTTCGGACTGGTGGCTTTCGCCTATGAAGACGGCACGACCGGACCCGTGCCGCTTCCGCTGGAGGGCCTGGTCGAAGACCTGCCTCAGGTCGACGAGATCCCGATGGAGCTGGAGGGGCAAGTGGCACGGCTGCGCCTGCAGATGCGCCGGATGGGCAGCGTGAGTATTGAGGCCCAGCGCGAGTACCTGGACGTCCGCCAGCGGGTGGAGTTCCTGACGGCCCAGGTGGATGATCTCCGGAATGCTGAGACCCAGGTGCGCGAAGTCATCACTGAGCTCGACACATTGATGGAGCGGGAGTTCCGCAAGACCTTCGACGCCGTTGCCGTGAGCTTTCGTCAGGCGTTCAGCCGGCTGTTCGGCGGCGGGTCGGCGCGCCTCAGTCTGACCGATCCCGAGGATCTCACGATCACCGGCATCGATATCGAGGCCCGGCTGCCCGGACGCCGAGAGCAGGGTCTGGCAATGCTGTCCGGCGGGGAACGCAGCCTGACCGCCTGCGCCCTGGTGTTCGCGTTGTTGCAGGTGTCGCCCACTCCCTTCTGTGTCCTGGACGAAGTCGATGCCATGCTGGATGAAGCCAATGTCCTGCGCTTCTGCGACATGTTGAGAGAGCTAAGCACCAACACCCAGTTCGTCGTGATCACCCACAATCGACAGACCATCCAGGCGGCAGAGATCGTCTATGGCATCACCATGGGACCGGACTCCGCCAGCAAGGTCATGGGCCTGCGCCTAAGCGATCACGAGCAGGCTCTCACCGGCTAGGACGGCCGGAGGAAGGGAGTGTGCGCGCCGGGGCGGATGGGATGCCAGCCGCCGGCGATGGGCGAAGTCGTTGACAATCGGACTGTCTACGGTAGAATCACCCGCGCGCCGGAGTGGCGGAATTGGCAGACGCGCTGCGTTCAGGGCGCAGTGAGCATT
>CAZBJQ010000074.1:0-13507 GCA_964492235.1 uncultured Anaerolineaceae bacterium | reverse complement strand
CACATTGACATCGGAAACGTCGATCAGGGATTCAAGGAAGCGGACTTGGTTTTCGAAGGCACGTACGAGGTCCCCAAGGTTCAACAAGTCTCGATCGAGCCACACGTGGTTGTCACCTACTGGGACGAAGATGACCGATTGGTGATACGCACGAGCACTCAGGTTCCGTTCCATGTGCGGCGCATCCTGGCCCCTGTCCTCGGCTTGCCTCCCAAGCGAATCCGCGTGATCAAACCGCGCATTGGCGGCGGGTTCGGAGGAAAGCAGGAGGTCCTGATTGAGGACGTGGCCGCCCACCTGACGATCGCCACCGGACGTCCGGTGCGCTTCGAGTACACCCGGGCGGAGGAGTTCTATGCCTCCCGGGCGCGGCATCCGATGCGCATCCAACTGCGTACCGGCGTCAAGCGCGACGGCACGATTACCGCCCACGAGATGCGCTGCCTGAGCGACACCGGGGCCTACGGCAGCCACGGCCTGACGGTTGCCGGGAACACCGGGCACAAGTCCATGGCGCTGTATGTCGGAAGCGGCGAGTACCGTCAGGCGCCGAATATTCGCTTCCATGCCGACGTGGTGTACACAAACACTCCGCCGGCCGGAGCGTATCGCGGCTATGGCGTACCGCAGGGATTCTGGCCGGTTGAGCGCCAAATGGAGAAGATCGCCCACGTCCTGGGGCTGGATCCGCTGGCTTTCCGGATGAAAAACGCTATCCGGGCCGGCGAGGTGCATCCTTTCAGCGCTGCCTGGTCGGAAGGGCGGGAGCCGCGGCCGGAGATCATCAACACCTGCGGCCTGGAGGATTGCGTGCGTCGCGGCGCCGCCGCCATCGGCTGGGTGGCCAAGCGAGGCAGCCCGGACTGGCACCAGGTACCCGGCAAGCCGTACTTGCGACGAGGGATCGGCGTGGCCACTGTGATGCAGGGCACAGCCATTCCCTACCTGGACATGGGCGGCGCCAGCATCAAGATGAACGATGACGGCTCGTTCAACCTGCTGGTCGGCGCCACCGACATCGGCACGGGTTCGGATACGGTCCTGGCGCAGCAGGCGGCGGAAGTCCTGGGCGTGCCGGTCGACGATATCCTCGTCTACTCATCCGATACCGACGTCACGCCGTTTGACAAGGGCGCCTATGCCTCGAGCACGACCTACATCTCCGGCACAGCTGTCATCCGGGCGGCGCAGATGGCTGCCGGGCGGATCCGCCGCCGCGCCGCCCGCCTGCTCTCCACGCCCGAGGGTCCGCCGCTAGCTGATGACGATGTTCGGTTGGCGAATCGTCAGGCCTGGTCACCGGATGGCCGATCGGTCAGCATGAGTCAGATTGCCCTTAATTCCCTGCACCACGAGGACCAGGAGCAGATCATAGGCGTGGGTTCATACATGTCGCCGGTGGCGCCGCCGCCATTTGCGGCTCAGTTCGCCGAGGTCACCGTCGATACCGAGACTGGCCAGGTCCAGGTCGACCGGCTGGTGATCGCGATCGACGCCGGCGTGATCGTCAATCCGCTCACCGCCTCCGGCCAGGCTGAGGGCGGGATGACCCAGGCCCTCGGCTATGCCGTCTGTGAGGAGATGGCTTATGATTCGCTGGGCAGGCCGCGCGAGACCGACTTGCGCGACTATCATATCTTCGCCGCCGACGAAATGCCTCAGCTGGAGACGATTTTCGTCGAGACCATCGAGCCCTCGCATCCCTTCGGCGTGAAAGCCGCAGGAGAAATCCCCATGGATGGGGTGGCCCCGGCCGTCGGGAACGCGGTCTTCGATGCCTGCGGTGCCGATATGGATAGTATCCCCATCACGCCTGAGAGGTTGTGGCGCGTCCTGCGGTCGAGAGAACGGCAGGTTGCGAAAGCGACCACCTGAACGGAGGATCGGAATACAAGTGGGGCTTGCGCCAGGTGCCCATCGAATGCGGATCCACGTGAGCGGCCATGTCAACTCGCTTACGGACGCCATCGCCTCGGCGATGGGCATTGCCTGGCTGTTGCAGTCGCGAGATGGCGCGGATGTTCTGCCGGCCCGGGCCGGTCCGGTCAATCAGCAGACGTCGTGGGTGCTCCATCGCCTTGGCCTGGAGGCTCCCGGGCTCGTGTCTCGCAAGAAGCAACTGCTCCCGGTCGTGCTGGCGCTGCTGGAGGGGTAGGTGCGCGTTTTCCATCGCCTGGCCGAGTTGGAGCGGGAAAGTCGGCCGGCCGTTCTGGCGACGATCGTGCGCGACCGGGGCTCCGTCCCGCGACGGTCGGGAACCCGAATGATCATCTTCCCGGATGGTCAGACCGAGGGAACGATCGGGGGGGGCGAGATGGAAGCCCGCGTTGTCCAGGAGGCCCTGCAGGCCCTCCAGGAGCACCGCCCCCGGTTGCTGCATTACACTCTTAGCGATCCCGCCGGCGGCGATCCCGGCGTCTGCGGAGGAGAAATCGAGGTCTTTGTGGAACCACTGGCAATGCGACCGACCCTGGTGGTGGTGGGGGGCGGCCACGTGGGCAAGGCCGTCGCCCACCTTGGACGATGGCTAGGCTTTCGCCTCGTTGTCTCCGATGACCGCCCGGAGTTCTGTACCCCCGATGCCGTGCCGGATGCAGATCAGTACATCCAGTGCGAGTTGTCTGACCTACCCTCCCGCCTGCCCGTGAACGAGAATACCTATCTGGTGCTTGCCACCCGCGGGGTGCCAGTGGACGTTGAGGGCTTGCCCTCGCTTCTGTCGCATGCGGCGGCCTATATCGGCATCATCGGCTCACGCAAGCGCTGGGAGACGACTCGCCAGGAATTGCTGGCGCGAGGCGTCCCGGAAGCCGATCTGAGGCGGGTTACCTCACCGATGGGATTGGAGTTGAACGCCGAGACACCGGAGGAGATCGCGGTGAGTATTCTGGCCCAGATCATCCAGCAGCGGCGTCAGGGGACGGGGGAACCGATGGCAGGACCGCGTCGCCGATCGAAGGAGCAAGGTTCATAGATCCGGGACCTCACCCCGGCGAAACGGCACTCAGGATGGTGCGAGCCGCATGACCTGGCAGACGTATTTCACACCAAGAACCCTGGATGAGGCGGTTTCGATTCTCTCCCAGGCGCCGCAGGAGACGCGGGTGGTGGCCGGAGCCACGGACTTGCTCCTGGAGATCGAGCGGGGCGTACGCACCGGCGTCCTGCGGCTGATCGACATCACGCGCCTTCCCGGCCTGGACACGATCAGCCTGGATGAGCAGGGATGGATCCGCCTCGGCCCGCTCGTGACGCACAACCAGGTTGCCGCTTCGGCGATGATTCGCCAACGGGCGTTCGCCCTGGCCCGGGCGTGCTGGGAGGTCGGCGCCCCCCAGATCCGCAATCGGGCGACCGTCGCCGGCAATCTAATCACGGCCTCTCCGGCCAACGACACGATCCCCCCTCTCATGGCGCTCGAAGCTCGGGTGCGGCTGCGCTCTCGCCTCGGAGAACGGACGGTCTCCCTTAGAGACTTCTACACAGGTGTGCGCAGGACGGTCATGGAGCCGGATGAAATCCTGGTTGAGATCGCCTTCCCGACCCCTGCGGCAGGGGCGCAAAGCACGTTTCTCAAGGTTGGCCTGCGGCGGGCTCAGGCCATTTCGTTAGTGAATGCCGCGCTGTGCCTGGAGATAGAGGCAGGCAGCGTTCGGTCGGCGGCCATTGCGCTGGGTGCGGTCTCGCCGATTGTCGCCAGGGCCGAGGCGGCCGAAGCCTGGCTGGTAGGGAAACGACCGGAGGTCGAAGTCATCGCCGAGGCCGCCCGCCTGGCCCGGCTGGCCGCGGCGCCGATCGACGACCTGCGCGGGTCGGCGGACTACCGCCGCAAGCTGGTCGAAGTCTGCGTCCGCCGCGGCCTGCAGGAGTTAGCTGGCGGTCAAGAGCAGGAGGCGATCCCGGATCGCCCGGTGATGCTCTCAACTGCCGGAGCCATGCGCCGCACACCGGCGGCGGCAGGACCTTACCGCCATCAGATCGGCGACGAGATCCGAACGATCGTCAACGGTAGACCGTACGTCTTCACCACCGGACATGACAAGTCGCTGCTTCGCCTGCTGCGCGAGGAAGCTGGCTTGATCGGGACTAAGGAGGGCTGTGCCGAAGGCGAGTGCGGCGCCTGCTCGGTCTTCCTCGATGGGATGGCGGTCATGGCCTGCATGGTGCCAGCCCCGCGCGCCCACAACGCCGTGGTCGAGACGGTCGAGGGTCTTGCCCTGGACGGGCAGCTGCATCCGCTGCAGCGGGCCTTCATCGAAGAGGGCGCGGTGCAGTGCGGCTACTGCACACCGGGCTTCCTCATGGCCGGTGCCAAGCTGCTAGAAGAGCGCCCGAAGCCGAGCCTGGGAGAGATCAAACAGGCCTTTGCCGGCAACCTGTGCCGCTGTACCGGCTACTACAGCATTGTGGCAGCTGTTGAACGAGCGGCGGCCTTGATGGCGGAAGTCGACTAGCCAGGCAGTAGTGGAGGAGTGCAATGGGGCGAGACAGCTGGCGCTTTGCTCAGAATGAGCGCGAACGAGAAATGAAGAAACGGCAGAAACCCATCCTGCGGGGGATCGGTTGCGTGCTGGTGGTGGTACTCGGGCTGGTGGCCTACCTGTTTTCCGGTTGGTTCCTGGTGGCCAATGCCGAGAACACCTGGATCTACTTGCCTCCAGAAATCATCCTGCCTCCACAGCAGCTTCCCTGGCTGCCGCCCGGGGCCATCGTGCGATTGGTCATCGCGCTAACGTTCATGGTGGCCAGCTACGGCCTGCTCAGCCTGGTGTACGCGATCGCCTTCCCCGTCAAGCCGGGTGAGACAGATGCCCCCAGACCGCCGCGGCCTCCCAAGAAGAAAAAGAGGCGTTGAACTCCGGCCATGGATCGGACCGTCCCGCGCACGGGCTCGGAAGAGATCGAGCTCTATATCCGTACCTACTACTCCCTGTTGCGCTCCTCGATGGAGACGCAGATCCGGACCTTGGAGGAGACGCATGCCGCCATGGGCTCCTCCCTGCATCCCGATGCCCAGAACCCGCAGCCGGACATGTCGGCCTTCATCTACAGCTCGCTGCGCCTGCCGGACTGCATTCTGGACGTCGAGCGGGTGATCCTCGGGCAGACAGAGGCCGTCTTTCAGCAGTACGGCTTTGGGGATGTGGGCGCCTGGCAGCCGGTGGGCGGGCGCGCCCGGCGGCGCCGCTGCTACTTCGACGGCCAGCACACCCTGGCCTGTGTCATCGCCAGCGGGTCCGACATCGACGACATCATCCCGATCCTGACCGCATTCCAGATCGAGTGGAACAAGCTGCACACGCTGCTGCAGGGCGAGCAGGTGCGGGCCTTCCTGCGCTCGCCGCAGGATGATGACGAGGGCCTCTCGATTCTGGCCTACGGGATCGGCATCGCCCGAGATGACCTGGTCCGGCTGCGCCAGGTCTGGGCCAGCCACTTCTGGCAGCTGCTGCCGGCGATTGCCTCAGCCCGCAAGCGACTCAGAGTCCGCCTGCTCGCCGGTTCGCTCACCGACTACCGCAAGGCGACCCAGCTGTGGTGGGACACCGTCCTGGAAGAAGTACCGCTGCTGACCCGCCGGCCGGTGTACTTCGTTTCGAGCAATCCCCACAGTCTTGTCAATCTCATCAGTGGATTCGCGCCGCGCCACCAAGAGCAGCTGGTCGAGGTCATTCACTGGCCGCGCAACGCCGATCTGCTGGCGGAATGGCGTGACATCGAATCGCGCAACGTTCCCTCCAGCCGGGAGAACTTGCTGTACTACATCCAGAAGAAACACATGGCGACTCCCGAAGGCCAGGCGCTGGCGAAGCTGCGCGCGCAGGACGAGGCGTCCTGCGGCATACGCCGCGTCCACAGCCAGCGCGGCCTGGACTCCGAAGTCCAGGTCATCCAGTTGGATCAGGTGCGGGCGGACTGGGTTGACCCACGGTTGAGGCTGCCCGGCCTGGAAGCATTGCGCCACAGCGACGCCTTGATCGTCAACATCGACTATCCGCTGGGCATGGCCGCCTACCTGATCCTGACGTACATCGCCAGCCGGGTCAGCCGGCTGCTGGGTGTATATGCCATGGGCAAGGCGGCGACGCTGAACGGCGTCATCGGCGACGTGATGATTTCCTCGGTCGTTCACGATGAGCAGTCGCAGAACACCTACCTGCTGGAAAACTGTTTCAGCGCCCCCGACCTTGGGGACGATCTGGTCTACGGCACAGTCATGGACAACCAAAAGACCGTCAGCGTCCGCGGAACCTTCCTGCAGACCCCGCGCTACATGGATGTGTTCTACCGAGAGGGCTACACCGTGATCGAGATGGAAGCCGGACCTTATCTGTCGGCGGTCTATGAGCTGTGGCGGCCGAAGCGCTACCCCTCCAATGAGATTATCGACATGCGGCGACTGCCGTTCGATGTGGGATTCCTCCACTACGCTTCTGACACGCCCCTGAGCAAGGGGAGAAACCTCGGGGCCGGCGCCCTCTCGTACTTCGGAATGGATCCGACCTACTCGACCGGCCTGGCCATCTTGAAGCGTATCTTCTCGATGGAGGTCTCTCGCCTGGAGGGGTTGGAACCGACCCCTCGTCCTTGAGGTGGTGGATGACATCGGTTGGGAAGCCTGCCTATCGGGTGGATGCGCTCGGCAAGGTTACCGGGACGGCGCTGTTCTCCGGCGACATCGATCGACCGAACCAGGTGTGGATGAAGATCCTGTTCAGCGGGCGCCCGCATGCGGTGGTGCGGAGCATTGACACTTCGGCGGCCGAGGCCGTCCCGGGCGTGCTGGCGGTGCTGACGGCCAGGGATGTACCCGTCAATGAATACGGGCTGATCCTACCCGACCAGCCAGTCCTGTGTGGGCCGGGATCCTCCAAGCCGTACGCCGACCGGGTGCGCTTCGTCGGGGATCAGGTGGCGCTGGTGGTGGCGGAGACCGAGGCGATTGCTGCCGCCGCATGCAGGCAGATCCATGTCGAGTATCTAGATCTGCCGATGGAACTGGACCCAGTGGCGGCGATGCGTTCCGAGGCCACCCGGATTCACCCGGACACGGAGAGCAACGCATTTTGGCACTACCGTATCCGCAAAGGGGACGTGGAACAGGGATTCGCCCGGTCAGCAGTAGTGGTCGAAAGCGAGTACCACACACCTGCGCAGGAACATGCCTTCTTGCAGCCCGAGGCCGGGCTGGCCTATGTCGATGCGGACGGGCGGGTGACCGTGGAAGTCGGGGGGCAGTGGGCTCACGAAGATCGTGAGCAGATCGCTCACGCCCTGGGGCTGCCAGAGGACCAGGTCCGGGTAATCTACCCTGCGATCGGCGGCGCCTTCGGCGGCCGGGAGGACATGTCGGTGCAGATCGTCCTGGCGCTGGCGGCCTGGCGGCTTCATCAGCGCGGCTTGGACCGACCGGTCAAGATCATCTGGTCTCGGGAAGAGTCGATCATCGGGCACCACAAGCGGCATCCGTTTGTCATTCGGGCGAAGTGGGGGGCGGCCGCCGACGGGCGACTGATCGCCGCCCGTTGCGAGGTGATCCAGGACGCCGGGGCATACGCCTATACCTCGACCAAGGTGCTGGGCAATGCCACGTTGATGTGCACCGGACCCTACGAGATCGGAAACGTGCACGTCGACTCGTATTCGATCTACACGAACCATCTTCCGAACGGCGCCTTTCGAGGCTTCGGCGGCCCTCAGGCGGCCTACGCAGCAGAATGCCAGATGAACAAGCTCGCTGAGCGGCTGGGGATCGACCCGGTCGAGATCCGGCGCAGGAATGTGCTCCAAGAGGGTGCGCTGCTCTCCGTCGGCAGCCCGCTGCCCCGGGGTGTGACGATCGGCAAGGTGGTGGAAGCATGCGCCGCTTCTGCCGGCTGGCAGCGGTCGGCGGGCGGCTGGAAGAGACCTAAGACCCGTCGGCCGCGTCAAGGACACCTTCGTCGGGGAATCGGCTTCGCCTGTGCCTTCAAAAACGTCGGCTTCTCCTTCGGCGCTCCGGAGCAATGCACGGCCACGATCGAGCTGCGGGGTCGGGCTGAGATCGAAGAAGCCTTCCTTTACCACGGCGCCGCCGAAGTCGGGCAGGGGGCGCATACCGTCCTGGCGCAGATGACTGCCCAGGCGCTCAACCTGCCGGTCGAGCGGGTGCGGTTGGTGACGTCGGATACGGCTCAGACCGGGAACTCGGGGTCGGCCTCGGCCTCGCGCATGACGTTCATGGCTGGAAATGCCATACGCGGAGCGGCAAAGGCGGCGATGGAGCGCTGGCGAGCCGAAGACCGTCCGGCCCGCGCCTCCTACACCTACGTCCCCCCGGCGACCACGCCGCTCGACCCTGAGACCGGGCGGTCGGTACCGAACTTCGCCTACGGTTACGTCGCCGAGGCGGTGACGCTGGAGGTCGATACCGAGACCGGCACCGTGGCCGTGCTGGACGTCGTGTGCGCCAACGACGTGGGTAGGGCCATTAACCCGCAAGGAGTCCGGGGCCAAGTCGAGGGAGCGGTCGTGCAGGCGCAGGGCTACGCCATGCTTGAGGACTTCCAGCAGCCGGGCGGGTATGTCCAGACCGCCCACCTTTCAACGTACTTGATCCCCACCATTCTCGATATCCCCGACCGCGTGCAGAGCGTCATTCTCGAGGAGGCAGACCCACGCGGCCCGTGGGGGGCGCGCGGCATGGGCGAGATGCCGTACCTTCCATTCACCCCCGCTGTCGCAGCCGCCGTCCACGACGCTACGGGCGTCTGGTTCGATGTATTCCCGCTGACGGGGGAACGGGTGCTCAAGGGTTTGGAGCAGGCAGCGAACCCATGAGCGACCGCGCCCCGCTCGTCCTGCTGCGCGGCGGTGGAGACCTGGCCAGCGGGGTGGCGGCGCGCTTGTTCCGCAGCGGGATCGGCGTGATCATCGTTGAACTACCACAGCCGCGGGCTATCCGCCGGCTGGTGTCCTTCGCTGAAGCCGTCTATGCTGGAGCGGTGGAGGTCGAGGGGATTCAGGGGGTCTATGCTGAAGAGGTGGAGGCGGCGCGGCGGGCGGTGGGCGCGGGACGAATCGCCGTCGTCGCGGATGCAGAAGCAAGCCTCCGACATAGCCTGCGGCCGGTTGCGATCGTGGACGCCAGGATGCGCAAGGCCCCGCCCGAACTCGACCTGGACGCTGCACCGTTGGTCGTCGGCCTGGGCCCGGGGTTCACCGCCGGTGTGGATTGCCATGCCGTGGTCGAGACGCAACGTGGTCACCATCTGGGGCGCGTCCTCTGGGAGGGGGCCGCCGAACCGGATTCCGGGCAGCCGGGAGAGATCGCCGGCCAGGCCGACAGGCGAGTGTTGCGGGCGCCCGAGGATGGCATCATGCGGGCGGTAGCAGCCTTGGGCTCCCTGGTGGCGGCGGGTCAGACCGTGACCAAGGTGGGCAGGCGTGAAGTGACAGCCCCCTTCGACGGTGCCGTGCGCGGCCTGATCCACGATGGGCTGACCGTCCGCCGAGGCGAGAAGATCGGCGACCTCGATCCTCGCAACCAGCTGCGGTACTGCTCCGAAATCTCCGACAAGGCGTTGGCTGTGGGCGGCGGTGTGCTCGAAGCGGTTCTCACCCGGCCCGAGATTCGCCGGGTGTTGCGAGGCTGAGATGCGGCTCGCCGATGCGCTGCGGGTCTCCTCGAGGAGTTCGTGTGCCTTCGTCGGCGCCGGCGGCAAATCGGCATTGATGGGACGTCTGGCAGCGGAGCTGGCCGCCGAGATTCCCGTCGTGCTGACGACCACCACTCGCCTGGCGCTGCATCAACGGCAGCTGGCGACCGATCACTTGATCCTCGAGGACCGCCAAGGGATTCCCGGCGTCCAGCCGTTCCTTGAGCATCCAGGGAGCATCCTGATCACGGGCCGAATCGCCTCCACCGAGCCGAAGTGGCTCGGACTCGAGTTGTCCGTCTTGGAATCGGTCAGGAAGCTCGTCGGACAGGCGGGCGGCGTCTTGCTGGTAGAGGCGGACGGTGCGCGGGGTCGCTCTCTCAAGGCCCCGGCCGAGCATGAGCCGGTCATCCCCTCGTTCAGCGACTTGGTTGTGCTCGTGGCAGGGCTCGACGTCGTGGGTCAACGCCTGAGCTCAGACTATGTCCATCGCCCGGAACGAATCGCGGCCATCCTCGGAAGGGCGGAAGACTCGCCTCTCACCGCGTCCGATGTGGCCGCCGTCCTGCGCGCCGGCGAAGGAGGGTTGCAGGCCATCCCACGGGCGGCGGATGTGCGCGTCGTCTTGAACAAGGCCGACGACGAAACTCGCCAGGCCGCGGGGCGCCAGGTGGCGCAGGGGGTCCTTCAGGAGAATCGGGTACGCGCCGTGGTCCTGGCCTCGGCCGAAAGCAGCCGGGTCGTGCGCGAAGTGATTGGACGTGTGGCTGGCGTGGTCCTGGCGGCCGGCGGCTCCCGTCGCATGGGCCGATCGAAGCAGCTGATCCCGTGGCGTGGCAAACCACTGGTCTGGCATGCCGTGCGCACGGCGCTGGAGGCCGGCCTGTCCCCAGTCGTCGTGGTGCTCGGCGAGCAGGCGGATCGGGTCCGTGAGGCGATCGCAGGGGAAGGCGTGAGCGTGGTGCGCAATGCCCAATGGGAGCAGGGCCAGAGCACGTCGGTTCAGGCCGGGCTGGCGGCCGTGCAGCGCGTGGCCGAAGCAGTGGTGTTTCTCCTGTGCGACACGCCCTTCGTAACCCCGCAGGTCATACGCACCTTGGTGCACGAGCACCGCCAGACGCTGACGCCGATCGTCGCTCCCAGAATCGAAGAACGCTGGGCCAATCCGGTCCTGTTTGACCGGGTCACCTTCGAGGCGTTCTCGACCTTGCGGGGCGACCTCGGCGGGCGGGCGTTGTTCGAGCGCTTTCGCATGGCTGGCATATCGGCCGATCCAAGAATCGGGCTGGACGTCGACACGACGGCTGACCTGCGCCGGTTGGAGGAGGCTGGCTGAAGGCGCTTGACCGGTGCGCCGCCATCGTCCGTCGCCGGGATGCGGCCCGGCACCCGCATGCTATAATCCGGCGACATCACCGGGGCACAATCTCCTCGCTCGGCGCCCCGTTCCCCGTCGTGAGGTCGGATAGGTTCACGGGTTTGAAGGGCCCTCGTGCGGCGTCATGCGGGTCCATGCGGAATCACCCGCCGCCCGCAGTCTGCCGACTTGGGCGGCGTTGTGCTTGTCCTGCAGGAGGAAGCATGCTGAAGACACATACTTGCGGCGAGCTCCGAGACGAGCACGTCGGCCGAACCGTGAGGCTGGCCGGCTGGGTCCACCGACGTCGCGATCACGGCGGATTGACGTTCCTCGACTTGCGCGACCGCTGGGGACTGGTCCAGGTTGTGACCAATCCCGATGCTTCGCCTGCCGCCCACCAGGCCGCCGTGGCCGTGCGGCCGGAGTGGGTGCTGCAGGTGGAAGGGGTCGTGCGGCGGCGTCCACAGGGGATGGAGAACCCGGGGTTGCCAACCGGCGCCGTCGAAGTGGACGTGACCTCCCTGATGGTATTGAACGCGGCCAAGACCCCGCCGTTCGCCATCAATGAGGAGACGGCTGTCGACGAGACCGTCCGCCTCAAATACCGGTACCTCGATTTGCGCCGGGAGCGGATGCTGAGAAACCTGGAGCTGCGCCACAAGGTCGTGAAGTACATCCGCGACTTCCTCTCGGCCAGGGACTTCCTGGAGATCGAAACCCCCGCCCTGTTCAAGACGACCCCCGAGGGGGCGCGCGACTACCTCGTCCCATCCCGGCTGTATCCAGGCGAGTTCTACGCCCTGCCACAGTCCCCACAGCAGCTCAAGCAGCTGTTGATGGTGGCCGGGGTCGAGCGCTACTTCCAGATCGCCCGCTGCTTCCGGGACGAGGACCAGCGCGGCGACCGCCAGCCCGAGTTTACCCAGCTGGACCTCGAAATGTCCTTCATCGAGAGAGAGGACATCCTGCGTCTGATCGAGGAGCTGTTCACTGGGATGGTGGAAGCGCTCGTTCCGGAAAAGCGCCTGCTCGCCCGGCCCTGGCCGCGCCTGACTTATGCCGAAGCGCTGCGCCGGTTCGGCAAGGACAACCCCGATCTCCGATTCGGTCTCGAGCTCAAGGACGTCAGCGACTTGGCAGCCACCTCGGGCTTCGAGGTGTTTGAGCGCGCTGTCCAGCAGGATGGCATGGTGCAGGGCATCAACGCCAAGGGGTGCGGCGGATACAGCCGCAAGCAGATCGACGAGCTGACGCAGTTCGTGGCGGACTACGGGGCCAGAGGTTTGGCTTATCTCGCCGTGGCAGCAGACGGCGACCAGCGGTCATCGTTCTCCAAGTTCCTGTCGCAGGAGCGCTTGCAGGCGCTGCTTGCGCGATTGGAGGCGCAGCCCGGAGATCTGCTGCTCTTCGTCGCCGACAAGCCGGCTGTCGCCTACGAAGCGCTTGGACGATTGCGCGTGCTGCTGGCTGACCGGCTCGGGCTGCGCGATGGGAACGTGCTGGCCTTCTGTTGGGTCACCGATTTCCCCTTCTTCACCTGGAACACGGAGGAAAAGCGATGGGACCCGAGCCATCATCCGTTTACCTCACCCATGATCGATGACATTCCCCTGCTGGACTCCGATCCAGGCCGGGCGCGTGGCCAGCAGTACGATCTCGTGCTCAACGACTACGAAGTCGGCGGCGGCTCGATCCGAATCCACAATCGGGGGCTCCAAGAGAAAGTCTTCGGGCTGATCGGCCTGAAACCCGATGTGGTTCAACAAAGGTTCGGCCACATGCTGGAGGCATTCGAGTACGGCACGCCGCCGCACGGCGGAATCGCTCCAGGCATCGACCGGCTGTGCATGATTCTGTCTGGAGAGCCGAATATCCGCGAGGTCATCGCCTTCCCCAAGAACCAGGCTGCCCGCGATGTGATGGGCGGAGCGCCGTCGCCCGTGGATCCTGACCAGTTAAAGGAGCTGCACTTGCGGGTAAGCGAGTAATCCGAGGGACCAGCACGCGCCGGCCTCAAGCGGACCGACCCACCGGCAAGGCCCTTGACAAGCCGCATTGTCAACCCCGGTCACTCATGGTATACACGGGGTGACCCTGCTGTGCGCGTGATGCCGCACACCGTATTGAGCCAACACTTACCAAATGGGGCTCGCACTTCAATGGGGGGACGCGATAGGCCTGAGCCAAGGCGGAACCCCGGGGTCGAGCTCTGCCTGCAACAGCAGGTTCAAATACTGGCTGCACACGGCATAGCGGGGCGTTCTTGTTGCCGGCGAACGGATTCGTCCTTCGCCGGCGATTGGTTTCTCCGGTCTTCGCGCCCTCGGCCGACCGCGTTCTTGCCTTGCTCTTCGAGTTCTGCTAGACTCCGTCGATACCCTACCAACGAGGTCCAGAATGCCTACCGATCGTGACAAGGCCCTCGAAGCCGCGTTTGCCCAGATCCGCAAGCAATACGGAGAGGGGGCGGTGATGAGGCTGGGGGAGGCGAGGCAGCTGGCGGTGGAGG